>JACRAQ010000008.1 GCA_016213335.1 Nitrosomonadales bacterium
AAAGTCGGGATCGCCGGTTTTCACCCTTCTCTCTTCCCCTTTCCCCATTCACAAGGAAGTTTTATGACAATCTACAACTTCAGCGCTGGCCCGGCGGTATTGCCGCATGAGGTGTTGCAGCAGGCCCGCGAGGAGATGCTCGACTGGCGCGGCAGCGGCATGTCGGTGATGGAGATGTCGCATCGCGGCAAGGAATACATGAGTATCCAGGCCCGGGCCGAGGCTGACTTGCGCGAGCTGATGGCAATTCCGAAGAACTACAAGGTGCTGTTCCTGCAAGGCGGGGGACACCTCCAGTTTTCCATGGTTCCGCTCAACCTGTTGCGCGGCAAGGCTTCCGCCGATTACGTCAATACCGGCGAATGGTCGAAAAAAGCCATGGGCGAGGCCAGGAAATTCGGCAAGGTGAACGAGGCGGCGAGCAGTGCGGACAGGAACTTTACCTATGCCCCCGGCTTCGATACCTGGAAGCGCGACCCCAATGCGGCCTATCTGCACTACACCACCAACGAGACCATAGGCGGGGTGGAGTTTGGCTGGGTGCCGGACACCGGCAACGTGCCGCTGGTAGCGGATATGTCGTCTAACATCCTGTCGCGTACCTATGATGTGTCACGGTTCGGCCTGATCTATGCGGGCGCGCAGAAGAACATCGGCCCGGCGGGGCTCGCCGTCATCATCGTACGCGAAGACCTGCTTGGCCAGGCTGCGCCGAACACGCCGACCATGCTGGACTACAAGGTGCATGCCGACGCCGATTCCATGTACAACACGCCGCCTACTTATGGCATCTACATGGCCGGCCTGGTGTTCCAGTGGCTGAAAAAACAGGGCGGCGTGGCGGAGATGGAGCGGGCCAACATTGCCAAGGCAAGATTGCTGTACGGCGCCATTGATGCCAGCAACGGCTTCTACAACTGCCCGGTAAACCAGGCCGACCGTTCGCGCATGAATGTGCCGTTCACGTTGAAAGATGCCGCCCTCGATGGCGGATTCCTCAAACAGGCCGATGCGCGCGGCTTGCTGCAACTGAAGGGGCACCGCTCCGTCGGCGGGATGCGCGCTTCCATTTACAACGCGATGCCGCTTGCCGGGGTGCAGGCTCTGGTCGCCTTCATGAATGAATTCGCAAAACAGCATGGATGAAGAACTCAACCGGTGTCGCGGGCAAATTGATCGCATTGACGACGATCTGCTCCAACTGTTGAACCGGCGCGCCGCGCTGGCGCAACGGATCGGCCATCTGAAGAACGGGGCCGTGCTGCGCCCAGAGCGCGAAGCCCAGATATTGCAGCGCGTGAGCGACGTCAATGCCGGGCCGCTATCCGGCCAGAGCGTCACGCAGCTGTTCACCGAGATCATGTCGCAATGCCGCGCCCTGGAAGCGCCGATTTCCGTGGCGTATCTCGGCCCGGCGGGAACGTTCAGCGAAGCGGCGGTGCTCAAGCGTTTCGGCCAGGCCAGCCAAGGCGTGCCATGTACCTCGATTGACGAAGTGTTCCGCGAGGTGGAAAGCGGCGGCACCAACTACGGGATGGTGCCGGTGGAAAATTCCACCGAAGGCGCGATAGGCCGCTCGCTGGACTTGCTGCTGCAAAGCCCCCTCAGGGTATGCGGCGAAGTGATGTTGCCGGTACACCAATGCCTGCTGTCGAATGAGGCACAACTGGCTGGAATCAAGAGCGTCTATTCGCACCCGCAATCGCTGGGACAATGCCAGGTTTGGCTGAACGCGAACCTGCCGAACGCCGCGCGGGTTCCGGTGGCAAGCAACGGAGAGGCGGCCAGGCTGGCAGCCGGGCAACCGCACAGCGCCGCAATCGCGGGCAGGCAGGCGGCGGAGCGTTTCGCCGTCGCCGTGCGGGCGGAAAATATCGAAGATGACCCGCGCAATACCACGAGGTTTCTGGTAATCGGCGATCAGGACGTGGCACCGTCCGGGCGCGATAAGACTTCGCTGGCCATGTCCGCCGCGAACCGCCCCGGCGCGGTGCATGATCTGCTGGCGCCACTTGCCAGGCACGGTGTCAGCATGACTAAACTGGAATCCCGCCCGGCGCGTTCCGGGCTATGGGAATATGTGTTTTATGTGGATATCGAAGGCCATCAGTCCGATGCCAAAGTGGCCGCTGCATTGGCCGAATTGAAACAGGTTGCCGCATTTGTGAAGGTGCTGGGGTCATATCCGGCGGCTGTATAGGTTGAGTCGCCTTGCGTGACACGTTTGTTCTTAAGAAAAACATTTGGCCACAGAGACCACAGAGAAAAGCAAACGGGTGCAATTTAAGAGGCTGATACACCTTTGGGATGAATCGAGAGAGCGTGTGAAACCGCCGATCCCTCTGTGATCTCTGTGGCTTGATTGTGGTTTTAGTTTTTTGCAGCACCCGGTTTGAGTTGATTGAGACTATGAATTACAGTGATCTGGCCCCACCTTACATCCGCGCCATCGCGCCCTACCAGCCCGGCAAGCCGATCGCCGAACTGGAGCGCGAGCTGGGTGTCAGCGGCATCGTCAAGCTGGCATCCAACGAAAATCCGCTCGGATGCAGCCCGCTGGCAGTGAAGGCGATGCAGGAGTCGCTGGAGACTGTCGCGCTGTATCCGGATGGCAGCGGTTTCGAGTTGAAGGAAGCGCTGCGCGGGCGCTACGGCGTCGAGCATGCGCGTACCGTGCTGGGCAACGGCTCCAACGACATGCTGGAACTGGCGGCGCGCGCCTTCCTCGCTGCGGGCGACAAGGCGGTTTATTCGGACCATGCTTTCGCGGTATATCCGCTGGCGACACAGGCGGTGGGCGCGACCGGAATCAGTGTGGCCGCCATTAATTTCGGCCACGACTTGAAAGCGATGTTAAAAGCCGCTGTCGAGCGGCAAGCCAGGCTGGTGTTTGTCGCCAATCCGAACAACCCGACCGGCACTTTCCTGGATGCGGCCGCATTGCTGGACTTTCTGCGCGCGCTGCCGCCGCAGATTCTGGTGGTACTGGACGAGGCTTACAACGAATACCTGCCGGCAGCGTGCCGCTACGACTCCGTTCCATGGCTGCGCGACTTCCCGAATCTCATCATTTCCCGCACCTTCTCCAAGGCCTACGGCCTGGCCGGATTGCGCGTGGGCTACGCTTTTGCCAACGCACAAGTGGCCGATATGATGAACCGCGTGCGCCAGCCGTTCAACGTCAACAGCGTAGCGCAGGCCGCCGCCGTGGCGGCATTGCAGGATGAGGATTTCGTGCGGAGAACAAACGAGTTGAACCGGCGCGGCATGGAGCAGATCACGGCGGGCTTGCGCAAGCTGGGGCTGGAGTTCATCCCGTCGTACGGCAATTTCGTCAGCTTCAAAATAGCGGGCGCGGCGCGCATGTACCGCCGCCTGCTGGAGCTGGGCGTGATCGTGCGGCCCATTGCCAGCTACGACATGCCGGATTATTTGCGCGTGAGCATCGGGCTGGAAAGCGAGAATGAGAAATTTTTGGCTGCGTTGCAGCGTGCAATCGGGGAAATAAAATGATTATTGTGATGGGCAGGGATGTGAATGACGCCGAAATCGGCGCGGTAGTGAAACGGCTGGAAACGGCTGGCCTTAAAGCCAACATTTCGCGCGGCATCGAGCGCACGGTGATCGGCGCCATCGGCGACGAACGCCAGTTGACCGTAGAAATGTTCACCTCGCTGCCCGGTGTCGAATCGGCGATGCACATCGCCAAGCAGTACAAGATCGTCTCGCGCGAATCGCACAGGGAAAATACCGTCGTTGATATCAGCGGCATTCCGCTCGGCGGCCAGCAAATCCAGATCATCGCCGGACCATGCTCGGTGGAAACGCAGGAGCAGATGGACTTGTCCGCCAAATATGTGCATGAGGCGGGTTGCCGCCTGATGCGCGGCGGCGCGTTCAAGCCGCGCACCAGCCCCTATACCTTTCAGGGCAAGGGCAAGGAAGGGCTGGACATGTTCCGCAAGGCGGCGAAACCATACAAGTTGCCCATCGTTACCGAGCTGATGGACGTGCGCCAGATCGAGATATTCATGGAATACGACGTGGACGTGATCCAGATCGGTACGCGCAACATGCAGAATTTCGATCTGCTCAAGGAAGTGGGGCGCCTCAACAAGCCGGTGATACTCAAGCGCGGCATGTCGGCGACCATCTCCGAGTGGCTGATGTCGGCGGAATACATCGCGGCGGGCGGCAACCACAACATCATCTTCTGCGAACGTGGCATCCGCACCTTCGAGACCGCCTACCGCAACGTCCTCGACGTGACTGCGATCC
>JACRAQ010000063.1 GCA_016213335.1 Nitrosomonadales bacterium
CATGACAGAGCCATCGCAAATGGAAAATCTCCCCCACCCTCAATCCCTCCCCCGCAGGGAGAGGGAAGACAAGCCCTTCTCCCACCGGGGGAAGGGTTGGGATGGGGGAAAAATCTGTAACGAATTATGGAAACATCAATAGGTATGATCCGCAATCTCGAATTTGCAGTTTACTATAGTCCCGGATCGCTAATTTTTACGTTCGTTCAAGCGGCTTCATTTAACATGAAATTCGCGCAGCGATTCGTTTGCCCCCTCTCCCCCAGGGGGAGGGTTGCACCCGCAAGGGGTAGCAACCGTGGTTGTAAAGCCGCTGAAGCGGCAACAACCACGCACGGGTGGGGGCAAACGGGCATGGCAAGTATCATCATCGGGGCATATTTGCCATGACCGTTAGCGGCAGATTGACCGGGGTCAACCAGGCAGGCGGCAAGCCGGAAAACTGCCGGAAAAACCGTTGCAGGCAAAGAAAATTATGTTACGATTCACGGGCATTTCGTTTGAAGTGAACTTCAGTTACCGGGAGAATCAGATGGCATTCATCGCAACCATATCCGCAGTTGGCACCTTCATAGCCGCAGTCATATTTTCCCTGTGGCTGCTGAAGGACCTGTTCACGAGCAAATAAGCCAGCGGGCTTCAACACTACCCCAATCTGGGCGGATTGGGGTTTTTTATTGGTGCGTCCATGTTTCGGGTGCGGCCAGTGAGCATCGCGCTGCCGGAACACCCTGCCGGGAGATTAAATGAGCTATCAAGCGAGTGCCGCAGAAATCAAGCGCGCCCAGCATTTGCACTCGGTGCTGCTGTTCGATTTCATCGTTGTTCACGTTTTTATACTTATCCTGGCGCTCAGCCTCATCAAGAGCAGTTATCTCCCGCTGATGTTGATGCCGCTGCTTTCCCTTGGCGCGCTCGGCTACGTCATGCTCAAGGCAAAGCAGGCGCTCACGCGGGAGCCCTGCTGGTTTGTGCGGTGCCACATGATCCTGGCTGGCAGGCGCGCGCGCATGTTCCTCGCATTGTTTGTCGTCACCGGCGCGTTCACCGCCGCGATGCTTCTGGGTGGTGCCAAGGCCGGCCTCTCGCCGATCGCCGCCAAGTCACTCGCTTTTGGCCTGGGCCAGTTGCCGTTCATGGCATCCTTGCTGGTGCTGATCGTCCTGGAATTCGACGCCGAGCATCAATGCAAGAAAAGCAATATTCCGGCTGCCGCGCTGGCCCTGCACCCGGCTCCAAAGGAAGATTGACCGGGCGTGGACAAGAAAATAATAGCGGGTGTAGTTGCGCTTGCCGTTGCATCCCTGCTGCTCATCCTGATGTTGCCCGATGAATCGGCCAACACCCAAGAGACCCTGCCGTGGAATATCACGCACCCGACCCCGGATACCACCCGCATCTTTGGCGTGACGTTGGGGAAAAACACGCTCGGCGATGCGGAAAGCGCATTTAAGGAACAGGCCGAAATCAGCTTGTTCAAACCCGCCGGCGCAAACATGGCGGTCGAAGCCTTCATCGAAGAAGTGAATCTCAACGGGCTGAAAGCAAAAATCGTGATGACTGTCGCGGTATCCCAGGAAGAATTGCAAGGTATGTTCGGCAGGGGGTTGCGCATGAACAGCACACCGAGCGGCAAACGCATCACCTTGACGCCGGACGATCTTGCGCGAGTGCGCCAGGCGCCCGTCACCAGCCTGGCCTACCTGCCCGCCGTAAAACTGGAAGAAGCCGTGCTGGCCAAGCGTTTTGGCGCGCCTGCCGAACGGGTGCGGGAAACCCAGTCGGGCGCGGTGCATTGGCTATACCCGCAACATGGTCTCGATGTGGCGCTGGGCGGCAAGGAAAAGCCGCTGCTGCAATATGTTTCGCCCGGGGATTTTGATCTGTTGCGCGCCCCGCTGATGGCTAGCGGGGAGATTTTGAAGTAGCGCTGCCTTGGCGAGGGAAGCCCGATTACTGTCGCAGCCGGTCGAATGCACCCACAGACTGCCGGGCCGGAATGCGGGATAGCCGGAGAGCAAGGACGGATTGAATTGTTACGTCATAAACCCATCGCCACAACCCGTTGCTACTACCATGCTCAACGCGTTCACACTGAATAATGGCCGCCTGAACCAGATCCAATTGGAGAAGGAAGGAGACATCCATCCCGTCTGGATTGATGCCGTCTCGCCCAGCGACGAGGAGCGCGCCTGGATAGAGCGGAATTACCATTTTTCGCTGCCCAAGCCCGAACACCTGCGCGATATTGAAGCCAGCGCGCGTTTCTACGAGGAGGGCAACGAGCTGCACCTGCGCTCGGATTTCCTGCTCGGCAAGGAAAGCCATTCACGGAGCGTGGCCGTGGCCTTCGTGTTGTCCGGCGAAACCCTGTTCAGTGTGCATGAGGAGGATCTGCCGGTATTCCACCGCTTACGCGTGCATACCCACGCCCAGGCCGGCACCGTGGGGGACTGCAAGGATGTGCTGATAGACCTGTATTCGATGGATGTGGAGTTCTCCGCCGACGCGCTGGAAGAAGTGTATGCCGATCTCGGGCGCGTCAGCCAGGCCGTGCTCAAGACCCGGCTCAGCGACAAAGGCGCCGCCGCCGCGCTGGCCAGCATCGCGCAGGCCGAACACCTGAACGGGCGCATCCGCCGCAACGTGATGGATACGCGCCGCGCCATCTCGTTCCTGATGCGCAGCAAACTGCTCAACCCCGAGCAACAGGAGGAGACGCGGCAGGTCATGCAGGACATCGACTCGCTGGATGGCCATACCGCCTTCCTGTTCGACAAGATCAACTTCCTGATGAGCGCCACTGTCGGCTTCATCAACATCAACCAGAACAAGATCGTGCGCCTGTTTTCGGTCGCATCGGTGGCGCTGTTGCCCCCCATGCTGATCGCATCCATTTACGGCATGAATTTTCAGCACATGCCGGAATTGGCGTGGGAAATTGGCTACCCGCTGGCGCTGATGCTGATGGTGCTGTCGGTGCTGCTGCCGTTCTGGTTTTTCCACCGCAAGGGCTGGTTGAAGTGAGCGCCTGATACAACGGCAAGCAGGCCATTTTAGCCAGCAGGAAATGGCGGCGGGGCGGCTTGCCCCGGCTCTGTTTATCCAGGCCAAGGCAGCTGTTCTGACAGGTTTTATTCCTTGCTACTTGTTTCGCGGCAAAAAATCCTGAATGCAGGTGACAGAAAGCCATTTGGCCGCGCCCCATCCGCACCGTCGGGCTGATTGCATGAGACCGGTGAGGGTAAGGCAGTGGTAGAATGCGCGCCTTCAAAATCAAGGCATCGCCATGTTATCTACCGCAAACATCACCATGCAGTTCGGCGCGAAACCGCTGTTCGAAAACGTCTCGGTCAAATTCGGCGACGGCAACCGCTACGGCCTGATCGGGGCCAACGGCTGCGGCAAGTCCACCTTCATGAAGATCCTCGGCGGCGACCTGGAACAATCTTCCGGCGAAGTGATGCTGGACAGAACCGAGCGGCTCGGCAAGCTGCGCCAAGACCAGTTCGCTTATGAAGATGTGCGCGTGCTGGATGTGGTGATGATGGGCCACGCCGAGATGTGGGAGGCGATGTCGGAGCGCGATGCGATCTACGCCAACCCAGACGCATCGGAGGAAGACTACATGCGCGCCGCCGATCTGGAGGCGACCTTTGCCGAATACGATGGTTACACTGCCGAGGCGCGTGCGGGCGAGCTGTTGCTGGGCCTGGGCATCGCCATCGAGCTGCATGACGGCCCGATGAGCGCAGTCGCGCCCGGATTCAAATTGCGTGTGTTGCTGGCGCAGGCGCTGTTCTCCAACCCGGACATCCTGCTGCTGGACGAACCCACCAACAACCTCGACATCAACACCATCCGCTGGCTGGAAGACATCCTCAACGCGCGCACCAGCACCATGGTCATCATCTCGCACGACCGCCACTTCCTGAACAGCGTGTGCACGCACATGGCCGACCTGGACTACGGCAGGATCACCGTGTATCCGGGCAACTACAACGACTACATGCTGGCTTCCACACAGGCACGCACTCAGCAATCGGCAGACAATGCCAAAGCCAAAGAGAAGATCGCGGAGCTGAAGGCCTTCGTGGCGCGCTTCTCTGCCAACGCTTCCAAGGCAAAACAAGCTACTTCGCGCGCGCGCCAGATCGAGAAAATCAAGGTCGAGGACATCAAGCCATCCAGCCGCCAGTACCCGTTCATCCGCTTTGAATACGATGAGCGCGAGAAGCTGCACCGTGTCGCGGTGGAAGTGGAAAAATTGGCGAAAGGCTACGACCGCATGCTGTTCTCCAATGTGAATTTCCGCATAGACGCGGGCGAGAAGGTCGCCATCATCGGCCCCAACGGCATCGGCAAGACCACGCTGTTGCGCTGCCTTGCGGGCGATCTGGCACCGGATTACGGCACGGTCAAATGGGCGGAGAAAGCCAGGCTCGGCTATTACGCGCAGGATCATGCGGCAGATTTCGCCGAAGACAAGCAGATGATGGAATGGATGACCGATTGGCGCGGCCCTTCCGATGACGACCAGGTGGTGCGCGGTACGCTGGGCCGTTTGCTGTTCTCCGGCGATGACGTGAAGAAGAAAGTGAAGGTGCTGTCCGGCGGCGAGAAAGGTCGCATGTTGTTCGGCAAGCTCATGTTGCAAAAGCCCAACGTGCTGCTGATGGACGAGCCGACCAACCACATGGACATGGAAGCCATCGAATCGCTCAACACCGC
>JACRAQ010000066.1 GCA_016213335.1 Nitrosomonadales bacterium
CACCCAGCTCCCCAGCACGAGCACCCACACTCGTCGGTTGTCTTATCTAACTTTTAAAGAACGCGCCTCCCAAGGTTCAGAAATCGGGTTTCAGAATTAGGGTTGCGGGGGCAGGATTTGAACCTACGACCTTCGGGTTATGAGCCCGACGAGCTGCCAGACTGCTCCACCCCGCGTCAGCGAAGGAGTGAAACTATAGCAAAATAATGGGGACTGCGTCAAACAGTATTCTGCCTGGATTGCCATGGACAGGGAAAACGTCTAATCGTACACAATAGCAGTGTTCGAACTCGCGTAAAATCTGACAGCCTTATGCATTCCATCCCAAACACTTCCCGCTGAACCGCCTTGCTCACCCCAGAAAAACTCGTTTGCCTGTTTTCCCGGAATGGCGCGCTTGCCGCACACATCGAGAATTTTCGCAGCCGCCCGCAACAGCTGGAAATGGCTCAGGCGATTGCCGAGGCGATCAACACCAATGGCCAGCTCATTGCCGAAGCGGGCACGGGAACGGGCAAGACTTTTGCCTACTTGGTGCCGGCACTGCTTGCTGGCGGCAAGGTGATTATTTCCACTGGCACCAAGAATCTGCAGGACCAGTTGTTCCAGAAAGACTTACCCATGGTGCGCGATGCCTTGAAGGTGCCGGTTTCGGTGGCGCTGCTCAAGGGGCGTGCGAACTATGTGTGCCACTATCATCTGGAGCGCGCGCTGTCCGAAGGACGTTTTGCTACACGCGAAGACGTGCGCAATCTGGGCAAGATTGCCAAATACGCGAAAGCGACGCAGTCTGGCGACAAAAGCGGTCTGGCTGATGTTCCGGAAAACGCGCCGGTATGGATGCAAGTGACCTCGACACGTGACAATTGCCTGGGGCAGGAATGCCCGCAGCACAAGGAGTGTTTCGTACTCAAGGCGCGCAAGGAAGCGATGGAAGCAGATGTGGTAGTAGTGAACCACCACCTGTTTTTTGCCGATGTCATGCTGCGCGACGAAGGTGTGGCAGAACTGCTGCCCGCTTGCAACACGGTGATTTTTGACGAGGCGCACCAATTGCCGGAAACCGCCAGCCTGTTTTTTGGCGAAAGTGTCTCGACTTCGCAATTGTTGGATTTGGCGCGCGATGCACGGCTGGAGTCTGCCGCTTCTGCCAAGGATTTTGCCGCGCTGCCCACTACCACCGACGCGCTGGACAAGGCCGCGCGCGACTTGCGCCTGGCATTCAAGCAGGAAGGGCGAATGCCCGCGACCGCTGCCGCCGATTTCAAGGAATTTGCGCCTGCCTTGCAGCGGATGGCCGAAAAGCTTGAGCATCTAAGCAGCTTGCTGGAAAAACAAGCAGAGCGCAGTGAGGGAATGCAGAACTGTTGGCAGCGAGGGGTGGAGTTGCTGGAAAAGATTGGAAAGTGGCAAAGTGCTTCCCCGCATTCAAACATTCCGCTTTCCGGCGAAGATGGCAATGACAACGCTGTGCGCTGGCTGGAGATTTTTCATCATTCGGTGCAGTTCAATACCACGCCGCTGTCAATCGCGGAAATTTTTTCAAGGCAGATCGGTGGACACCCGCGTGCGTGGATTTTCACTTCCGCCACGCTGGCGGTAAAGCGGGATTTTTCGCATTACCAGTCCGAAATGGGGCTGCCGGATGCGCGCACCGCCTGCTGGGACAGCCCATTCAACTATCCGGAGCAGGCGCTGCTGTACGTGCCCCAGGAAATGCCGGAGCCGAACAGCCCGGCGTATGCCGAGGCCGTGGTGCGGGCGGCACTGCCTTTGATCGGAGCCAGCAAGGGGCGTGCGTTTTTGTTGTTCACCAGCTTGCGCGCCATGCAGCGCGCGTACGAAATTCTGGTGGCCGAATTCGATCGCAGGAACCTGGTCTATCCGCTGTTGCTCCAGGGTGAGGGCTCGCGTAACGAAATGCTTTCGCGTTTCCGTGAGCTGGGAAACGCGGTGCTGCTGGGCAGCCAGTCGTTCTGGGAAGGAGTGGACGTGCGCGGCGAGGCATTGCAGCTCGTGGTGATAGACAAGCTGCCGTTTGCCCCGCCGGATGACCCGGTGCTCGCGGCCCGCATCGCCCGGATCAACCGGCAAGGGCGCAATGCTTTCCTCGAGTTCCAGTTGCCGCGCGCCATAATCAACCTCAAACAAGGAGCGGGAAGGTTGATCCGCGACGAAAACGACAGAGGGGTGTTGATGATTTGCGATCCGCGCCTGATCGGCAAACCCTACGGCAAACGCATCTGGCAAAGCTTGCCCCCTTTCAGGCGCACGCGCGAACTGGGTGAGGCAGAGAGGTTCTTTGCGGATCATGTAGCCAGATCGGCGTGATTGGGTTAAATTGTTCAGCGTAATTACAATTGTATTCGGGCAAACAGCATGAACGAAATAATGCTGAAATTGGTATTGGGTAAAGATCAACTGTACCCGCACGCGCTGGAAAAGCAGTTTCCCCGCATTGTGAACAAGATAATCGAACTGTGGGACACGCCGCAGATGGAGGCTTACTTTCTGGATTTAATGGTTGACAAGCGCGGCGACCGCCAAGGGTTCCCCAGCGCAGTAGCCACCGAAATATATTATCTGAGCCAAGTATATGATCGCACGCGCAAACTGGATAAAGGCAACGATGTCAATCCGTGGGCAAACATAGACATCAGGAAGCAGGAAGAGATAAGGGGAAAGGGATATCAGTATACGCCACAAGGCTTCCTGAAATCGGCGGAAGCCGGGGATAAGGCGGCAGTCCTTTTGTTTCTGGCAAGCGGGGTTGACATCAATACGCGCGACGAGCGCGGGTGGACGCCGCTGATGATTTCTTCGTTCAACGGCAGCGAGGAGATAGCCGAGCTGTTGATACGCAGCGGCGCAGACATAAACGCCAAGGATAACGCCGGCTACGGCCCGATGCACTGGGCGGCCTTCAACGGCTTCCACAAGGTAATCAGATTGTTGCTCGAAAAAGGTGCCAGCCCGAATGCGCAAAGCAATTTCGGCTGGACGCCGCTCATGCAGGCAGCCACCCGTGGGCATCTTGCTGCCGTCAAACAACTGGTAGAGGGCCGCGCCAACGTCAATATTGCCAGCAAGGACGGGTGGACGGCACTGCACAAGGCTTCCGCCAACGGGCATATTGACGTTGTCAAGCTGCTGCTGGCCAGTGGCGCAAACCCGGATATGCGGTATCAGGATGGCAGCACCGCGCTTTCCATCGCCACCAAGAACAGAAACGAAGCGCTAATCGCGCTGCTGAGCGCAATTAGCCAACCAACCAGATAACTACCGGGGTGTGCGCTTTACTGCCGCACCCGCATGAGTCAGGCCGGCTCAGCCCGCAAGTCGTGCGCATCTGAATCAACGATGCGCACGTCGGTGAAATCTCCCGCCTGCAGCAACTGCCCGCTGTTGACATAAACCAGGCCATCAATCTCCGGCGCATCGGCGGAGCTGCGCGCGATGGCATCTTCCCCGTCCACCGCATCCACCAGCACCCGTATGGTGCTGCCTATCTTGCGCGTGAGTCGCCCGGCGCTGATCTCTTCCTGCAGCTGCATCAAACGACCAAGCCGTTCCTGTTGCACCTCGGGCGGGATGTGGCCCGGCAGCGCGTTGGCTGCCGCGCCTTCCACCGGGGAATACATGAACGCGCCCACGCGATCGAGCTGTGCCGCCTCGAGAAAATCGAGCAGTTCCTCAAATTCTTTTTCGGTCTCGCCGGGAAAACCGACAATAAAAGTACTGCGCAGCGTGATGTCCGGGCAGATGTTGCGCCATTGACGGATGCGCGCCAGCACATTTTCGCTGCTCGCCGGGCGCTTCATCAACCCGAGGATGCGCGCATTGGCATGCTGGAACGGCGCGTCGAGATAAGGCAGGATTTTGCCTTCCGCCATCAGCGGGATGACTTCATCCACATGGGGGTAGGGGTACACGTAATGCAGCCGTATCCATATCCCGAGCTCTCCCAGTGCGGCTGCGAGTTCGGTCATGCGCGTCCGGATCGGTCTGCCGCCCCAGAAACCGGTGCGGTATTTCACGTCTACCCCGTAAGCGGAAGTATCCTGCGAGATTATCAGCAGCTCTTTCACGCCCGCGTCGGCCAGATTCTGCGCTTCTTGCATCACGTCGCCTACCGGGCGGCTGGTCAGCGGCCCGCGCAGGCCGGGGATGATGCAGAAGGTGCAGCGATGGTTGCAACCCTCGGAAATTTTCACGTAAGCGTAATGCTTCGGGGTGAGGCGGATACCCTGTGGCGGCACCAGATCCGAGTAGTAGTCGTGGAGTTTTGGCAGATGCGCATGCACTGCTTCCATTACCTCGTCCGCCGCATGTGGCCCGGTAACGGCAAGCACCTTGGGGTGCGCCCGTCGCACCACATCGGCTTTTGCGCCGAGGCAGCCGGTGACAATCACTCTGCCGTTCTCGGTTAGTGCCTCGCCGATTGCCTCCAGCGATTCCTCCACCGCGCTGTCTATGAAACCGCAGGTGTTCACGATCACCAGATCTGAATCCTGGTAGCTGCCGGAGATCAGGTAACCCTCGGCGCGCAGGCGGGTGAGAATTTGCTCGGAGTCCGCTGTCGCCTTTGGGCAGCCAAGCGAGACAAAGCCTACTTTGGGGATGGCGTCATTCATGCTGAGGTGTAACCGCTTATTCCGGAACCAGTGCCCCGATCAGGTAGATAGAACCCACACCCAGCGCGATCAGCACGACCTGCTGGACGGTGTCATGCAGTTGGGTGCGCTTGTGCAAGCCGGGAATCAGGTCGGCTACTGCCACGTAAATCATGCTTGCTGCTGCCAGCGCCAGCAGGACCGGCACGGTGCTTTGCACGGATTGCAAGGCGAAATAGGCCAGCGTACCACCCGCCAGCATCGCCAAGCTGGACAGCAGATTGATACGCAAGGCCTGCGCCCTGCTGTATCCGGAATGCAGCAGGATGAGGAAGTCGCCCACCTCCTGCGGGATTTCGTGCGCAATTATCGCCAGCGCGGTGACGATGCCGAGATGGGTGTCGGCGAGAAACGCCGCCGCGATGATTACGCCATCCACGAAATTGTGGAACGTGTCGCCGATCATGATCATCATCCCGCTGCGCCCGTGCACGCCGCGCTCGTGCGCTTCGCAATGATCGCCGTGGCAATGCCGCCACAACAGCAGCTTTTCCAGCGTAAAGAACAGCAGGATGCCGGCCAGCACCGTGCCGCTTATTGCTGCCACACTGCTGCCGGTTTCCATCGCCTCGGGCAGGATGTCGAGGAATACCGCGCCGAGCAACGCGCCGATGGCGTAGCTGACCAGAGAACCGACCCATTGCGCGCGCGCGTTCAGCGCGAACAGCGCAGCGCACAGAACGCTCAATACGCCACCGCAAACACTGGCAGCGATAATCCAGGCCAAAGCACTCATGCGGGATCGGGGAATCCAGAAATCCGGAAGTCTAAGACGGGCGGATTATACGCAGAGTGCGCCAACAAGTAAGCCATAAACATTTGGTATGATGGGCAAACCCCACAAAACCGGAATCTGGCAAAGGCATGAAACTCGCGGTCGCACAAATCAACTGTATGCTGGGAGACTTGGCTGGCAACGCCGCCAAAATTCTCAGCTGCGCCGACCGCGCAAGCCAGCACGGTGCGGCGCTGTTGCTAACCCCGGAGCTCAGTTTGTGCGGTTACTCGCCGGAAGATCTGCTGCTGCGCGAAGGGTTCTACCGCGCCTGCAACCACGCCCTGTTTGATCTCGCGCAAAAAGTGCGGGGTATCGCCGTGGTGGTGGGGCACCCTCATGAAGCTGGCGGCAAGCACTACAACGCCGCTTCGGTGCTCAGGGATGGCAGGATTGTCGCCACCTACCACAAACACGTTTTGCCGAATTACAGCGTATTTGATGAAGAGCGATATTTTGAGCGTGGCGCGGCCCCGTGCGTATTCGAGCTGGAAGGAACCCGGTTTGCGCTCGGCATCTGCGCCGATATCTGGCAGGAGCACGCGGCGCAACGCGCGCTGGAAGCCGGCGCGCAGGTGCTGCTGGCGCTGAACGCTTCCCCGTACCACATAGACAAGCAGGTATCGCGCTACGAGGCGGTGCGCGACCGCGTTGGCGAGACCGGCCTCGCGGTGATATACGCCAATCTGGTGGGCGGCCAGGATGAGCTGGTGTTCGATGGTGCCTCGTTCGCGATGGATGCGCGCGGCAAGCTGACGCACCAGTTTGCTTCCTTCGAGGAAGCGCTCGGGCTGATCGAAATCCGTAACGGCCAGATGCTGGCGGGTGAGATCGAACCCGCCCCGAAGCACGCGGACAGCATCTATCGCGCGCTGTGCCTCGGGGTGAAGGACTATGTTGGCAAGAACCGCTTCCCCGGCGTGTTGCTGGGGCTGTCCGGCGGCATAGATTCGGCGCTGACCCTGGCGGTGGCAGCCGATGCGCTGGGTGCTGACAAAGTGCATGCGGTAATGATGCCTTCGCCCTACACCGCGCAGATCAGCCTGGATGATGCGCGGGAGATGGCCGCTATTCTTGGGATACGCTACGACGAGCTGGATATTTGTCCGGCGTTCGACGCCTATCTCTCCACGCTGTCGCAGCCTTTTGCGGGCACGGTGCCGGACACGGCAGAGGAAAATATCCAGGCGCGCATACGCGGCAATTTACTGATGGCGCTGTCCAACAAATTCGGCTCGCTGGTACTGACAACCGGCAACAAATCGGAAATGACGGTCGGCTACTGCACCCTGTATGGCGATATGGCAGGCGGCTTCGCGGTGCTCAAGGATGTCAGCAAAACCTGGGTATACCGGCTGGCCAACTACCGCAACAGCCTGGGCCGGGTGATTCCGGAGCGCATCATCACACGTCCGCCCAGCGCGGAGTTGAGGCCTGGCCAGACCGACCAGGACAGTCTGCCGCCATACGATGTGCTCGATGGCATTATGGCCTGCTACGTCGAGATGAATCTCTCCATTGCTGAAATCATTGCGCGCGGCTATGCCGAGAAAGACGTGAGGCGGGTGGTGAAGCTGATCCGCATCAACGAGTATAAACGCCGCCAGTCGCCGGTCGGTGTGCGGATCACCGATCGCAGCTTCGGCAAGGACTGGCGCTACCCGATTACCGCACGCTACCAGGATGACTTTTAGCTTGGTGTGTGGATAAGCTATACTTAACAATAAGGTTTTTACAAATCTTCCAGGAGCAACCATGAAAAAAATCGAAGCCATTATCAAGCCGTTCAAACTGGATGAAGTACGCGAAGCTTTGTCGGAGCTCGGCGCCAGCGGCCTGACGGTAACCGAGGTAAAAGGCTTCGGGCGGCAGAAGGGGCACACTGAGTTGTACCGTGGCGCCGAGTACGTGGTGGATTTTCTTCCCAAGATCAAAATCGAGGTGGTGATTGCCTCATCCATGGTGGAAGCGGCCGTGGACGCTATCATCAAGGCAGCGCACACCGGCAAGATTGGCGACGGCAAGATATTCATTACCCCGGTGGAGCAAATCATCCGCATCCGCACCGGCGAAACCGACGAAGCCGCAATTTAACGTACTGATCTCTTAAGGCAGGCGGACTCGTGCCAGCCCCAACAGGTCATTACAATTCCATCAAAAATCTGGACAATTGCATCTAATTTGCGGCAAAATGGCCAGATGAAAACTATCTTGGTTTTGCATGGCCCCAACCTGAACCTGCTTGGTCAGCGTGAACCTGATGTATATGGTCGCGTCACGTTAAACGAAATTAACCTAAAATTAAAGAAAATAGCCCAAGCTAGCGGGGTAGAGCTGCAACATTTTCAAAGCAACGCCGAGGATGGCCTGGTGGAGCGCATACAATTAGCGCGCCAGGATGGCACCAGCTTTATTGTCATCAACCCGGCAGCATTTACGCACACCAGCGTAGCCATACGCGATGCATTGGCAGCGGTAGCCATCCCGTTTGTCGAGGTTCACATTTCCAACGTGTTCGCCCGCGAGCCGTTCCGCAAAGAATCTTTCTTTTCGGATATTGCCGTCGGTGTGATTAGCGGTTTGGGTGTAAGCGGCTACGAACTTGCTGTGCAATATGCGCTGCAACAACCTGACAGGAGCTGACATGGACTTACGCAAACTCAAGACCCTGATTGACCTGGTGGAAAGCTCCGGCATTGCCGAACTGGAAATCAGCGAAGGCGAGGAACGGGTGCGTATCACGCGCTCCCCGCTCGCATCGGCGCAGCAGCCTATCTATGCCGCGCCGCCGCAACAGGTCATCGTGCCTGCCACGCAACCGCTTGCGGCAGCCGCGCCAGCCGAACCGGCCCAGCCTGAAGGCCACGCGGTGAAATCGCCCATGGTCGGTAGTTTCTACCGCTGCCCTTCTCCCGGAGCGAAGGCGTTTGTCGAAGTCGGCCAAAGCGTGAGCGCCGGCGACACCCTGTGCATTATCGAAGCCATGAAGCTGCTGAACGAAATCGAAGCCGACAAGGCGGGCGTTATCAAAGCTATTCTTGTAGAGAACGGACAGGCTGTGGAATACGGCCAGCCCCTGTTCATTATTGGATAGTGGCTACCGCCGCTTATCGCCCGTCCCACCATGTTTGAAAAAAAACCACATCCTGACCCAGGCAGGGACAAGGCGCAGGGGAGCTTGTTGAAGCGCGGAATCATGCGCGCAACAGCCAAACCGGAACCCGTAACCATGTTTGAGAAAATTCTTATCGCCAACCGGGGTGAAATCGCCCTGCGCATCCAGCGTGCCTGCCGCGAAATGGGCATCAAAACTGTTGCTGTCCATTCCGAAGCCGACGCGGAAGCCAAATATGTCAGGCTGGCCGATGAATCGGTATGCATCGGCCCCGCCCCTTCGTCGCAAAGTTATCTGAACATCCCGGCCATCATCAGTGCTGCGGAAGTGACCGACGCGCAGGCCATCCATCCGGGTTATGGATTTCTGTCGGAGAATGCCGACTTCGCCGAGCGCGTGGAAAAAAGCGGGTTTGTTTTCATCGGGCCGAGCCCAGAAACCATACGCATGATGGGCGACAAGGTTTCCGCCAAGATTGCCATGAAAAAGGCGGGTGTTCCCTGCGTCCCCGGCGTGGATGGCGCATTGCCCGAAAACCCGACCGAGATTATCAAGATCGCGCGCAGCATCGGCTATCCCGTCATCATCAAGGCGGCGGGGGGCGGCGGCGGGCGCGGCATGCGCGTGGTGCACACCGAAGCCGCGCTGCTCAACGCCGTGGCCATGACGCGCAGCGAAGCGCAGAGCGCCTTCGGCAACCCCGTGGTGTACATGGAGAAATTTCTGGAAGACCCGCGCCATATCGAGTTCCAGGTGCTCGCCGATTCCCACGGTAACGCCGTGCATCTGGGTGAGCGCGATTGCTCGATGCAGCGCCGCCACCAGAAAATCATCGAAGAAACCCCCGCTCCCCTGCTCAATACCCGCTTGCGCGACAAGATTGGCGAGCGCTGCGCGGAGGCTTGCCGCAAAATCGGCTATCGGGGGGCTGGCACTTTCGAGTTTTTGTACGAAAAGGGGGAGTTTTACTTCATAGAGATGAACACGCGCGTACAGGTCGAACACCCGGTCACCGAAACGGTTACCGGAATAGACATCGTGCAACAGCAGATCCGCATTGCTGCTGGGGAAAGACTGGCGCTGAAACAGAAAGACATCGCTTTCAGGGGACATGCCATCGAGTGCCGCATCAACGCCGAACACCCCTACAAGTTCACTCCCTCACCAGGACGCATCACCGCCTGGCATCCTCCGGGCGGGCCAGGTATCCGGGTTGACTCGCACGTGTATGCCAATTATCTGGTGCCGCCCCATTACGATTCCATGATCGGCAAGATCATCGCCAGCGGAGACACCCGCGAGCAGGCCATGGCGCGCATGCGCACCGCCTTGTCGGAAATGGCGGTGGAAGGGATAGAAACCAATATTCCGCTGCATCAGGAACTCATGCAGGACGCCGCCTTCATACGCGGCGGCACCAGCATCCACTACCTGGAAAACAAGCTGGCCGAACGCACCAAGGGAAAATAGCATGCCTTGGCTAAGGCTGACGGCTACCGTTCCCGAACAGCAGGCCGAGAACCTGAGCGATGCGTTGCTGGAATTGGGTGCGCTGGCAGTGGATCTCCGCGATGCCGACGCCGACACTCCGGACGAGCAGGCCATCTTCGGTGAGCCGGCCGAACCCGCGCCGCATTTGTGGCAGCACAACCTGATTGTCGCCCTGTTTCCCGAAGATGCGGCGGTGGAACCCATCATGCTGGAAGCGGCGCGCGCCATCGGGCTGGAACAAGCGCCCGCATACCGCACCGAAATGCTGGCTGATAATGACTGGGTGCGCCTGACCCAGTCGCAATTCGAACCTATCCGTATCTCGCAACGGCTGTGGATCGTGCCCACCTGGCACACTCCATCTGATCCCGATGCCATCAATATCACGCTCGATCCCGGCCTGGCCTTCGGCACCGGCAGCCACCCCACCACTCGCCTGTGTCTGCGCTGGCTGGATGCCAGCATCAAAGGCGGAGAAAGCGTGCTGGATTACGGCTGCGGCTCGGGCATCCTCGCCATTGCCGCACTCAAGCTGGGCGCGGCCAGCGCGGCGGGAGTAGACGTGGATGCGCAGGCGGTGCAAGCCAGCCGCGACAACGCGGCAGCCAACCGCGTGGCGGCGCAATTCTGCCTGCCGGATGCAGCGCCAAAATGGCAGGCCGACATCGTTGTCGCCAACATTCTCACCAATCCGCTCAAGGTGCTCGCTCCGCTGCTCGCTGGCGCGACACGCCCGGGCGGGCAAATTGTGCTGTCCGGCATACTCGGCGAACAGGCGGATGATGTGATGAAGATTTACGCACAATGGTTTGACCTCAGGCCTGCCATCATGGAAGATGGCTGGGCGTGTTTGTCCGGCGTAAAACGATGACAGCCATAACCCGATGCCCAACTTGCAACACCCGTTTCAAGGCCAGTCAGGAGCAGCTTGAGGCATGTCAGGGCATAGTGCGTTGCGGCCGCTGCCACGCGGTATTCAACGCAGTTGAGCACTTGTATGACGACGAACCCAGCCCGCAGCTCAGCCTGCCCATTACGCAGGAAGAACCGGAGCCCCGGCAGGTTCCTTCAGCAACTCACGAACAACCCGGCACCGGCGCAGTCAATTTAACAGAAGAAGAAATTTCCCTCACGCTGGCACAACAAGTCACCTTGGCGGAAGAACCGCTGGAGGCCACACTCAAGCTTGCCAGGCAGAGACGCCGCTGGCCGTGGGCCGTTGGCAGCCTGCTGCTTTTGATAGTTCTGCTGGCACAGGCGGCCTATTTCTTCCGCGTCGAACTCGCCGCGCGCCTGCCTGGATTCAAGCCTGTGCTTATCTCCTACTGCAAGCTGCTCCAGTGCAGCATTCCGTTGCCGCAACAGGCAGACTCGATAAGCATTGAGTCTTCCGACATGGAGGCCGATCCGTCCCAAGGCAGCGCCATCACGCTCAACGCGATACTGCGCAACCGCGCGCCCTACGCGCAAGCCCATCCCAGCCTCGAGCTGGCGCTAACCGACATGCAGGACAAAGTACTGGCGCGCCGCACTTTCCGCCCGGCGGAGTACCTCAAGCCCGATGAAGATGAATCGGCTGGGCTGCCTCCCGGCCGTGAAGTGCGCATCAAGCTGCACCTCGATACTACCGACTTGAGGCCAGCGGGCTATCGCCTGTTTTTGTTTTATCCGCAACCTCTGCTATCACAGCGTTAATCGGGCAGAAATAACTGGCGGGTTGAACCTGCTATTGGCAGGCTTATATGAAATCCAGTAATGAGCCCAAGCGCTTGGCTCAACGGGCAAGCGGTTTTGGTACAAACCAGGCAAACCCCTGACATGCATCAGCACCTTCAGACTTATTTCATATCGGAAGAAGCTGAGAATTGAGTTTTATACAGTCCGCGCGCAGAATGGCGGCTTGCAAGCCGCCATTTATATCGGGCGATATGACGTGAACCCTGACTGCGGAGGAGATAAGCGATGCGAATCACCACATGTTCAGTTCTTCTCGCGCTTGCCGCAGCCATGCCTGCAAATGCTCAGGACGGCACATTCCAGTCCAAGTCTCTCACGCCAGAAACCGCCCTCGCAGCCGCGCGTGCCGCCCTCGAGTCCTGCCGTAACCAGGGATTCCAGGTGGCCGTTGCGGTGACTGACCGGTCAGGTATCACGCAAGTGCTGCTCCGAGACCGCTTTGCAGGGCCGCACACGGTCGAAGTTGCCTCGAACAAGGCATGGACTGCCGTGAGCTTCCGGACACCTACCGCTACGCTCGCAGAACAATCCCAGCCCGGCCGCCCGATGAGCGGGTTGCGGAGTCATCCGCGGTTTCTAGCCGCTGGTGGCGGGCAGGTGATCGAGGCTGCGGGCAGCGTCCTCGGCGCAATCGGTGTGTCCGGAGGCCCGGGAGGCGAAGCTGATGACAGTTGCGCATTGGCGGGAATCAAGGCAATCGTAGACGCAATCGAGTTCTAAGCTCTCGCACAAGACGGCTGTAACAATAAATGTGATTCGCTTACGGCATACCATGTCGCTTCCGGCCGCTTAACGTGAATGCAGGCGCTGTAGACAAACCGCAGGTTTGTAATCTGAAGTACAGTTCCCGGCTTGAAGGATACCGGATGGGATACCTGGTATCCCAGGCCGTTTTCCGGGACGGCTGTTCAATCACTCCACCGCTATAGCGATCTCATCTTGCGCACAGTGATGGGATACGGGTTCTCTGGGTTGTGCTGCCTTACAACGTCTTTGGCGTTCTCCTTCCTCCCGCGCTCCCTGGAAGCATAAAGGGGGTACGCGAAATAGAAATCGCGCCCATATTGCTTCTCCAGCAGGCTATGCGCTTTCATCTGCGGAATACAGGTCGATTTCAGCAACGGTAGTGAATCCCGGAATACCCGGAATAGATGTTTTTGCAACTTGCTGATTTCGCTGCACTTTTGCTTGTAGCTGCCTATATGTATCTATATATATCTATATATATATAGGCCATTTTTTTCCTTGCCGAAGCGAGGGAGGCGCAGTATAACCATTCCAATCCTTAATTTTTCCCATAATTACTCAAGGGAATACACGCTTACGGCAATCATCTGCCATGGGCAGCAGTGAAATAAACCAAGCCCGGCGACACCTGCGGAAACCCCTCGCGGGCTTACTCGTTCACAACATGAATCGTTGCAGGCGGCGCGTTCTGGAAAGCCATATTTCCCGGAAAGAATCTACCTCATGGAGATGGCCTTGCTTTCGATAAGACCGGCATGCGGTGAAATATTCCTTCCTCGACCCTGCACGTAATCAGATTTTGGCTCCGGCGCCGGGCGGGTCGTTTATAACAAGCCGGGGTGGAGGTAATGGTGCGCTGACATGGCACCGCGCTGGAGGCTCGTGAACTCATGAACAAACCTGCTGTTTTCGAAAAATATGTGCTGGCGGTCTTCGTCGCTGCCACGCTTGCGGTTGCGTTGCTCGCCGCATTTGCATGGCGCATATCGCTGCATGAAGACGAATCGGCGCGCTGGGTATCGCATACCATCGAGGTGCATAATCACATCTCTGCAGCGGAAGGCGAGTCGCATCTGATCGAGTTGAATTCGCAGTATTTCAGACTGACGGGCGACACGCATTTCCTTGCCGAGCGCGATGCGGTGATCAGCGAGCGGGAGGAACATCTGCGGCTGATCAAGGCGCTGACAGCCGACAATGCGCGCCAGCAGGAACGCTTTTCCCGCCTGCGTGCAGTGGCAGATGAGCGCATTGCGATTGCCATGCACATCGAGCAGCTGCGCAAAACCGAAGGTTCCGCAGCGGCGGCAGACTATGCAGCCAAGGCCCCGCTGCAAGAGACACGGAAGCGCCTCATCGCGGTCTTGGGCGAGATGGAGCAGGAGGAAGAACGGCTGCTGCAGGAACGCAGCATGGCGCTCAGGCAGGCAAACCAGGCCACGCGAACCTTGGGCGCCTTGACCGCATTGGCCCTGGCCGCATTACTTGCCGGAGCGTATTTTGCAATCCGCCGGCAGATTCGGGCCTCCGAAGCGATCCGCCACTCGCTCGCCCTGAGCGAGGAAAGCCTCGCCGCCACCTTGCAATCCATCGGTGACGGAGTGTTCGCGACGGATACGGCAGGGCGCATCACCCACATGAATTCGGCGGCAGAACGGCTCACTGGCTGGCTCTGCGCCGAAGCTCGCGGCCGCCCCCTTGACACGGTGTTCCACATCATCAACGAGCAAACCCGCATGCACGCACTGCCATCGGTTGCGGAAGTGCTGGCGGCCGGGAAAACCCGGGCACCCGTCAACCACACCCTGCTGATTGCGCGCGACGGCAGCGAGCGGCCGATTGCCTACAACGTAGCGCCTATTCATGCCACGGGCGGCAAAATGGCCGGCGTCGTGCTGGTTTTTAGGGATGCGTCCGCAGAGCACAAGACGAGACTGGCCCTCATGGAGAAGAGCGCGCTGCTGGAGCGGCGCATCACCGAAAGGGCGGCGCAACTGCGTGCAAGCGAAGAATGTTTCCGCCTGCTCGTCGAAGATATCATGGATTACGCAATCATCATGCTTGACGCGCAGGGGCATGTAGTTACCTGGAATGAGGGCGCCCGGCGGATCAAGGGTTATACCGAGGACGAAATCGTCGGCCAGACGCTGGAACGCTTCTATACCCCGGAAGACGTGGCTGCGGGCAAGTCGGCCCGGCTGCTCGCGCAGGCGCGGGACAAGGGCCGCGTCGAAGATGAGGGCTGGCGGGTGCGCAAGGATGGCTCGCGTTTTTTTGCAAATGTAGTGCTGACCGCACTGCATGATGAAGCCGGCGAATTCATCGGCTTTGCGAAGATTACGCGCGACCTGACCGAGCGCACGCAGGCGGAAACCAGGATACTGGAAATCAACGCAGACCTGGAGCGGCGCGTAGCCGAGCGCACGCAGCAACTGGAGGCCGCCAGCCGCGCCAAATCCGAATTCCTGGCGGTAATGAGCCACGAGATCCGCACGCCGATGAACGGCGTCATCGGCATGATTGATGTCTTGCACCAGACCAGCCTCAGGGGCTATCAGGTAGACATGGTCAACACCATTCGCGATTCTGCTTATTCCCTGCTCGGCATCATTGACGACATCCTCGATTTCTCGAAGATCGAGGCCGGCAAACTGGAGATCGAACTCGCGCCGACGGAAGTGGAGGAAATCGTAAACCAGGTCTGCCTCATGCTTGATCCATTCGCCACCCGGAAGAACGTTGAGCTCACGCTGTTTACCGATCCGGCACTGCCGCCGATCCTTTGCGACGCCCAGCGCCTGCGGCAGATCATCATCAACCTGGCCAATAATGCGATCAAGTTTTCCAGCGGCCGGGAGCAGGCAGGAAGAGTGTCGGTGCGTGCCCAGCTGGCAGAAAGCGGCCCGGGAGGAGCGGTGGTGGAAATAAGCGTCAGCGACAACGGCATCGGCATGGACGAGGCGACGCAGGCAAGGCTGTTTTCCGCCTTCACACAGGCGGATGCCTCCACTACCCGGCGTTTCGGCGGCACCGGTCTGGGGTTGGCCATCGTGCACAACCTGGCACAACTAATGGGCGGCAAGGTGGAGGTAAGGAGCGCCATGGGGGCAGGCTCGACCTTCACTGTGCGCCTGCCTTGCACGCTTCTGCCAGCCACGGCTCCATCGGGGGGAGAGCCTGCTCCTCTGGCTGGCCTTGCCTGTCTGGTGGTCAGCGGCGCCGACGGTCTGGCGGCCGACTGGGCAAGTTACGCCACTGCTGCCGGAGCGTCGGTCCGCCAAGTATCGAGCTTGACGGAGGCACGGCAGGCAGTTGATCCCGGCGCGGCCAATTTCTGGCTATGGGTAGTTGATGGTAGGGATGAGCCTTCCCTGGCCGAGGAACTGCGTGCCATCGCGCGGGAGCTGCCGGCCGGCAGTTCCCGCTTCCTGATCATCGGCGGCGGGCGGCGGCGGCGTCCGCGCCGGTTGGACGACACTTGGCCGTTGTTCGCCATTGATGCCAGCGGGCAAACCCGCACAGCCTATGTTGCTGCCATGGCAATCGCAGCCGGCCGCGCGCAGCAAATGCCGGAAGCGCCGTTGCGGGGCCGCAACGCGGCCTCGCTGGCACCGCCGCCGCGCGAGGCCGCCCAGTGTGCGGGCAAACTGATCCTGGTGGCTGAAGACAACGAGACCAATCAAAAAGTCATCGTGCAGCAACTGGCGCTACTCGGCTATGCCGCAGATGTGGCCTGGGACGGGCAACAGGCGCTGGAGCGCTGGCGGGGCGATGGTTACGCGCTGCTCCTGACTGATCTGCACATGCCGGAAATGGACGGCTATGAGCTCGCTGCTGCGATCCGTGCAAATGAGCTGAAACGCGGCGATGGCCGCCGCTTGCCGATCGTCGCACTCAGCGCCAACGCGCTCAAGAGTGAGGCCCAGCGCTGCCGGGAGGCCGGCATGGACGACTACCTCGCAAAGCCGGCGCCACTGGAAAATCTGCGTGCGATGCTGGCGAAGTGGCTGCCGCCCAGCGCCGAGGCCGCCACCCCGCCTGCGCCAGCTTTTGCCACCCTGGATGTGGGAGTGCTGGCTGCGCTGGTGGGTGACGATCCGGTCGTGATCCATGATTTCCTGCTCGATTTCCGCCGTAGCGCGCCTCAGTTGCCAGCCGAAATCGCTGCCGCCTGCGCGGCAGGCGACACGGAGCGCGTCAATGCGCTGGCGCACAAGCTGAAGTCCTCGGCGCGCTCGGTGGGCGCACTGGCCCTCGGAGAAATATGCGCCGCACTGGAGAGGGCCGGCAAGGCGGGAGATACCAGCGGTATTGCCATGCTGCAAGACCGCCTGGCGGCCGAGATGAGGGCGGTCGAGTGCGAGCTTGAAAAATTGACAGCACATTCGGACATGCCTGACTAAAAATGGAGAAACAACAAATGAATTCCCCGTTTGCGATCCGGATCATGGTGGTGGATGACGATTCTTTCATGCTCAAGCTGCTCGGGAGGCAGTTGGCCGGCCTTGGCTTCGCGGGCGTATCCATGCATACCAGCGGGCGTGCCGCGCTCGATGCCCTTGCCAGCCCGCCGGACCTGATCCTGCTCGACCTCAAGATGCCAGAAATGGATGGCATCGAGTTTGTTCGCCACCTGGTCGAACGCGGCTATGGTGGCAGCCTGGTGCTGATCAGCGGCGAGGATGAACGCATGCTTCAAGCCGTAAGCACGCTGGTGCGGGCGCACAGCATCACGCTGCTCGGTTATTTGCACAAACCTGTGCAACTGCCCGCACTGGCTGCGATGTTGGCGCAATGGGCACCCGCGCTGGCGCCAAGACGGCGGGAGCTTTCGGCGAGCTACGATGTATCCACCCTTCGTGCCGCCATCGCCGGCGGGGAACTGGTCAACTACTACCAGCCCAAGGTGGCGGTCTCCGACAGCCGGGTGGTCGGCGTTGAAACACTGGTGCGCTGGCAGCATCCGGTTGACGGCCTGGTTTTTCCCGACCAGTTCATAGGGGTTGCCGAGGAAAACGGCCTGATTGACGAAATGACCCGCTGTGTGCTGCGCGGTGCGCTGGCACTGCTGCAGGGCTGGCAGGATACCGGCCTCAATCTGCACGTAGCGGTCAACCTGTCGATGTACAACCTGGCCGCGCCGGCGTTTGTAGACTATGTCGCCGAACAGGTCGCCCAGGCTGGCGTATTGCCCGGAAATGTCGTGCTGGAGGTGACAGAAAGCCGCCTGATGGCCGATCTGCGCATACCGCTGGAGGTGCTGGCCCGGCTGCGCCTAAAGCGCTTCCGGCTGTCCATCGGCGATTTCGGCACTGGCCATTCCTCGCTCGCCCAGCTGCGCGACATTCCCTTCGATGAGTTGAAAATTGACCGCGGCTTTGTTCACCGTGCCAGCCGCGACGCCACACTGCGGGCAATTTTCGATGCCAGCATGAACATGGCGCGCCAGCTTGGCATGGAAGCTGTCGCCGAAGGGGTGGAGGACCAGGATGACTGGGATTTCCTGCGCAGCCAGCGCTGTCATCTGGCGCAGGGTTATTTCATCGCCAAACCGATGCCGTCTGCCGATCTGCCGGATTGGATCGCGCGCTGGCAGGCGAAGCGGCTGGGCGCAAAGGAAGGCAGCGCGGCATGAAAACCGGCACAGTCTCCGCGGCGATACTGGTCGCATCGGACAACAGATCCGACGCGGAAGCGATTACGAAACTCCTCGAGGATGAATTCGAGAAGATATTGACCACGACTGATGCCGACGCGGCGGCGCAGGATTTTGATCGCCACCGCCCCGATATATTGGTGCTTGGCTTCAACACCCTGGAAAAGGCGGAACGTTATTACCTTGGCCTTTACCGCTGCTGCACGATGGTGCAGCAGCACCCGCACCGCACCATCATTCTGTGCAACAAGGACGAGGTCAGGCGGGTCTATGAGCTGTGCAAGAAAAACTATTTCGACGATTATGTTCTCTTCTGGCCCATGACCTATGATATGTCGCGCCTCGCCATGACCGTGCATCATGCCTTGCGCGAACTGGCCGATCTGCGGACAGGCGGACCAACAGCGCTGGAGTTTGCTGCCCAGGCACGCCGTATGGCGGAATTGGAAAACCTGCTTGACATGCGGCTGGCCGAGGGCAGCCGGCGCGCTACGGTGGCAAACCGCGCGATAGCGCAGGCCGAAAGGGATATCGGCATCGCCCTCGACGGGTTCTCGCAGCACCTGATCGGAGGCGCCTTGCCGCACGCGGTAACCATTCAGGACCCCGATGCCCTGTGCCATGAAATCGACCGGCTCAAACGGGAACAAGTCGCCGCCCCCCTGAGTGCGGCGGCAGCGTCTGCCGGCCCGCTCAAGACCTGGGCGGATGATCTTCGCAAGGATTGTGCGCCTTACCTGGAAGCATCCCGTGCCCTTGGCGCCCTGGCCGGGCGCGTACGCGCAACCGTGCTGGTTGTCGATGACGACGAGCTCCAGCGCAATATCATCGGCAAGATACTTGCCGCAGAAAATTACCGCCTGGTGTTTGCCGGCAACGGCATCGAGGCATTGAATGTCATGAGGAAAATGCGGCCGGACCTCGTGCTGATGGATGTGCAAATGCCTGAATTGGATGGCATCGAAGTTATGCGGCGGCTAAAGGCTGCACCCGAATTCGCCAACATTCCGGTTGTCATGATCACCGGCAGGAGCGAAAGAGATGTCGTCAGAGAAAGCCTGCAAGCTGGCGCCAGCGGCTTCGTGGTAAAACCTTTTGAGCGCGAAACCCTGCTCGCCAAGGTGAAGCAGATATTGTAATTGCCTTGTGGTTGCCGTGTTCTTGCGGGCTTTCAAACAACTCTTGCCTCCAGCCGGTTCCTCACGGCAGATGGAACTTTTCGCCCGCCTCTACCCGCCCACCCGTAATGACCCTGCATTCCGCAGTTGAAAGCACACAACCTGCAGGAGAATATGGACACGGTTTCTTCCACACCTCCTTTCCGCAGGGAGAGGAAGCTGCTCCGGCAGTAGCGGCGGAAGGGCAATCCCCCATATGGGCTATGCCTTCACCCCTCATCACGGTTATAGATAACAGCCCATCCCCCTGCGCATACTGTAATCCGTCGTAATCCGAATCGTTTTTTCACGATGCAGATACTGGCACAACCTGATGAAATATTTATAACGGCATATTGCGGTAAATGTCATTGACCCCACTTCACGACCCGCTGGCGGAGCCCGTTTCGGGTGCAAAGACCGAAACGCGCACCACCACGTGTTACATGTGCGCGTGCCGTTGCGGCATTCGTGTGCACCTGCGCGATGGCGAGGTGCGCTACATTGACGGCAACCCTGCCCACCCGCTCAATAAGGGCGTGATCTGCGCCAAGGGCAGTTCCGGCATCATGAAGCAGTATTCGCCGGCGCGGCTGACGCAGCCGCTGCGGCGCAAGCAGGGGGCGGAGCGCGGCGCGGGCGAGTTTGAGGCGATCAGTTGGGAACAGGCCTTCTCCCTGCTCGCCGGGCGGCTGGAAAGAATTCGCGCCACCGACCCGAAGAAATTTGCGCTGTTCACCGGGCGCGATCAGATGCAGGCGCTGACCGGCCTGTTCGCGCGCCAGTTCGGCACCCCCAACTATGCCGCGCACGGCGGCTTCTGCTCGGTGAACATGGCCGCCGGCATGATCTACACCATCGGCGGCTCGTTCTGGGAGTTTGGCGGGCCGGATCTCGAGCGTGCGAAACTGTTTGTGATGATCGGCACCGCCGAGGACCATCATTCCAACCCGCTCAAGATCGCCATCTCAAAATTCAAGCGCAACGGCGGCAAATTCATTTCAATCAACCCGGTGCGCACCGGCTACTCGGCCATCGCCGACGAGTGGGTACCGGTCAAACCCGGCACGGATGGCGCGCTGCTGCTCGCGCTGATCCATGAAATCATTGCCATGGGCCTGTATGACCGCGAATTCCTGGCGCGTTATACCAACGCCGGGGAATTGATCAACCTCGATGCGGCACACGACGAGTTCGGCATGTTCGTGCGCTCCGAAGTGCCCAAGGAAGAAGGCTGCTTCGACCCACAGAATAAATTGTGGTGGGATCGCGTCAGCGATCGTCCGGTAATCACCCATGCCGTGGGCGCCGACCCCTATTTGTTCGGCGAGTTCAAGCTGGCCGACGGCACGCCGGTCAAGCCTGCTTTCCAGTTGTTGCA
>JACRAQ010000068.1 GCA_016213335.1 Nitrosomonadales bacterium
ATGGAAGTCAACGGCCGCAACCTGGCGGAAGGCGTACCGCGCAGCTTCACCATTTCCAGCAACGAAATCCTGGAGGCGCTGAGCGACCCGCTCAACAGCATCGTCAGCGCGGTGAAGACCGCGCTGGAGCAGACCCCGCCCGAGTTGGGCGCGGACATCGCCAGCAAGGGCATGGTGCTGACCGGCGGCGGCGCGCTGCTGCGCGACATAGACCGCCTGCTGATGGAAGAAACCGGCTTGCCGGTGCTGATCGCGGATGATCCGCTGACCTGCGTAGTACGCGGCTCCGGCATCGCGCTGGACCGGATGGACAAATTCAGCAGCATCTTTACCAGCGATTAAACCAGAGGACGGCAGACAAAAGACCAATGACAGAAAGCGGCGGCGTGGCTGGGCGGTTTTATAAGGGCGCGGCAAAGCCGCACAAAACTCCTGTCTTCCGCTTTCAGTTTTCCGCCCTCTGACATGGAGCACACCCAGTCCTTCCGCTTCTTCAACCGCGGCCCCAGCCCCGCCGTGCGGCTGGTGTTTTTCTCCCTGCTGTCGCTGCTGCTGCTGTTCGTAGACGCCCGCTTCAAGTACCTGGAATCCACGCGTAGCGCGTTTTCTATCCTGCTCTATCCGTTGCAGCAGATGGTCTCGGTGCCGGGCTCGCTGTGGCACCGGGCCGACGCCTTTCTCACCCTCCAGAGCAACCTGATTCGCAAAAACGACGATCTGCGCCAGCAGCACAGTGCGGACGCCGTAAAGTTGCAGCAAATGCAGTCACTGCAGGAGGAAAACCGGAACCTGCGCCAATTGCTCGCGGTGCAGCAGCAAGCCAGCTACCCCATGCAACTGGCCGAGATCGTGTATGCCGAGCGCGACATCTTCAAACGCAAGCTGTTTCTGGACAAGGGCGCACAGGCCGCCGTGCAGGCCGGGCAAGTAGTGATGGACGACAACGGCGTAGTCGGGCAGATCACGCGCGTTTACCCGTGGCTTTCCGAAGTTACACTCATCACTGACAAAGACCACGCGGTGCCGGTGCAGGTGCTGCGCACCGGCCTGCGTTCCATCGTATTCGGCTCCGGCGATACCAGCGAGCTGGCGCTGCGCTACATGCCGGTCAGCGCCGACGTTCAAACCGGCGACACGCTGGTGACCTCCGGCATAGACGGCACCTATCCGCCCGGCTTGCCGGTAGCCAAAGTGGGCCGCATCGAGCGCGACCCCGCCTACCCGTTTGCGCGCATCCAGTGCACCCCGATTGCCGGGGTGGCAAAGCAGCGCCAGCTGCTGATCCTGTCCGGGCTGCCAAAGTTGCCGGAGCGCCCCGAAGCTGCCCCGGAATCGGTAACCCCCGACAAACCCAAAAAGATCAAGCGGAAGAAACCGTGAGCGCATCTCTCCCAAAAAACCAGGAGTTTCTGCTGCCTGCCAGCAATCTATTCATTGCGCTAAGCCTGCTGGCAGCGCTGCTGCTCAACTGGATGCCCTGGCAAGGCATCTGGCTGGCGCTGAGGCCGGATTTCGTCGCTCTGGTGGCGCTATACTGGTGCATCCACAAGCCCTACCGCGTTGGCATCGGCATGGCCTGGCTGGTGGGCATACTCGCCGACGTGGCCAACGCCAGCCTGTTCGGACAGCACGCCCTGGCCTACTCGGTGCTGGCCTTCGGCGGCATCGTGCTGCACCGCCGCGTGCAAATGTTCGATCTGCGCCAGCAAACCCTGCAGGTCTTCCCGGTGCTGCTGTTGACGTATGCCGCCTACGCTGCGGTGCACTGGCAGTTGCACGGCTATGTCGCGTGGGAATATTTTGCCGGCAGCGTGGTGTCGGCGCTGTTGTGGGCGCCGCTGTCCATGCTGTTGCAAGCCTTGCGGCGGCCCCGCGCCGAAGCGGAACTATGAGCCCGAAAACCGTATTTGATCCACGAAAAACACAAAGCGGGGTAAGCAGGCATTCCGCCGCAAGGCGGAAGCTCGCAAAGGCACGAAATAAACCCATTGGCTGCCTGGATCCATCAGGCATCGTGCAACCCCGGGAACCCCTCTTGAATTTGTTCGTGTTCTCTCATGGCCTTCGTGGACAACTGAGTTTTTAAGGATGAAGCGCCGCGTCGAGCTCAAGAACATCCAGCGCGAAATCTACCACTTCCGGCTGCGCCTGGTACTGAGCCTGGGTTTCGTGCTGTTCATGCTGCTGGTGCTGCTGGCGCGCTTCGTCTATTTGCAGGTGGTGAAGCACAGCCATTACCAGACCCTGGCCGAGAACAACCGCATCTCGGTCGTACCCATCGTCCCCAACCGCGGCCTGATACTGGACCGGAACGGCGTGGTGCTGGCCCATAACTATTCCGGCTACACGCTGGAAATCACCCCGAGCAAAACCGGCGGCCTTGAGGCCACCATTGAGCAGCTGGCGCAAATCGTGGAAATCCAGCCCAAGGACCGCAAGCGCTTCAAGAAACTGCTGGCGGAGCGGCACGACTTCGAGAGCCTGCCGATACGCACCCGCCTGTCGGACGAAGAAGTTGCCCGGTTCGCCGCACAGCGCTACCGCTTCCCCGGAGTGGAAATCAAGGCGCGCCTGTTCCGCGAATATCCTTACCGCGAGCTTACCTCGCACCTGATCGGCTATATCGGACGCATCAACGAAAGCGACATCCAGCAGCTTGAAGAGGATGACCGCGCCGCCAATTACCGGGGCTCGGATTACATCGGCAAAACCGGCATCGAGCAGAGTTACGAAAACGAATTGCACGGCAAGACCGGCATCGAGCAAGTGGAGGTGGATGCGGGCGGACGCGGGGTACGCGTGCTGTCGCGCACCCCGCCGGTGTCCGGCAACGACCTGGTACTGACGCTGGACGCGAAGTTGCAGCAAGTTGCCGAGCAGGCGTTCGGGAATTATCGCGGCGCGCTGGTGGCGATTGACCCGAACAACGGCGAAGTACTGGCCTTCGTGAGCCGCCCTGGATACGACCCGAACTTGTTCGTTGACGGCATTGACGAGCAAAGCTGGAGCGAACTGAACAACTCGCCCGATGTGCCGCTCAACAACCGCGCGCTGCGCGGCCAGTACCCGCCCGGCTCCACCATCAAGCCGTTCATGGCGCTGGCCGGCCTGCATTACAACAAGCGCGCTCCCGGCTACACTATCAGCGATCCGGGCTATTACACCCTGCCGGGCAGCAGCCACCAGTACCGCGACTGGAAGAAAGGCGGGCACGGCAGCGTGGACCTGTTCAAATCTGTCGTCATATCGTGCGACACGTATTACTACGGCCTTGCCACCGAACTCGGCATAGACAACATGCACGCTTATCTGTCGCGGTTCGGCTTCGGCAAAAAAACCGGCATTGACCTCGAAGGCGAAGCGGCCGGCCTGCTGCCATCCCAGGAATGGAAGCAGAAGCGTTACCAGCAGAAATGGTACGCTGGCGATACCGTGTCTGCCGGTATCGGACAGGGCTACGACCTGGTCACGCCGATGCAACTGGCCTACGCCACGGCCATACTCGCAAACGACGGGGCTGGCTACCGGCCTCATCTGGTGCGGCAGGTGCAACACGCCGGCAGCAACGGCCCAGCCGCTCCGGAAATCCGGCCCGATTTCGAGCTCAAGTTCAACCCGGAACACCTCGCGCTGGTGAAGCGCGCCATGACTGCAGTCACACAACCGGGGGGCACCGCTGCGGGGGCGGGCGCCGGCGCGCCTTACGGCATTGCGGGCAAAACCGGCACGGCGCAGGTGGTAGGCATGAAACAGGGCGAGCAATACATCGAAAGCCAGGTACAGGAGCGCCTCCGCGACCACGCCTGGTTTATCGCCTTTGCACCCGCCGACAAACCGAAGATCGCGCTGGTGGTGCTGGCGGAAAACGGCGGTCACGGCGGCTCCACCGCCGCGCCCATCGCGCGCAAGGTGCTGGACTATTACCTGCTCGGCAAGGTGCCGCAACCTTTGCCCGCCGCGGCCGGTGAAGAGGAGGAGCATGATTAGACAACGCCTGTGGCCGCGCTTGTGGAAGCGCTTCATCCTGCATATTGACCCGGTGCTGCTGGCCGCGCTCGGGCTGCTGATGCTGACCGGCCTGGCGGTGCTGTACAGCGCCAGCGACGGCGACTGGGGCCGCGTGCTGAGACAGGCGGGAAACATGCTGGTGGCGCTCGGCATTTTGTGGCTGGTGGCCAACCTGCCGCTGCATTACCTGATGCGCACCGCCTTGCCGGTCTACCTCCTCGGCATGGTGCTGCTGGCCGGCGTGGCGCTGTTCGGGGAAATCAGCCACGGCGCGCGGCGCTGGCTGAATCTCGGCGTGATGACCATCCAGCCTTCCGAGCTGATGAAAATTGCCGTGCCGCTGATGATGGCATGGTATTTCGAGAAACACGAAGCAACGCTGACGCTGAAAAATTACTTCGTGGCGGCGCTGTTGCTGCTGATGCCGGTATTGCTGATCGCGCGCCAGCCGGATCTGGGCACTGCCATACTGATTTCCGCCAGCGGGTTTTACGTGCTGTTTCTTGCCGGCTTGAGCTGGCGGGTGATGGGGGTGCTGCTGGTCGCGGGCCTGGGCAGCCTGCCGGTGCTGTGGTCCATGCTGCACGAATACCAGCGGCACCGCATCCTGATGCTGTTCGACCCCGCGCAGGACGCCTTGGGCAAAGGCTACCATACCATCCAGGGCACGATCGCGGTCGGCTCGGGCGGGGTTCTGGGCAAAGGCTATCTCAACGGCACCCAGACGCATCTGGACTTCCTGCCCGAACGCACCACCGATTTCATCTTTGCGGTTTATTCCGAAGAGTTCGGGCTGCTTGGCAACCTGATTCTGCTGGGTATGTATCTTTTCGTCATCGCGCGTGGCTTCATCATCACCGCCGATGCCTCAACCTACTTCACCCGCCTGATGGCGGGCTCGATCACGCTGACGTTTTTTACTTACGCCTTCGTCAACATGGGCATGGTGATCGGGATACTGCCGGTGGTGGGTGTGCCGTTGCCGCTGGTCAGCTATGGCGGCACATCCATGGTTACATTGCTGCTGGGCTTTGGTATGCTGATGAGCATCCATACGCACAAGAAACTGGTGCAGACGTAAGAGAACACTGAAGATGCAAGCTGGAAAACATTCCCTCCCCCTTGACGGGGGAGGGTTAGGGTGGGGGTGGACTCTGCGACTTACACTACCCTCACAGTTCACCCACCCCCTTGCCCCCTCCCGTCAAGGGAGGGGGGAAATTAGCTTTCCTGTTTGACTCCGGCTTGCCCGGTTTAGGTTCAAAGGAGACAAGATGAAACTGGCAAAACTCGGCGCGCCGATCTTCATGTCAGCCCTGCTCGCCGCTTGCGGCAGCGCTCCAACCCGCCAGCCGGAAGTGCGCAGCCCGCCCGCGCCGGTGGCCGATTCGCAACCGGCACCGGCCAAAGCTGGCACCGTGCCCGCCAAGGGCGGCTATCTGGAAGGCGACGGCCCCGGCCAGGATATACCAGCCAACCTCGATGCCACGCCGGATGCCGTGCCGAAAGCCGAGCCGCTGCACCGCTACGCCAACCGCCCGTACACTGCGCTGGGCAAAACTTATACTCCGCTGGCCGCGCCCGGCAATTACAGGGAACGCGGTATCGCTTCCTGGTACGGCAGGAAATTCCATGGCCAGCGCACCTCCAGCGGCGAGGTATACGATATGTACGGCATGACCGCCGCGCACCCCACTTTGCCGATACCCAGTTACGCCCGTGTTACCCATCTCGCCACCGGCAAGTCGGCGGTGGTACGCGTGAATGACCGCGGTCCCTTCCTGCACGGGCGTATCGTGGATCTTTCCTACGTTGCCGCGCACAAGCTGGGCATCGTCGGAAACGGCAGCGGCGAGGTGGAAGTGGAAAGTATCGCGGCGGATACCGCCGCCATCGCGCCGCTCGCCGCAGAAGAACCGGTCAAAGTCGAGCCGCTGCCGCCCGAACCCGCAGCAAATACTGCCGTTCCCGCTACCGGCACTGCGCCCGGAGAAGGCAGGGTTTATTTGCAGCTCGGCGCATTCAAGTCGCAGCAAGGCGCGGAGGGCTTCCTGGCACGCATGCGTGCCGAGCTGGAAGGGGGCGGCAAGCTGGTCAGCCTGTACCAGAAGGATGATCTGGTGCGCGTGCATGTCGGGCCTTACGTCAGCCAGGATGAAGCGCGTGCCTACGCGGAGAAATTGCAAAAGCGTCTGGGGTTCAAACCGCTGGTAAGCCTGCGCTGAATGGAATGAAATGAGAAAAAAGAAAAGCCCGTTGCGCGTCCCGGTCACGCGCGGCCTGAAAGACATCTATGCCATGGACATGCGCCTGGCTTATCAGGCCGCTTGCCTCGGGCAGTTCAACGTGGCCGCCTTCGGTCGTTTGGCGGCAGCGATCTCGGTTGTTCGCACCGCACTCGAGCGCCACCAGACCCGGCTCCCGGATGCCATCACCACGCTGGACACGGCCATCGCCATCCTGCAAACGGTGCGGGAAAAGGGCGATGAAACCGGCTGCTGGGAAATTACTGAGGGTGAGCGCCCCGCTATCCTGAGCGGCATTGACATGGCAGAGCAGAGCATCGGCACGCTGGACGTTGTCCTGCTCGCACAAACTGCTGCAGAATTGCTCCAGAGTGTTTGCGGCAACCCGGGCGAAGCAGCCGCCAGCCAGAAGTGAGGCCACCGGTGAACCTGCTGCCCCACATCACGCTGGAAACCGGCGAGTCGCCGCAGCACAGTATCATCTGGATGCATGGGCTGGGCGCGGATGGCGAGGACTTCGTGCCTGTCGCGGAAGAAATGAGCTTGCCGGTGGCGGTGCGCTATATTTTTCCGCACGCGCCGATGATGCCGGTGACCATCAACGGCGGATTCGTCATGCGAGCCTGGTATGACATTGCCGCCCAGCATCTTGCCGCAAGGCAGGACGAGGCGGGTATCCGCGCTTCGCAGCTTGCCATCGAGGCATTGATCGCCCGGGAAAAACAGCGCGGTGTCGGCCCGGAAAACATTTATCTCGCCGGATTCTCACAAGGAGGCGCGATAGCCCTGTACACCGGCTTGCTCCATGCAACGCGCCTGGGCGGCATTCTCGCTTTGTCCACCTATCTGCCGCTGGCGGATACCTTCCCGCGCGAGGATGCAACCGCGCAGCCCATGCCCATTTTTATGGCACACGGCCTGAGCGACCCGGTGGTGCCCTATGCGCTGGGCGAGGCCTCCGCGAAGCAATTAAGCGCAATGGGTTACCGGCCGGAGTGGCACGAATATGCCATGCCGCATTCGGTCTGCATGGAAGAGGTGCGCGATATCGAGGTCTGGCTCACGCGCCGCCTGGGTTCGGCTTCTCAGTAAGCCTCGTTGCCCGCACCGGTATCTTCCTCGATCTTGCGGTAGCGTGCCAGGTCATAGTCCTCGCCTTTTTCCACCAGCGCCAGCGGCATCAGCAAGTAGTGCCTGTCTTCCAGGCGCGCGTGCAGACTGCGGTTGGTCGAAAAAGTATCGGGGCTCAGCAGGAGCCTGGCCTCGCTTTTGCCGTCGCTGGCGCTGCCCAGCCACAGGGCGGGTTGCTCCTCTTCGAGTTTTTGTTCGCGCAAGCCGACGCCCGTCATCTGGTTGGAAAGAATTTCCACCCCGACATGCAGCTGGTTCTGCTGGTCGCGGCTCAGGCGGCGCACGATGCCCACCCCCCAGCGATCCACGTTTTCCGGTTTGAGGCCGATCAGCGAGCCTATCGCTACGCCTGCCGCCTGCGCAGGGGGTACCACGCACCGGAAGCCGCCGGTGCTGATATCCTCCGCATCCCAGAATACGCCGGAGCCCACGCCGAAATTCAGGCCGATACCGGTATGCTCCATCACGCTGGAGAACCCGTTCGCCACGTTCAGGCTCACCTTGATCTTGTGCCGCACATTGCGCCGCATCGGCGGCGGAACCGTCCAGCAATCCGCAAGGCGAAGCAGCACATCGCGCACCACCCCGGCATCGTATGAGCCACCGAGATTCAACTCGTCCGGAACGGCGTTTTTTTCCAGCGCCTCAAGCAGCGCCCCGATATGTGCCTTGAGATTATTCACTCCGATAAAAAGCAGGCCGGGCTGGGGCGCGGTTGCCTCGCCCGCCCGCATGGGGGGCGCCGGGTGCAGCAGGTCGAAGCCGTAAATGCTGCCCGGCCCGCACTGCGCGCTCACCGTCAAATGCCTGCACAGGTGTGCCGCCAGCCTTTCGGCCAAGTGCATGTGAAAGCGGTTGAGCGTGCTGGCGCTGGAGGCATACCATGCCAGCGCCCCGGTAAACTCGTAGCGCACCGCAGTGGTTGTGATCGCTCCGGGATAAAGTTGGACCGGTTCATCCAGAAAGTTCTGCGCCTCGGCAAGCGAATAAAATTCGCTCAGACTTTCCCATATTGCCTGGCTTACCAGCGCGTAGCGGGCCGCCGCACACTTCAGCCTGCCCGTCGCAGCACGGATGCCGCGCGCGGCGAAGACCGGCAAAACCGGCTTGAGCGCCGGGCTGCCCTTGTCTCCATTGCGGTAACGCGCCAAAATTTTCTGGTAGGACAGTGCGATCTGGATATAAAACTCGCTCAGCGCCATCCATAACCGGTTTTCCTGAAAGGGCGGCAGCGAGCTCGCCGCAAAATAATCGCGCGCCAGCTTGCGCTCGAATGGGCGGGCGGTTTCGTCGAGCAGGCGCAATACGGCAGCCTCGTGATCCAGGTTAAATTCCGCGTGTTCGCGGACAGCATCTACCCAAGCGGTCAGCTCCTGCAGGGTTTTCAGCGTATCGCTTTTTGGCATTTCATCCAGCAGCTTTTGCGCCGACTTGATGTCTGCCATCGGGTGATCCGATTTTTTTCCAAACAGTCCAAACATTACATTACCTTTTCGCCGCCGAAGTTCAATGGCCACACTTTTGCATTTTAAAACAAGCCGCTTGCCACGCACAAAAATATTGCTGGAAACCTTGAACAAGTCCGTCCGGCCTGAGCCTCCTGAGATACCGAAGGGCGCAGGGCATTCTTCCCAATTTCTTGATTGTATTTAATCCTCCGCTCATGGTTCGACAGGCTCAACACGAACGGAGGACTTATTCAGCGTTCCCCTGTAAATTAACCTGTTGGAGGAAATATTCGTGATACCTTTATTGAGCGATACCGCCCCTTTTCCCCCCGTCGAGCGGGCATTGCGCTCACCCAACGGGCTGCTGGCCGCCGGTGGCAGCCTGGCGCCGCAACGCCTGCTGGATGCCTACCGCCATGGCATCTTTCCGTGGTTCAACGAAGGCGACCCCATCCTGTGGTGGAGTCCCGACCCGCGCATGGTGCTGTTTCCGGGCGAATTCAAGGTATCCCGCTCGCTGCGCAAAACCTTACGCAAAAAAATCTATGAAATCCGCACCGATACCGCGTTCGAGCAGGTGATGCTCGCCTGTTCCGCGCCGCGCAAAGGCCAGGCGGGCACCTGGATCAGCGAAGCCATGATTGCTGCCTATCTGCACTTGCACCGGATGGGGCTGGCGCATTCGGTGGAAGCCTGGCATGAAGGCGAACTGGCCGGCGGTCTGTACGGGATCGGCCTCGGGCGCATGTTCTACGGCGAATCCATGTTCAGCCGCAAACCCGACGCCTCCAAGATTGCACTCGCCCATCTGGCCGCGCAGTTGCGGCGCTGGAATTTCGGCATGATTGATTGCCAGATGAACACGCCGCATCTCGCCTCGCTCGGCGCGTGCGAAATTCCGCGTGCGGAATTCATCTGGCGCCTGCGGGAACTGGTGCAACATCATGACATGGCTGGCCGGTGGCAATTTGATCGCGAGCCTGACGCATGACGCACCACCCTGCGGGAAATAAATTCAGAAGAAGCAATTCCAGTCATCCGGCGAAACCGAAAGTGTTCCACACGGGCTGTCCTCGAATCACCTCCGATTGATGCGTAGTATCGGATAAAATATTATTTATCCATGAACAAGTGGGCCAAGCTCTCGATGCCATGCGCAGCAATCCGCGCGATTGGCGCATTGACGACCTGCTGGTTGTTGCCAGGCAATTCAATATCGAATGCCGGGACAACGGTGGTAGCCATCATGTGTTCGGTTTTCAGAATGTGGAAATGGATGTCACTGTGCCAGCACACCGCCCCATCAAACCCGCGTATATCCGCCAGTTCCTGATGCTGGTAGATGCCGTGAAGGAGTTAAAGAAATGACCACCGAGACCATCAAGAAAATCAAAACTGTCAGACCGCCCTATCCCTTCGAGGCGTATTCTCATGTTATCAGCCAGATTTCCAAAGAAGGCGGTGGTGAATTCTTGATCACTTTTCCCGATCTTCCCGGCTGCATGTCGGATGGAGAGACTGAAGCCGAAGCGGTTGTAAACGGCAAGGATGCGTTTAAGGCTTGGGTATCTGCGCGCAAAGATGCCGGCAAAGAAATTCCCAAACCGTTTTACCGCCCAGACACCGTGCCCGAAGTATCCGGCAAGTTTGTGACGCGCCTGCCCAAGTCTGTTCACGCCAAACTGGCAGAGCGCGCCAAGGCAGAAGGCGTCAGCCTGAACACGTTGGTACTGGCACTTGTGGCAGAGGGGCTTGGGCGAAAGGCGGCATAAAACAATACGAGCACGGCCCCTTTTATCCTTGCTGACGCCTAACGCCCATGAAACTGTAGAAAAATCGAGCGACCCCTTTTACGCGCGCTTTTACGCGATAGATTGCCAGATGAACACGCCGCATCTTGCGTCGCTCGGCGCGCGCGAAATACCGCGCGCGGAATTCATCTGCCGCCTGCAGGAACTGGTGCAATATCCCGACATAGCTTGCAGGTGGCAACTTGATAGCGAGGCAGACGCCCTTGCTGGCAGGGAATGATCGATTATTGGGCGCCACCGGGGGTGTCCGGAATCAATCACTTCAAGCAGCATCGAGTCGCTGATATTACGCTCGGCCATACGGATTCACGCATGGCTGGATATATGCACGGATGCTAGAAGCGGGTGTTTAACATGGTGTAAATACTGCTGCCTGATGGCCCTGTCCGGCGCTTGGATGGCTTAAACGGCCCCGGCGATTGCGCGTGCTCACCCCTGCTTCACCGCCTGCCCGGCAAGTTCCTGCAACAAGGCTGATTGCGCGCTCTTTGGCGTTGCGCGGCGCAGCGCCTTGCGGCGGTAGCAACCATCCTTGTCCATCTCCCACGCCAGGCAGTTGTCCTGCAGGTAAACCTTCAGCCCTTCTTCGATCACGCGCTTTTTCAGTTTCTTGTCGAGGACAGGAAAACACACTTCGATGCGCCGGAAGAAATTGCGGTCCATCCAGTCGGCGCTGGCGAGATACACGTCGTGTGCCAGGTTGTTGCGGAAGTAGAAGATGCGCGTGTGTTCCAGAAAACGGCCGATTACCGAGCGCACGCGGATGTTCTCGGACAGGCTCGGCACGCCGGGGCGCAGCGCACATACCCCGCGCACGATGAGATCCACCTTTACCCCGGCGCCGGAAGCCTCATACAGCGCCATGATGGTTTCCGGCTCCAGCAGGGCGTTCATCTTGGCGATGATGTGCGCGGGTTTGCCTGCCTTGGCGAGCCTGGTCTCGTTGCGGATGGCGCTCAGCACCTGGCTGTGCAGCGAGAACGGCGATTGCCACAGGTGGCGCAGCTTGCCCGCCTTGCCCAGGCTGGTGAGCTGGCCGAACACCTCGTTCACGTCGGCGCAGATTTCCTCGTTGGCGGTGAACAGGCCGAAATCGGTGTAAAGCCGGGCGGTGCGCGGGTGGTAGTTGCCGGTGCCGAGGTGCACGTAGCGGTGCAGCTTGCCGTCTTCGCGCCGCACCACCATCAGCATCTTGGCGTGCGTCTTGTGCCCGACTACGCCATACACCACATGCGCGCCAACCTCTTCCAGTTTGCTGGCCCAGTTGATGTTGGCCTCCTCATCGAAGCGCGCGAGCAGCTCCACCACTACCGTCACCTCCTTGCCGAGGCGGGTGGCCGCAATCAGCGCCTCCATCAGCGCGGAATCAAAGCCGGTGCGGTACACCGTCTGCTTGATGGCAAC
>JACRAQ010000069.1 GCA_016213335.1 Nitrosomonadales bacterium
CCGTGGTTCCAGATTTTATTTTTTAAGATAGCCAATTACACATGAAACTGCTGTTCGACCTGTTCCCCGTCATCCTGTTTTTCGCCGCCTTCAAGCTGTTCGGCATTTTCGCCGCCACCGCCGCCGCGATTGCCGCCACCATCGCGCAAGTCGCATGGACCAAATGGCGGCACGGCAAGGTGGACACCATGCTGTGGGTGAGTTTCGGCATCATCGCCGTGTTCGGCGGCGCGACGCTGCTGCTGCACGATGAAACCTTCATCAAGTGGAAGCCCACCATCCTGTACTGGGTGTTCGCCGCCGTGCTAATCTTTTCCGACCTGCTGTTCAAGAAAAACCTGATGCGCGCGCTGTTGCATGAAAAGCTCGCGTTGCCGCACCGGATATGGAGCCACGTCAACTTGAGCTGGGCCCTGTTTTTTGCCGTGCTCGGCGCGCTCAACCTGTATGTCGCATTCAATTTCTCCACCGACGCCTGGGTCAATTTCAAGCTCTTCGGCGCGACCGGCCTGATGCTGGTGTTCGTGCTGCTGCAAGGCATGGCGCTGGCGAAATACGTGGAAGAAGACAAGGAAAACAATTGATGCTGTACGCCATCGTCGCCCGGGATGTCACGGACAGCCTGGAAAAACGCCTCGCCGCGCGCCCCGCGCACGTGGCACGGCTCCAGTCCTTGCAGGAAGAAGGCCGCCTGCTGCTGGCCGGCCCCTTTCCTGCCGTGGACGCCGCCGACCCGGGCAGCGCAGGTTTTTCCGGCAGCCTGATCGTGGCAGAATTCCCTTCGCTGGCCGAAGCCGAAGATTGGGCGCAGAATGACCCCTACCTGGCCGCTGGAGTGTACGCGCAAACCACCGTCAAGCCTTTCCGCAAGGTGTTCCCGGCCTGAGGCGGCTGGAACAGGCATGCACCCCGGCATTTTTTCGACAAGGAGAAACTCATGAAAAAGTTAAACGGCTTATTGATGCTGGCACTTCTGCTCGCGCCCGCTGCCGCCAGCGCGGCGGAAGCTCATATGGGCAGGGCGCACAACATGGCAGACCGCAGGATTTCTCTCGGCCTTTCCCCGGAAATGCGGCAGCACCAGCTCGCCAACATGAGGGCGCACCTCGCTGCAGTGCAGAAAATCACCGGCCTGGTGGCAGAAAAGAAATACGACAAGGCCGCAATCATCGCCCGCACCCAGCTGGGACTTACCGAAGAGATGAAACAGATGTGCGACAAGTTCGAAAACGAGGAATTCAAAGCTCTGGGGCTCGCTTTCCACAGCAGCGGCGACGAACTGGGCGAAGCCCTGAAAGCCAAGAACCCGAGAAAAGTATTCCGCGCCTTAAATAAAACCCTGGGCTACTGCGTGCAATGCCACGAGAAATTCCAGCAGTAGCTTCATGCTCAATGGCCGCAGGCTGGAGTGAGGAACGAACCCCGGCGTTTCAGGCTTCGATGGTATTCGGCGTTGGGGTTCGCAGGCTCACCCATCCTGCGAGCTGCCAACGTGGCAGATTAAGCTGCACCCCGAATGGCCCGATACAAGCACATAGAGCCCGCACTTTTCAGCTCGCAAGTATCCGGGAAATGGACTGGGTCACCTTGTCCGGATGAAAGGGTTTGAGGATATATCCCCTGGCGCCCGCGCTTGCCGCCTGCATGGCCGCATCACGGCTGGACAGAGAAGTGATCATGAGGATATTTACCGCCGGGTTCCGGCTGCGGATGATTTTCAGCGCCTCCAGGCCGCTCATGACCGGCATCTCTAAGTCCAGACACACAATATCCGGCTGGTGTTTTGATACCAGCTCAACGGCCTGCCTTCCATCGCACGCCTCCCCCACCACTTCAATTCCCGCATGCGCCAGGATTGCGGCAAGCAGCTGACGCATCGACTTGCTGTCATCGGCAATGACGGCCTTGGCGCGACAGGGCTTCCCTTCAAATGAATTATGTTTCCTGGCCGCAATCATCAACAACTTCTGGGCATAAGCAACCTGGCGGAGCCCTTTAATGACCAGGTCTTGCGAAAACGGCTTGCGGATGAATCCGGCGGCACCCGCCTCCGCTGCCGCATATTCCAGGTTATGGCTGTCGCTGCCCGTAATCATGACAACGGCGACTTGCGGATTGGCGGCATGAATTTCTTTCAACAGGGAAAGGCCGTCGGCATCAGGCAGATCGTAATCAAGACAAACGATATGGGGGTTTAGCTGGGCGATGGTGGCAAGCAGTTTTGCGCCGCTGCCCAGTTCACCCACAACCTCATATCCCTCGCTATTCAGCAGTGCATGAAGCATGCTCCGGATGGAAGCAGAATCATCCACTATAAGAATGCGTATTCCATCCAGTAGTTGAGCCATTATTCGGATTTAGTAATCTGTTGCGCGGAGCCGGAACCAGTGGATGAACCATATTTTATTATGCCGTTTTCCTTGCATCGGCACAAAAACGAATCGTTGCGCGAGTTTCACGTTTAAGACCTGGGAGCGGGCGATATCGAGGCGGCTTCGGGTTTTGGGGTCATCCCCGGCCCGGTTGCGGCGGGAAAGTAATTTTTACGCTCAGGCCGCCCAACGCGGCCGAGCGGTCGAATGTCACCGCCGCGCGATGGATTTCCGCGATGCGCCGCACGATGGACAACCCCAGCCCAACACCGCTTTCGCCGGTCTGGTTCAGGCGGTTGAAGCGCTGCCCGAGCAGCGCGAGGTTTTCGCCGCTGACGCCGGTGCCGCTGTCGGCGATTTCGATCTCGGCCCGCTCCCCGGCAAGGCGCAGCGCCACATTCACCCGCCCCCCATCCGGGGTATAGCGGATGGCGTTATCCATCAGGTTCCTGAGCATGATGCGCAGCATGTCGGCCGAGCCGGAAACCGTCGGCTGCGCTTCCGCTGAAAGCTCTATCTCGATGTTTTTTGACAGCGCGCTCAAGCCCAGCTCCGCGCAACATTCCTGAACCAGCCCGGCCAGATCCAGGTTTTCGGCATCGAGTGGCGACGCAGCCTCGTCCAGCCGCGACAAGGTAAGCAATTGCCCGACCAGATGCGACATGCGGCCGGCACCCTGCAACGCCTTGTCCAGGCATTCCATCCGCTCTGCCTTGTTATCGGAAAGCTGTGCCGCCTGCACCTGTGACTGGAGCGCGGCAAGAGGAGTGCGGAGCTCGTGCGAAGCGTCGGCGGTGAAGCGCCGCTCGTTTTCGATGGTGCGGGCGATGCGGGCAAGCAAGCTGTTGAGCGCGCCGACCACCGGCGCAATTTCACGCGGCACATCCTGAACCGGAAGCGGGGTAAGCTGATCCGGCGAAAGCCGGCGCAGCGCTTCGGTCAGCTTGCGCAACGGGCGCAATCCGAAATAGATCGCCAGCATGATAAAGAGCGCCAACAGCGGCAGGCCGAACAGGGAGGGCGCAATGTTGCTCCACGCCACTTTCTGGGCTAGCTCGTGCCGATCCTTGTCGTTCTCCCCCACCAGTACATCAAGGCCGCGTTTCTCATCGCGCTGCCGGTAATAGCGCCACCGCTGCCCCTTGAATTCGACATCGCTGAAGCCTTCGTCAGGCACCTTCGCCTTGATCACAGCAGGAATATTGCTGGAACGGAAAATAGATTTTGGAGGGGCGCTGCTTGTTGACCAAACCTGGAAAACGACAATCTTCTGAAAGTCATATTCCGGCTCGGGCATATCCTCCACATGCTCAACATTGGGGTCGCTATGCGATGCCACGACTGCGAGATTTTGCGCAAAATGGGCCAGCTGCGCATCGAAAATTTCATCCGCCTCGTGTATGGCGTTCTCATAGCTTTCATAGCTCGCCGCCAGGCTGAAAATCAGCACTGCCCCCAGTGCCAGCAGGGTAAGCCGCGCCTGCAAAGAAGTTTTGCGGGTGCTCATTCCGCGCGTGCCACGGTATATCCGATCCCGCGCAGGGTCTGGATGAAGTTGCTGCCCAGCTTCTAGCGCAGGTGGTGGATGAAAACTTCGATGGTGTTGCTGTCGGTGTTGTCCCCCCAGCCATAAACGCTTTGCTCCAGCTGGGCGCGGGTCAGCACGCGGCCCGCGTTTTGCACCAGCAATTCGAGCACGGCAAACTCCTTGGCGGAAAGCTCGACGAGCTTGCCGTCGCTCCAGACCAGACGCTCGTCCGGGTCAATCTCCACCTGGCCAATGCGGATGCGCGCCGACGCGCGCCCGGCGGAGCGCCGGATCAGCGCACGCAACCGGGCGGCAAGTTCCTCCATATCCAGCGGCTTCACGATGTAGTCATCCGCGCCCACGCCGAAGCCCTTGAGCTTGTCCAGCTTGCTGTCGCGCGCGGTCAGGATCAGCACCGGAGTGCGCAGCCCCTTGTTCCGCACCGATTGCAGCAGCGCCAGCCCATCCTTGCGCGGCAGGCCGAGGTCCAGCACCACGGCGGCATATTCTTCGCTGGTCAGGGCGTTTTCGCCCTGTACGCCATCCCGCATCCAGTCAACCGTGAAACCCAGATGACCGAGGCTTTTCTTGATGCCGTCCCCGAGCAGAGGGTCATCTTCCACCAGAAGTATTCTCAACTGTACCTCCAATTAATTTCCGGTTAAGAATCGTTTGCCAAAGTTTGCATTGAAACGCAAAACGCCGGGCATGGCCCGAACAGTCCAACCAGCTATTAAGGAGTTGTCATGGTCGCAACAGGCATCACTTTACTGTTTCTGGCTAGCGCAAGTCCAGCGCTTGCTGAACCCAGGAAACCCATGCCGGTCTATGCCGCACAACCCTCCCGGAGCGCCGCCGTACAGAATTCCTTTCCGGGAAGGCGGAATGGCATTGTTAAGCGCAGGTTAAGGGTCGTTTGCTAATTTGCCAGCGTGGCAAACAGGCAGCGCCAAACATTACCTAAAGGAAAAAACATCATGATAGCCAGAAATACCTGTATCGCCCTGCTGTTGCTGGCCGGTGCCGGCCAGGTGCTCGCGGAAACCCCTGCCGCCCTGACCTCGGGCTACGCCGCCGAAGCCGCCAAGTCCACCCCCGGCTTTGCGCCATCGGCGCAGCGCGGTCAGGGCTTCGTCAGCAAGGACTGGGGCGTATCCGGGAAAATGGCGAGCTGCACCACCTGCCACGGCGCGAACCTGAAGGCCGACGGCAAGCACGTCATCACCGGCAAAAGCATCGCCCCGCTCTCCCCGGCGGTGAACCCGGAGCGCTTCACCAGCCTGGCGAAGGCCGAAAAATGGTTCAAGCGCAATTGCACCGAAGTGGTAGGGCGCGAGTGCACCGCCGCCGAGAAGGCGGACTTCATCCAGTTTGTCACCCGAGGAGGTTGATCATGAAACTGAAATCGCTTGCCGTCCTGGCTTTGGTTTTTGGCAGCGCCATGGCTCACGCAGACAAGCTGTCTGCCCCCGACCACCCGAAATGGAAAGCAGAGTGCGGGAGCTGCCATATCGCCTTCCCGCCGCAACTGCTGACGAAAAGCGACTGGCAGCAGGTGATGGGCGGGCTGGACAAGCACTTCGGCACCAATGCGGCGCTGGACGCCAAAGACGCCCAGGAAATCCTGGATTACCTGCAGCGCTACGCGGGCACTGGCAGCAAGTACAGCGCGCCCAGCCTGAAGATCAGCGACACCCCCTGGTTCACCCGCGAGCACCGTGAGGTGTCTGCCAGAGCCTGGTCAGACCCTGCGGTGAAGAGCCGCTCCAACTGCACGGCCTGCCATGTCAACGCCGAGCGCGGAGACTGGTCGGAGCGCGGCATCCGCATGCCGGCAGGGCTAAGCGGCGAACGGGACGACGACTGATTGATACGTGGCAGGGAAAAACCATCTGTTGCCACTGAAGACATCGAGACAAGTAGACAGCCGCTAATTCGATGCGATGTTGTGCCTCCGTTCGTGGCTCGAATTTCCCGCCCCGTCATTCATGAAGCAAGCCAGCCCTTACCACCCTCCCCCCAGCACCTTGAACAAATCGGCGACGGCAGCCCGTTGCGCCCGTTCGGCATCCACGCGGTTGAGTTCTGCTTGCAGGTAGTTCCGCTCCACCTCCAGCAGCTCGAAGCGGCTGGTAATCCCGGCCTGATGGCGCAATTCTGCCTGTTTGTGAGCCTGCGCCAGCGCCTGGCTGCGGGCGCTTTCGGATTCCGCAATCTGCCGCGCGGTTTCCTGCGCGGTCAGCGCATTGCGCACGTCGGCAAATGCGCTGGCGACCGCTTTCCGGTATTGGGCCAGCGCCTGGTCGCGGCGCGCTTCCGCCGCATCCACGCCTAACCCCGTGCGGCCGGAATTGAAAATCGGTTGGCTCACACTGGCGGCAAACTGGAAAATTCCCGCCGGGCCGGAAAACAGGTTGGCGAGGGAAGCGCTCTCGCTGCCAAGGTAGGCGGTGAGGGAAATCGAGGGAAAGAACTGGGATCGCGCCACGCCGATTCTGGCGTCCAGCGCCATCAGGCGCAGCTCGGCCTCCTTCAGGTCCGGCCTGCGCAACAGCAGCTCTGCGGGCAGCCCTTCCGGCACCCGCGCGGCGGGAAGCGCCGGGCTGCCGCGCTCCAGCGCGCCGCCCGCCACCTCGCGCGGCGAGCGCCCCAGCAGCAGGGCGAGCGCGGTTTCCTGCCTTTCGCGCGCTTGGCTGATCGAGGCAAGCTGCGAGCGGGCGGCAGCTTCTTCGGCTTCGCCCTGGTGCGTTTCGTATTCGGACAGCACCCCGGCGGCAAGCCGTTTCCGATCCAGCGCAAGCCTTTCTTGGCGGCCAGCCAGCACGCGGCGCACGGTCGCTTCCTGCGCATCGGCCGACAAGAGCGCGAAGTATTGCTGGGCCACTTGCGCGGTCAGCGAAAGGTGCACCGCATCCCTGGCGGATTCTGCGGCCAGCATTTCAGCGCGCGACGCTGCGCTGGCCTGGCGGAATTTCCCCCACAGGTCCAGCTCGTAGCTGGCATCCAGGGTCACGCGCGCCGAGTTCTGGACACGGGGCGAGCTGGCCGGGCGGGGAGTCGCCGTGGCCAAGCTGCTGCCGGTGCGGCTGCCCTTGGCGCTTGCGCTGACCACAGGGGACTGGTCCGCTTCGGCCAGTCCCAGCAGGGCACGCGCCTCCAGCACCCGCGCCAGCGCAATTTGCGCGTCGGCATTGTGGGCCAACGCCTCTTCTTCCAACTTGCCGAGGACGGGATCGCCGTAGATGTTCCACCAACGGTCGCCGGGGGCTGCCGCCACCGGGCGGACATCGCCCGGTTTGGACGGCCAGCTTGCCGGCAAATCGAGGCTCGGACGCTGGTAGCCTGGCCCGGCGGCGCAGGCGGCGAGCAGGCAGCCGGAAACCATGGCCGCCGCAATGGCATGGAAATTATTCATGGCTGTCATCCTGATGCTGCCGCGCATGGCCCGGAAAAATGCGCCTGATTGCCATGAAGAACACCGGCACCAGAAATATCGCCAATACGGTCGCGGCGACCATGCCGCCGATGACGCCGGTGCCGATGGCGCGGCGGCTTTCGGCGCCCGCGCCGGTGGAAATGGCCAGCGGAAACACGCCCGCGACAAAGGCGATGGAGGTCATCAGGATCGGGCGCAGGCGCAGGCGGCAGGCTTCCAGCACGGCATCGAGGCGCTCGCGGCCCTCATCTTCGAGGCGGCGCGCGAATTCGACGATC
>JACRAQ010000067.1 GCA_016213335.1 Nitrosomonadales bacterium
AAGGTTGCAACACAATGGCGCTGTATTCCTACAAGGCGATCAACGACCAGGGCAAGACCGCCAGAGGCCTGCAGGACGCGGCCAACGTGGTGGATCTCGAGCTGCGCCTGAAACGCATGGGGCTGGACCTGGTTCACGCCAGGGTGGACGAGAAAAAGACCGCATTTGGCAGCAAAAAAATCAAGCGCTCGGACCTGATCACCTTCTTCTTCAACCTGGAACAGCTCCTGCGCGCCGGCGTGCCCTTGCTGGAGTGCCTGGGCGATTTGCGCGACAGCATGGACGACCAGAAATTCCGCGAAATCATCGCCAACATGGTGGAATCCATCCAGAACGGCAAAAAGCTGTCACAGGCGATGGCGGATCACCCGGATGCGTTCGACAAGATCTTCCTCAGCCTGACCCACGCCGGCGAAGAAAGCGGGCGGCTGGCAGACGTGTTCGGACATCTCACCGAAGCGCTGAAATGGCAGGACGAGATGGCCTCGCAAACCAAGAACATGATGATCTATCCGGTGTTCGTCGGCCTCGTGGTGACCGCCATTACCTTCTTCCTGATGATTTATCTGGTGCCGCAACTGGTCGGTTTCATCAAGGGCATGGGGCAGGATATTCCGATCCAGACCAGGCTGCTGCTGGCCACCTCCGCCGTGTTCGTGGATTACTGGTACCTCATCCTCGGGCTGCCGGTTTCGCTGTTCGCCGCGTTCAAGCTGGTGGTGGCCTACAACCCCGGCCTGCAATACCACCTGGACAGCCTCAAGTTGCGCATCTGGCCCACCGGCCCTATCCTGCGCAAAATCATCCTGGCGCGCTTCGCCAACACTTTCGCCATCATGTACGGCTCCGGCATCACCATACTGGATTGCATCGCCAACTCGCGCGACCTGGCGAATAACCAGGTGATCGCCAGGAGCCTCGAGCAAGTCATGCAGGAGATCGAGTCGGGCAAGAATCTCACCCAGAGCTTCCAGAACACCGGCGTGTTCCCGCCGCTGGTAATCCGCATGCTCAAGGTGGGCGAGGCAACGGGGCAACTCGATCTGGCATTGCGCAACGTGAGCTATTTTTATGACCGCGACGTTAAAGACTCAATCAAGAAAGTGCAGGTCATGATCGAGCCGACCATGACCATCATCCTCGGCCTGCTGCTTGGCTGGGTGATGCTGTCCGTGCTTTCGCCGATCTACGATATCATCAGCAAGGTGCAAATGTAATGTCCGGCAAAACCATCCTGTTCCTCGGCGCGGAAACTTTCCACGCCTACACCTGGAAGAGCGGCGCGCTCTCCGGGGCGCAGCGTTTTGCCGATAGCGCGGAGGGCAAGGAACATTTCGCCGCATTCCTGAGGAATCACCCCTATCCCGCCTACCTGCTCACCGACCTGATCGAGGAAGATTTCCGCCACGAAACCGTGCCCCATCTGCACGGCGGCGACCGCAGCGAACTGATACGGCGCAAATTCGAACAGTTTTACCGCAATACCCCGTTCCGCCAGGCATCGCTGTTGCAACGGCAGAAAGAAGGCAGGCGCGACGACGAAATGCTGTTCTCGGCGCTGACCAACCCCGCCCTCATCACTCCGTGGCTGAACATCATGCTGGCGCAGAACATACCGCTGGTCGGCATATATTCCGTCCCCAACATCAGTGCCCCGCTGACATGGAACAGCCCTTCCGAGCACCTGCTGCTGCTGTCGTGGGAGAAACACGCCGGCTTGCGCCAGACCTACTTCGATGCCCGGCTGCTGCGCTTTTCGCGCCTGACCCCCATCGTTGCGGGCAGCTCGTTCAGCGAGCAGGTCGCCACCGAGGCCGTGCGCACCCAGCAATACCTGAAAAGCCTGAGCCTGATTCCGGTCGGGCAAGCGCTGGACGTATACATCATTTGCCACGCGAACGACCGGCGCGAGCTGGAGGTGAAACTCAGCGACAACCCCGACATGCGCTATGCCTATCTCGACATCCGGGAGCTGGGGCAGCGCTTCAAGTCCAACGCGGCCTGCGAAGATTCGGATGCCACCCCGCTGCTCCTGCATCTGCTTGCCACCAAACCGCAGCGCAGCAACTATGCGGCTGCCGCCCACACCCATTTTTTCCAGTTGCTGCAACTGCGCCGCAGCCTGCACTGGCTGAGCGCGGCGCTGGCCGCAGCCAGCCTGTTGTGGAGCGCCGCCAATATCTGGGAGGGGCGCTGGCTGAACGCCGACAACGAATCGCTCAAGGCGCAGGCAAACCAGTTGTCGCAACAGGCCCAGCAAGTCGCCCAGGGATTTCCGAATACGCTGGCCGCAGCCAGCGACATGAAAACCGCCGTCCTGCTGGCGCGCAAGCTGGAAAACTATTCGCCCCCGCCGCAAAAAATACTGGATGGCCTCGGCAAGAGCATGGGCGATTTCCCGCGCGTCCGCATCAGCCAGCTTTCCTGGCAAGCGAGCGCGGCTGCAGACTTGGCGCCGCAAAACGGCGTTGTGCCAATTTATCCCGCACAGGTCATCCTGCTCGGCGGCGAGCTGACCGAGTTCGCTGCGGGCGACTACCGCAATGCGCTGAATTACCTGGAGCGTTTCCAGCGATCTCTGGAGCAGCGCGGCTACGGCGTGACCGCGCTGGCGCTGCCGCTGGACATCAGCCCGAAGGGCAGTTTCACGGCGAGCGCCGGTGACACCCGCGCCAAACCCGCCCAGTTTTCACTGAAGCTGGTCTGGAGGCCTGCACCATGATTTTTTCACACTCCGATTTCCGGCACGTCCGCTGGAGCCTGCTCATCTTCCTGCTCACCTTGGGAGCGGGAGGCGCATTGATCGTGGCCAGCGGAAATTTTATCGAGCAGGCGCAGCGCGGACAGCAAGAAGCGCGGCGCCAACTGGGTGAAGCGCGCGCCAAACTCACCACCGTCGAGGCGGACCGGGAAAACATGCGCACTTACACACTGGAATATAACGCGCTGCTGAAGCGCAATGTCATCGGCAACGACCAGCGCCTGGACTGGATTGAGGGCCTGGATGCAATCCACCGGCAAGGCAAGGCCACGGGCATGATGGACTTCAGATATGCCATCGTACCGCAAAGAGCCTACACACCAGCCCCGGCGCTGGATAGCGGCAATTTCGAGCTCAACCGCAGCGACATGACCTTACAGTTTGACGTGCTGCACGAAGAGCAGCTGATGGCATTTTTCGACACCGTGCGCGGCAACATCAAGGGCTGGTTCATTCTCGACAAATGCGCGCTGGAACGCCCGCCCACCGCCCAGGGAAATGATGATTTCGACGTGGCGGGCCAGCTCAAGGCGGAATGCGCGGGCGGCTGGGTAACTTTGAGAAACAGGAGCGCGCCGAAATGAACAAGGATAGTTGTAGCAATCGGCAGGTGTTGTCCGTTTGTGCCGCCGCGCTCGCCGCCATTCTGTTTGCGCCGCCCGCACTGGCGGAGGGCCTGGGCCGCCTGTTCTTCACCCCAGAGCAGCGCGCGCAACTCGAGCAGAAGCGGACGCTCAATATGGCTGCCGGCGCAAGCAGCCCCTCAGCAAAGGAACAAGAAAGCGCCGAAGCTGCCGGGGAGAAGGACAGCGCATCATCCGTGCTGACAGTAAACGGCATCGTGCAAAAACGCGGCGGGGCACGCAGCGTGTGGATCAACGGCGTGGCGCAGCGCGCCGACAGCAGCGCCGAGCGAACGCCCGAATCCGTGACGGTCGCGATTCCGGGGAAAGCGCAACCCGTCAGGATCAAGGTCGGACAGCAATTGCTGCTGGAAACTCCGCCGCAACCCAGGCCTGCAGAGCGGAAACCGGCCAGAATTGGCGGAGAAGAAGATTGAACCCGAAATAACCTGAACTATTTCAGGGGTGCTGCACCAGATCGCGCTGCTTGACGGCAAACAGTACCGCAGCCTCGACCCGGGAAGTGAGGTTGAGCTTGGTCAGGATGTGGCGGACGTGCTGCTTGACGGTGTCGTTGCTGATCCCGAGCGTCAGGGCAATCGCCTTGTTGCTTTCGCCGCGCGCCAGAAGCTGGAGAATCTCGCGCTCGCGCTCGGTCAACAGCTCAAGCGAATCTTTGCTGGCTTGCCCCTGTTGCCCATTCTGCAATATATCCAGCATCTTGATCGTCATCGCGGGTGCGACCACCATCTCGCCGGCGGCAACCCGCCGGATCGCGTCCGCGACATCTTCCGGAGCCATGTCCTTGAGCAGGTAGCCACGCGCCCCGGCGCGTAGCGCCTTGGACAGATCGGCCTCGGCGTCGCTCATGGTCAGGATCACCACCGGCGTTTCGAGGCCTTCCTTGCGGATGCGCTCGAACAAGGTAAAACCGTCAACCGGCTCCATGCGCAAATCCATGACCAGCAAGTCCGGCCTGTGCTCGCGCAGTACCCTGATCAGCTCATCGGCGTCTCCCGTGGCGCCGACTACCGTCATCCCGTAGCGGTGCATCAGCAACTCAGTCAACCCGCTCCGGCACAAGCTGTGGTCATCCACCAGGGCAACCCGAATTTTCTCGCTCATTGTATTTCTTCCTTGTTCAAATCCGGATCTGGAAAGCTCAAGCGCACCCGCGTACCGGTGCGCTCCGAGCTTTTAACTTCGATCTCGCCACCGATGCGCCGCGCGCGTTCACGCATGATCATCAGTCCGTAGTGTCCCTCGATCGGGGTAGCAGTGCATCCGCCGCTGCCGTTGTCTTCCACAGTGAACACGTAATTGCCGCCGCTGCGGCCAACGGCCAGGCGGGCGCGTGTCGCGCCGGAATGTCTGGCAACATTGGCCAGCGCCTCGCGCACGATGTGGAAAACCTGCAATTCGTGCTCCAGCGGCAAATCGAGGTCAGCCACCCAGTTGGCGTAACCGATGGCGATCCCGGTATGGCTGCCAAATTCGTTGACCAGTTCCTGCAAGGCGTGCTGCAACCCGAGCGGATCCATCTGGCAGCGGAAGTGCTTGATGAGCTCGCGCACGGTTTTCTGGCTTCGCTGCAAGGCATCGTCCACATCATGCGCGCACTCGAGGGCCAGCGGCTCGTTGTGCGTCTGCATGGCACCCATCAGCAGGCTCATGCGCATCTTGGTGTAAACCAGGGTTTGTGCCAGCGAATCGTGTATTTCGTTGGCTATCATCTGCCGTTCGACCATCTGGCTGGCGCGGCGGCTTTCCCGGTTTTGCCTGGCACTTTCCAGCGCGATGCCGATGAGTTCGGCGAACGAGCGGAATATCCGTGCAACATCATCCGGAACATCCTGGGCGGCAGCGAAGAAGATGGTAAAGACACCGATCTGGTCGCCGCGGTATTTGAGTGGCACGGCTACCACATACCTGCATTCTCCGCCGAAAAAATGGCAACCGTAACGTTGCGAGCAATCTTTGGCATCGGACGAACAGACATCCCTGCTGTAGACCGCTTTGCCGCAGGCGCCGCAATCGAGGCCAACGATGCTCTCGCTCCGGCAAACATCGGGCGGCAGGCCGATGGCCCCCACCATCTGCAGCTCCATGCCGTTGGGGGACAGCATCCGTACCGCCCCGGCACTGCCGCCGACCGCCTTGATGATGATGGCGAGGAACTCCTCGAGCAATACCCACAGCTCACCCTGGTTTGTGGCGAATTCCCGGCGTTCGCGCCCCGCTTCAGGCGCAAGACTGCCCGCTCTCCTGCCTGCGGCCTCGCAGCCGGAACCTCCAGTAATCGTGATGTGCATGTGGTTCATGGGGCGGGTAATGGGCATCTCCAAACAATGCGCGGCAAGACGCGCCGGTAATGTGCTGAATATTACCAGCATATCCCCCATTTGGGGGATACCGTCCCCCCCGACATGGCTATAGACACCAACCCTGTCAATTGCGCCTAATACACACAGCATAAAGTTGCATTCCATCAATGGCACAGAAGTTTGTGCCACACGATAAAAATGAAGATCTGCATCGTCTCTGACAGCCATGATCGCGCCGAACCGCTTGCCGCTGCTGTATCGGCAGCAAAGGCGCAGGGAGCGCAGGCAGTCATACACTGCGGCGACCTGATCGGCGCCCAGACCCTGCGCTCTTCTATCAAGCTCGGCCTGCCGCTGCATGTGGTACACGGCAACAACCTTGGCGACCCGCTTGCGATGCAGAATCTGGTGATGAAATCGGCGGGGCTGCTCAAATACTATGGCCTGGATGCTTCGCTGAAGTTCGCCGGCCGGCGTATTTTTGCCACGCACTACCCGCATCTGGGACACGGCATCGCCTGCACCGGAGAGTATGATCTGGTCTGTTGCGGCCACAGTCACTCCGCCGCCATATCCGAGCAGCCCAATATCAAGGGCGGACATACTTTTCTGGTCAACCCGGGCACCGTAGCTGGCATCGAGGCACCCGGCGTCATCGCCCCGTGCACCTGGATCCTGGGTGATCTCGAACGCATGTCCTTTGAAATTCGCACGCTGGAGAATTGATGTGACCAATCCAATCGCAACCAGCCAAACCATTCTGGTCGTCGGCGGCGGCATCAGCGGCATGACGGCCGCGCTGGAAGCCGCCGAATGCGGCAAGCAGGTCATCCTGCTGGAAAAAAGCCCCACCCTCGGCGGGCGCACCTCCCTGCTGTACCGCTATTTCCCCAAACTGTGCCATCCGGTCTGCGGCCTCGAAATCAACCTGCGCCGCCTCAAGGGCAACCGCAATGTGCGGGTAATCACCCTGGCGGAAGTGTCGCGCATCAGCGGTGCGCGCGGCAACTACACGGTGTCGGTCAAGGTCTCGCCGCGCTACATCAACGAGAACTGCACGGCCTGTGGCGATTGCGCCAAGGCGGTTTCCGCCGAGATCCCCAACCCGTACAACTACGGCCTCGACCAAACGAAGGTGGCTTACCTGCCGCACGACATGGCTTACCCTCTCCGCTATGTGCTCGACCCGTCTGCCATCGGCACGGCAGATGCCGACAAGGCCAGGGCAGCCTGCAAATACAACGCGGTTGACCCCGGCATGAAGCCCGAAACAATGGAGCTGACGGCGGGGGCGGTAATCTGGGCGACCGGCTGGCAGCCCTACGACGCGGCGAAAATCCAGCCTTACGGCTATGACCGCTTCCCCAACGTCATCACCAGCCTTGAATTCGAGCGCATGTGCGACCCGCATGGCCCGACCGGCGGCAAGATTTTGCGGCCATCCGACAACAGGGAAGCCAAAAATATCGCCTTCATCCAATGCGCCGGATCGCGCGACGAGAACCATCTGCGCCACTGTTCGCGCATCTGCTGCATGGCTTCGCTCAAGCAGACCCAGTACGTGCGCGAAGCCTGCGGCGAGGAAGGCAAGTCCACGGTCTATTACATAGACATCCGCGCCATTGACCGCTTCGAGGATTTCTACCAGAAAGTCCGCAAGGACCCGACGGTCAGCTTCATCAAATCCAAGGTGGCGCGCATCGCACAGGAAAGCAAGAGCGGCGATCTGATCCTGCACGGCGTGGATACCGAAGGCTACCATCGCTACGCCAACACCCACGATCTGGTCGTGCTCGCCATCGGCATGGCGCCGTCGGTGCATGGGGCGGATATTCCCGCCGAAATCATCGCCGATTCCAGCGGTTTCCTCGAACCCGGCAGCAACATATTCGGCGCCGGATGCGCCTCCGGCCCGCTCGATGTCAACCGCTCGGTGCAGCATGCGACGGCGGCGGCGTTGCGGGCGATTCAGGTCATCAACAAGGCCGCCGGCGAGGAGGCTTCGGTATGAGTGAGATGAAAACAGCGGCTTATATCTGCCAGGGCTGCGGCATAGCGGAACGATTGAGCACCAAACAAATGGCGGTGGTCGCACAGAAAGAAGGGAAAATGCAGCTGGTGCGCGAGCACGCTTTCCTGTGCAACGCGGAAGGCGTGCAGATGATACGCGACGACATCGCAACAGAAGCCGTCACCCATGTCATGATCGCTGCCTGTTCGCGTCGCGCCAAGACCGAGGCGTTCAGTTTCCCCGATGTGACGATGGTACGGGCGAATGTCCGCGAAGGCGTAATCTGGAGCCAGCCGGAGAACGGCGACGCACAGGAAATCACGCAGGAAATGGCGGACGATTATGTGCGCATGGGCTGCGCCGAGCTGAAGAAAATGAAGCTGCCCCAAGGCACCCCGAACAAGACCCGGAACAAACGCATTCTGGTGGTCGGCGGCGGAATATCCGGCCTCACCGCCGCGCTGGAAAGCGCCGCTGCCGGATATGAAGTGGTGCTGGTGGAAAAACGGGGTGAACTGGGCGGATGGGCCGCCAATCTGTGGAAATGCGTGCCGGCAAAATCGCCCTACAGCGGCCCGGCGGACACCGGCATCTCCGCACTGATCGCCGAAGTAACCGGGCATCCGCGCATCAGTGTGTATCTCAACGCCACCATTGCACAGACCGACGGTGCGCCGGGCCGCTTCCAGGTGCAAATCGCCAGCGAGAGCGGCGCTATGGTTACCGAAGAAGTCGGCGCCATCGTGCAGGCGAGCGGCTTTACCGGCTATGACATCAACAAGCTGCCAGAACTGGGCGGCGGCAAGAGCCCGAACGTAGTAGATCAAGCCGGGCTGGAACGGCTGGTCATCGAAGCGAGAGGCCAGGGCAGAGCTGTGCGGCGGCCTTCCGACGGCGGCGAGGTCAGGAGCGTGGCGTTCATCCAGTGCGCCGGCCAGCGCGACGAGAGCGGCAAGCACCTGCCCTATTGCTCCGGCCATTGCTGCAACACCAGCATCAAGCAGGCGATGTATTTCAAGGATGCCAACCCCGGCACCGACACGGCGGTGATCTATACCGACCTGCGCACGCCGGGCATGGGCGAAGATTTCTACCGCAGCGGCCAGGACAAGGGCGTGACTTTTACCAAGGGAGCCGTTTCCGATGTTGCGGTAAACGGCAATACCTGCACCGTGAAGTTCAAGGATTTGATACTGGATGAGGACAGCAGCATCGAGGCCGATCTGGTCGTGCTTGCCACGGGGCAAGTGCCGAATTCGGGGGTGAACATTGACATTCCGGAAGAAGCGCAGACGGAAGCCCAGCCGGTTTCCATCCTGAACCTGAGCTACCGCCAGGGCAAGGATCTGCCGCAATTGAAGCACGGCCTGACCGACTCGCACTTCATCTGCTTCCCCTACGAGACCCGGCGCACGGGGATCTACGCGGCCGGGTGGGTAAGGGCCCCGAGCGACACGGAGGCATGCCGGGTGGACGCCGCAGGCGCTGCCCTGAC
>JACRAQ010000071.1 GCA_016213335.1 Nitrosomonadales bacterium
CACCCTGCCCCCCCTCCCCTATGCCATGGACGCGCTCGTACCGCACATGTCGAAAGAGACGTTCGAATACCACTACGCCAAGCACCACCAAGCCTACGTCACCAACCTGAACAACCTGATCAAAGGCACCGGATTCGAAAACTCCTCCTTGGAAGACATTATCAAAAAATCTTCCGGCGGCATCTACAACAACTCCGCGCAGGTCTGGAACCACACTTTCTTCTGGAACTGCATGAAACCCAACGGCGGCGGCGCGCCAAGCGGCGCGCTGGCCGAGGCTATCAACAAGAAATGGGGCAGCCTCGACGAATTCAAAAAAGCCTTCCAGACCTCGGCCGTAGGCAACTTCGGCTCCGGCTGGACCTGGCTGGTAAAAAAGGCTGACGGCTCGGTAGACATCGTCAACATGGGTGCCGCCGGCACCCCGCTCACCACCGGGGACAAGGCGCTGTTGTGCGTGGACGTGTGGGAGCATGCCTACTACATAGACTACCGCAACCTGCGCGCCAAGTTTGTCGAAACTTTCCTCAATAACCTGGCAAATTGGGATTTTGCGGCCAGGAATTTCGCGTAGCGGTGCACATATCGCGGCCATTGCCGGTACTTTGCTGCCCGTTTAAATTAAGTGACCACCGGCCGGGGGTCACTTAATCTGATTACGAGTACCCGATAATTTTACGCAACTATACCTTTCGGCAACTGCCTAACCACACCCGACGAGTGTGAAAAGGAGGGTTCCATCATGCTGGACATCAACAAAGCCGTCACTACCCAATACGACCCCGAAGGAAACATGTACGGCCTTGAGCCTTGGTCGCCGCTATTCGCGCAGCGGCTGGCAGAAGAGGCCGGCCTGTTTCTCACCGATGAACACTGGGAAATCATCATCTACCTGCGCGAGCGTTACCGCGAACACGGCGCTGCCAGCAGCGCGCGCGAAATCCTGCACGAGCTGGAAGAGAAATTTACCGGCGGGCATGGCAGGCGCAGTCTCTATGAGCTTTTCCCCGGCGGGCCGGTAAGCCAGGCCAGCCGCCTCGGAGGATTGCCCCTGCCGCCCTATTCCAGCGACCCGTCCTTCGGCAGCGTGGAATAACAACCGGGCAGCGCAGACCGCGCGGGGCTAGCCCGCCCCGAACCTGGCGAAGCAGCCCCCGGATTTTTCCGGGGGCTTTTAACTTGAAACCGGCGCTTGCTGCTGTGGCGCAACAAGCTCCTCCACAGGGCGGAAACAGAACACAAAACGGCCTTCATCGAAATCCACCGCCAGCGTCGCGCCCCGGTTCAGCGCGTAGTCCCAGTAGCCCCGGATGGGGCAGCCTTCATGGCACTCGCTGGCATGCGCAGGCGATTCCAGATCGCGCGCGCTGTCGTACCAGGAGAGCAGCATGTTTTCGCCGAGCAACTCGTCAGCCACTGCCGAGGCGCGCCTGAGGGCAGCATCGAAATCGGGCGCTGTTCCGGTTGAAGCAATGCGGTGTATTTTCATGGCGGCGCCTTATCAAAGACCCGGTGTTGCCGATGCGGGAGATTTTCATGGACATTATTCGCCGTTCTGCTTACTCTTGTAAAACAAGATGCTTCAATACCTCACCGTGAACGATCGCAGAAGCCATTTGTTCCAGGCCAACCTCAACGAGGAGGACAAACCATGATCTGCAATCCGATTGATATCGCCAGCCGCACCAGCCCGGAACTTTCCCTGCTCATCGAAAGCATCATCAACCGGCTGGATTCTGACGAGCCGGTGACGCTGTCCGCCGTCCGCTCGTTCATCGAGAACGAACTGCCCGCCGAAATCGGCGAAGACGAACACCTGCACCACTTTGACCTGAACGAATCGGTCGTGGACGAACTGGACGCGCTGATTGATAACTTCGGAGAATCGGCGGCGGCCATAGACTTTGTCTCGGTCTATGCCAGCGAAGCGCTCACGCGCGCGATAGAAACCGTCATGGGCGACGAAAACCGCGAGAATCTGCCCACCCTCGCAACGGTCCGCGATGCGCTGGCCGATGGCCTCGCCGCCCGCATGGTCGGCGATGGCATCCTGGAAGACGATGAGGCCGAACTGCTGATGGCCGAGATCGAAGAGCTGATCGCGCGCTTCGACCCCGATGCGCTGGCGGAGGATTTCCTGCGCTACGAGTAGCGCGGCGGCCCTGCTGCACTTATCGGGAAGCAGTACACCCAGTTATCAGGAAACCCTGCTGGAAATGCAAGCGTAGAGCAATTCGCCATGCTGAACAAACTAACTGACTTTCTGTCCTCGATCATTCCCCCCGCCAGTGTTGAGAACCGTCCCGAACACACCCTGCAACTGGCAACGGCCGTGCTGCTGATCGAAGTCATGCAGTCGGATGCCGACAGCACAGACGAGGAACAGGCCACGGTACTGAAAATCCTCAAGGAGCGATTCGACCTGACAGATGCGGAAGTGATGCAACTGACCGAACTGGGGCACCACACGGCAAAAGGTGCCAATGATTTTCACCAGTTCACCTCCCTCATCAACCGGGAACTGGAATTGGCGGAAAAGGTCTGCATCATCGAATACCTGTGGCAGGTTGCCTATGCCGACAGCCGGATCAGCGCACATGAAAACCACCTGATGCGAAAGATGGCCGACCTGCTCTACATCCCTCACGGAGACTACATTGCTGCAAAAATACGCGCCAGGCCTGCCGGCCTGAAATAAGCAGCCTGGCGCGTGGCATTGGACAATAACCCGCCTACTTCGCCATCGTTTCCAGCTTGCGCTTGTCCTCCTCGTTTGGCTTGTGGCTGATTTTCAGGACAATGCCGGCCAGGTCGCGCACCTCAGCCGGCGCGGACGTGTCATTCATCACCTGCTTGAGCTTCTCCGCATCTCCCGCCGCCACCTTGTGCTCCATGTTCGCGATCGCGGTCGCGATCGTGCGCTCCTGCTCGGTGCTTTCCTTGTTTGCGGCAATAGCCTTCAGCTCTGCCTTCTCCGCATCGCTGGGGTAATGGTTCAGTTTCATCACGATCCCGGCCATCCCGCGCACCGCCATGCTGGCTGCCAGCGCCGATTGCGCTCCCAGCATCAGGCCCGCTACTGACAACAAAACAACAAGATGTTTGTTCTTCATGGCTATCTCCTCGATGTGAATTGAACGAACGATCACTGGCACTGCGCTGCCATCATAGGCCGTTCCCGGAAAAATACTATGGGGTAAAGCGAGTAGACAAGAGCACTGCGATGGAACACCAATTCGGATGGAGTCGGTCGTCCAACTCCCACCTATTGGCTCGTATAACTTAATGACACGGCATGCAATAACCGCCCTTGCGGGAGAAGGTAATGCCAACAGCTTGCGTATCAGTCATTTTCACGATGCTCAATATGAACGTTTAGAGTTCCCTGTTGTTCACTACGAACAACACCAAACGTTCACATTTATGTTCAATTCCCAGTATAAACAAGTTATGCATCGTCTAATAGATTGATTATTTGTGATTTACCTTTCCGGCATGGTTAATGCTCATTTTCTGGTGTGAGTGGCCATTTTGTGCGCTCTCAATCAACAAAGGAGGAATGATCATGAAAACCCTGAAATCCTTTTTGACATTAATTGCCGCAACTTTGTTGTTACCGACCTTTGCCCATGCTGGCATGGGCGGAATTTCAACCGGTTTCGAAAGCGGTGCCCATTGCGTCGTCACCACGGAACTGATTGCCATGATCGGTAATAAACCCGATGCGGTAGAAGATGAAATCAACGCCATAGTGAATAGCACAGACGATCCGGTAATGGCCAGCTACTACCGTGACCTATACCATGCGCCCGCTTCATCCAGAAGCATGAAGTTCGTCTGGGCGCCCGATGCGTATGAACAGGCAGTCGATGTTGCCTTGTTCGGCACAAGCGAACCAAAAGCACGGGTGACCTGCTGAGCGCCCTCGCCCCTGAACTCCGGTTCAGGGGCTGGTTCAGCGTGTAGCCCTGCACCGGATAATCCTTCAGTATCCGGTTAGCCCAGATGCGGAATTGCGTACCTTGTCTGGATTTGACGCGGTAACCGACGGAAATAATGATATCGAGGTTGTATAGTGTTCTATCTTGCGTTTGACCTTGCGCATCCCCTCTTGTCGAACCATAAGGAATTTCCTTATAGTTGCGGAAGGCCAAAGCCCGCCGGGATCAGACCGGGCTCCAATGCACAGCCGCTAGCTGCCCTGCAGTTCCAGTGTCGCAACATTGCTCGATGAAACACCCGGCCGATTAGCCATCACAGGAGGATCGCCATGAATGACACCCCCGACCTGTCCGCAACCCGGCGCAACATCTGGCTACGCGCATTATTCATGCTGCTGATGGCCCTGGCCTATCACGTGGCGTCGACCGTGCTTTGGTTCGTGACTATCATCCAATTTCTGATCGCGCTGATGAACGACAAGCCCAATGACCGCCTGGTTTCATTTGGCCGCAGCATAGGGCGTTACCTGCAGCAGCTCGCCAATTACCTGACCTTCGCCACCGAAGCCATCCCGTTTCCCTTCAGCGATTGGCCAACGGGCGGCTGACACGCGCCTCGGACAGCACAGCGAATTGCCAGATCTCGCAGCCATGCAAGGCTTTTAGTTGACTATTGTTGAGTTTTTAATTCCGCAACGGCTTCCCGTTCTTCAGCATGTATTCCACCCTCGCCCTGGTCTTTTCCGTCGCCAGCAATTCCATGAAGTGGTGCCGTTCCAGGTCGAGCAGCCATTGCTCATCCACCAGGCTGCCTGCATCCACGTCGCCGCCGCACATGGTTTCGGCGATGCGGCAGCCGATGTTGTAGTCGTGTTCGGAGATGAAGCCGCCTTCGAGCATATTGATCATCGCGGCCTTGAGGGTAGCGATGCCGGTGCGCCCGGCCACGGGTATCTGGCGCGGAGCTAATGGCGGTCTATAGGCGGTGGCAGTGAGGGCGCGAGCTTCTTCCCTGGCGACGTGCAGCAGCTCATGCTGGTTGAGCACGATGCGATCCGACGGCCTGAGGTAGCCCATGTCGCGCGCGAGTTCGGCGCTTTTGGCGACTTCGCCCATGGCGATCTGCTGGAAGTAACGCTTGAGGTGCGGGAAGACGTCGCCGCCCCCTCCCCCCGAAAGATAACGCGCCTCGTTTGCCGCGCGCAGCGCCATTTCCTTGCAGCCGCCGCCTGCGGGCAATACGCCGACGCCGACTTCGACCAGGCCGATGTAGCTTTCCAGCGCCGCAACGATGCGCGTGCAGTGGATCGAGAATTCGCAGCCGCCGCCGAGCGCAAGGCCGTACACTGCCGCGATGGTGGGCACCTGCGCGTAGCGCAGACGCTGCGAGACTTGCTGGAACTTGGCGACCACTTCTTCCACGTGCGGCACGTTGCCGGTTGCGGCGTTGAGCACTTCGCCCAGCCCGCCGCCGCCCGCGACGGTATATTTCACGCGCTGCGCCGCACCCTTCAGCTTGTCAAACAGCCCGGCGGGCGGCGCTTCGCGGCTTTCCTGCACGCCCTGCATCAGTTGCAGCAGGTGCGCCCCGGCAGAGAACGGGGCTTCGACTTGCCAGAGTACCAGTGCGCGGAAGTGCGCCTCGGCCTCGGAGATTGCGAGCAGAATGCCGTCCAGCACTTCGTTGCTGATGGCGTGCATCTTGGTCTTGAAGCTGAGGATGG
>JACRAQ010000070.1 GCA_016213335.1 Nitrosomonadales bacterium
GGTTACCGTTCAGTGTCCGTGCTGGCGAAAGGTGAAGCAGAGGGCCTGATCTACGCTACAAGGTCGAGCCTTAAGGGTGGGCTCAAGCTGCCTCCGCTTCGTGTGATGGTAGCTAACCACCACGGAGAGAAAGATACAAGGTTGGGTTAGACGCGGTTTTTTGCGCCGTAACCCAACTTGAAGCTATATCGGAAATTAGGGCTGTTGGGTTACGCGGTGAAGCCGCTAACCCAACCTACATGACTGGGCAGCGGACAGATCAGAGCCTGAGCCTGTCATTCCCGCGAAAGCGGGAACCCAGCCAGAAAACATTTTCCCTCGCAAAGCGAGGACAAAACCAAAAGCGTGTCAGATAAAACCACTGGATTCCGGCTTTTGCCGGAATGACAAAAAATACTGGGGGCAACCATGAGCCAGATCATCGAAGTAAAAGTGCCGGACATCGGCGACTTCAAGGATGTCGGCATCATCGAGGTGCAGGTAAAGGCGGGCGATGCGGTAGCGGTGGAGCAGTCATTGATCACGCTGGAAACCGACAAGGCCACCATGGATGTGCCTTCCCCGTTAGCTGGTGTGGTGAAAGAACTCAAGGTCAAAGCCGGCGACAAAGTCAGCGAGGGCAGCGTGATTTTGCTGCTGGAAAACAGCGCGCAAATCCCCCCCAGCCCCCCCTTTGCAAAGGGGGGAGCCGTTGGTGCACCATCAGCCCAACCTGCAGCGACATCCGCTCCTACGGTAGAGGTACATATTCCGGTGAATGTGGCCGAGGCCGACCTGCATGCCGAAGTGGTGGTGCTGGGCGCCGGCCCCGGCGGCTATACGGCTGCCTTCCGCGCCGCCGATCTGGGCAAGCAGGTGGTGCTGATCGAAAAGCAGGCCACGCTGGGTGGCGTGTGCCTCAACGTCGGCTGCATTCCCTCCAAGGCGTTACTCCATATCGCAAAAGTCATCACCGAAGCGGAAGAGGCTGTCCAGCACGGCGTTCGCTTTGCCAAACCGGAGATTGATATTGTCCGAATTCGCGCCTGGAAGGAAAGCGTGGTTGCCAAGCTGACCGGCGGGCTGGCCGCGCTGGCCAAACAGCGCAAGGTGCAGGTGGTGCAGGGCGCGGCGAAATTCACTTCGGCAAACAGCCTCGCGGTGCAGACTGCCGAAGGGGAAAAAAACATCACTTTCGACCACGCCATCATCGCGGCGGGCTCCAGCGTGACGCGCATCCCCGGCTTTCCCTATGACGACCCGCGCCTGATGGATTCCACCGGCGCGCTGGCGCTGCAGGATGTCCCGAAGCGCATGCTGGTCATCGGCGGCGGCATCATCGGGCTGGAAATGGCGATGGTGTACGATGCCCTCGGCTCGAAGATTTCCGTGGTGGAACTAGCCGACGGCCTGATTCCCGGCGCGGACCGCGACCTGGTGCGTCCACTGCAGAAGCGCATCGAGAAGCGCTATGAAGCCATTTACCTCAAAACCCGGGTCAGCAGGATCGAGAGCAAACCCGAAGGTTTGATGGTGTCATTTGAGGGGGAGCAGGCGCTCCAGCCGCAGCTTTACGACCGCGTGCTGCTCGCTGCGGGCCGCCGCCCCAACGGGCGCGAGATCAACGCGGAGGCAGCGGGCGTGAGGGTGGATGAACGCGGCTTCATCGCGGTGGACAAGCAGCAGCGCACGAATGTGCCGCACATCTACGCCATCGGCGACATCGCCGGAGAGCCGATGCTGGCCCACAAGGCAACGCATGAGGGCAAGGTGGCGGCAGAAGTGATCGCCGGGCACAAGACCAGCTTCGATGCGCTCACCATTCCTTCAGTTGCCTACACCGACCCGGAAATATCCTGGATGGGCCTGACCGAAACCCAGGCCAAGGCACGGGGTGTCGAATACGAGAAAGCATCCTTCCCGTGGGTGGCCTCTGGCCGCGCGTTGAGCATGGGGCGCGAAGAAGGGCTCACCAAGCTGCTGGTTGATCCGCACACCCGGCGCATCCTCGGTGCCGGCATCGTCGGCAGCAATGCTGGCGAGCTGATTGCGGAAGCGGTGCTGGCGCTGGAAATGGGCGCGGACACGGAAGACCTGGCGCTGACCATCCATCCGCATCCGACACTGTCGGAAACGGCCGGCTTCGCGGCAGAGGTTGCCGAAGGCAGTATTACCGACCTGCTGGCACCAAAGAAGAAACGCTGACGGGCTATTCCCGGTCTACGCCGTGCCCGCATCCTGCTCCAGCAGGCCGCTTATTTCTTCCAGCGGCGGCAGCTCTTGCAGGGAGCGCAGGTTGAGGTCGTCCAGCATCTGTTTGGTCGTGGCGTACAGCGCGGGTTTGCCCGGCGCATCGCGCGTGCCGACCACATCTATCCAGCCGCGCGCTTCCAGCGTTTTCAATATCTGCGAAGATACCGCCACCCCCCGTATTTCTTCGATGTCGCCACGCGTCACCGGCTGGCGGTAGACGATGATGGCGAGTGTCTCCATCACCGCGCGCGAATAGCGCGGCGGTTTCTGCGGGTTGAGGCGATCCAGGTAGGGCTGCATCTCGGGGCGCGCGCGGAAGCGCCAGCCATTCGCCACGCGATTGAGTTCCACGCCGCTGCCGGCATACTCCTGTGCGAGCTGTGCAAGCAGCTCTTCGATGAATGCATTTTCCATCTGCCCATCGCCGAGCCTTTTCAATTCGGCCAGCGACAGCGGCTCCTGGGTAGTCAGCAAAGCGGCTTCCAGCACCCTCTTGAGCTGCACCGCATCAACCGGTGGAGCGGCCCCTTCTGGGGATGCCTCGGCTGATTCGGCACGAACCGCCAATTGTGCGTCAGCCGGCACCATGGCTCCGGTTTCGGCCATCTGCATAACTTCCTCAATCTGCTGCGGTGATGCCGCGGCTTGCTCGGACATAAATATTCCCCAGCGTTTCGGTTTGCGTGATTTCAATCAAGGCCTCTTTGGCCAGTTCCAGAATGGCGATGAACGTCACCACCAGTTGCGCGATGCCCTCGCTCGCTTCGAACAGGTTCTCGAAAGCCTCGAATTCGCCGTGGCGCAAGCGGCGCAGCACCCTGGTCATCTGCTCGCGCACCGACAGCTCCTCGCGCCGCACCTTGTGGTGCGCATTCAGCTTGGCGCGCGCCAGCAGGGCCAGCCAGACGTGGCGCAAATCGTCCACGGCAACATTGGGCAGGCGCTGTTCCACGGTGCGCTCGATCAGCACCTGCACCAGCTCGAAATCGCGCCCAGCCTGCGGCAGCTCGTTCAACTTTTGCGCGGCGCGTTTCATCTGCTCGTATTCGACCAGGCGGCGCATCAGTTCGGCGCGCGGGTCTTCCGCGTTCTCCCCCTCGCTCGCCTTGGGCGGGCGCGGCAGCAACATGCGCGACTTGATCTCGATCAGCACCGCCGCCATCAGCAGGTACTCGGCGGCGAGCTCCATGCGGTTGCGCTGCATCATCTCGATGTAGCCCATGTATTGCTGCGTGAGCTGGGCCATCGGAATGTCGAGCACGTCCAGGTTGTGCTTGCGAATCAGGTACAACAGCAGATCGAGCGGCCCCTGGAAGGCTTCCAGCACCACCTCCAGCGCATCCGGCGGAATATACAAATCCTGCGGCATCTCCAGCAGCGGTTCACCGTGGATGCGCGCGACAGGGTTGGCTTGCAGGGTCGCTTCGGCCATGTTAACTGTAACCCAGCCCCATTGCCTCGCGCACGTCGCGCATGGTGACGCTTGCCAGTTTGCGCGCTTTCTCGCAGCCGTCTGCAATGATGCTGCGCACCAGGGTGGGATCGTCAAGATATTGCTGGGCGCGCTCGCGCATCGGTCTCTGCTCTTCCAGCACGGCGGTGATCACCGGCTGCTTGCATTCGAGGCAGCCGATGCCCGCGCTCTTGCAGCCCCGCTGCACCCATTGTCTGGTATCTTCGCCGGAATACACTATATGTAGCGGCCACACCGGGCATTTCTCCGGATTGCCGGGATCGGAACGGCGCACGCGCGCCGGGTCGGTGGGCATGGTGCGGATTTTCCTGGTCACGCTGGCTTCATCCTCACGCAGGCTGATGGTGTTGTCGTAGGACTTGGACATTTTCTGGCCGTCCAGGCCGGGCATTTTGGAAGCGGCGGTGAGCATGGCTTCCGGCTCGGACAGGATCATCTTGCCGGTGCCTTCGAGGTAACCGAACAGGCGCTCGCGGTCGCCATAGCTCAGGCTCTGCTGTTCGTCGAGCAGCGACTTGGCGGATTCCAGCGCGTCCTCGTCGCCCTGCTCCTGGAAGCGGATGCGCAGTTGCGCATATAGCCTGGCTTTCTTGCTGCCCAGCTTCTTGACGGCGGCTTCGGCTTTTTCCTCAAAGTCTGGTTCGCGCCCGTAAATATGGTTGAACCGGCGCGCGATCTCGCGGGTGAATTCGATATGCGGCACCTGGTCTTCGCCCACCGGCACCTTGTTGGCACGGTAGATGAGGATGTCGGCACTCTGCAGCAGGGGATAGCCGAGGAATCCGTAAGTGCTCAAATCTTTTTCAGATAATTTTTCCTGCTGGTCCTTGTAGGTCGGCACCCGCTCCAGCCAGCCGAGCGGCGTAATCATCGAGAGCAGCAGATGCAGTTCGGCGTGTTCCGGCACCCTGGACTGGATGAACAGCGTGGCCCGCGATGGGTCCACCCCCGCCGCCAGCCAGTCCACCACCATGTCCCAGGAATTCTGCTCGATGGTGTGCGGGGCGTCGTAATGCGTGGTCAGCGCGTGCCAGTCCGCCACGAAAAACAGGCATTCGAATTCGTGCTGCATTTCCACCCAGTTTTTCAGCACACCGTGGTAGTGCCCGAGGTGCAGGTTGCCCGTGGGGCGCATACCGGATAACACGCGATCAGCAAACATAGTTTTACAGCCCTATCAATAATCGGATTACACCATACACCAGGTTGATCGCCGGCCTGAGCAGCCAGCCCAGGATCGGCGTCATCGCCAGAAAAATCAGGATGAACAAGCCATAAGGCTCGACCCGCGCCAGCTGGTAGGCCTGGCGGTGCGGCAGCAGGCTGACCGCAATGCGCCCGCCATCCAGCGGCGGCAGCGGGAGCAGGTTCAGCGCCATAAGAATGACGTTGATCTGGACACCCATCTTGGCCATCTCTTCCAGCGGCTTGTAGAAATAACTCCCGGGAAATGACAGGGCAATCTTCAGCATGATCACCCAGCACACCACCATGAACAGGTTGGCTGCCGGGCCCGCCAGCGCCACCCACATCATGTCCCTTTTGGGGTTGCGCAGCGCGGAAAAGTTGACCGGCACCGGCTTGGCCCAGCCGAACAGGATGCCGCCCAGCCACAGCGTCAGCATGGGTAGCAGGATGGTGCCCACGGGGTCTATGTGGCGTATCGGGTTGAGGCTGATGCGGCCCTGCTGGTAAGCCGTCATGTCGCCAAAATATCGCGCCACATAGCCGTGCGCCGCCTCGTGCAGGGTGATGGCGAACAGGATGGGAATCGCCGCGATGGCGATGGTTTGTATCAGATGGTCGAATTGCATTTCATTCAGGCTTCAAATGGGGCAGCATCACCCTTGCCGCGCCGGGTTACTACGGGGGTGTCGCCGGTCAGGTCCACCACCGTGGTGGGCTCCAGCCCCGCCGGGCCGCCATCCAGAATCAGGTCAACACTGCGGCCAAGGCGGCGGCGTGCTTCTTCCGCATCATTCAGCGGCAGGTTATCGTCCGGCAGGATCAGGGTGGAGCTCAGCAGCGGCTCGCCCAGTTCTTCCAGCAAGGCAAGCGCCACCGGGTGAGCGGGGATGCGCAGCCCGACGGAATTGCGCCTGGGGTGCTGCAAGCGCTTCGGCACTTCCCGGGTGGCCTCGAGGATGAAGGTATAGCTGCCGGGCGTATTGTTTTTCAGCAGGCGGAAATGCGTGTTGTCCACCCGCGCATAACGGGCGAGCTCGGAAAGGTCGCGGCACATCAGCGTCATGTAATGGCTGTCATCCACGCCGCGTATCCGGCGGATGCGCTCCACGGCGGTCCGGTCGCCGAGATGGCAGCCCAGCGCGTAGCAGGAGTCGGTGGGATAAACGATCACCGCGCCGTCGCGCAGCATGGCCGCAGCCTGCCGGATCAGGCGCGGCTGCGGATTATCCGGGTGGATGGCAAAAAATTGCGTCATTCAAGCTCCTCTGCTGCTTCCCACGCTTCCCACACCGGGCGGCAACCCGGCGGAAAATCGGGCAGGCATCCCAGGTCGCGGTAGCTTTCTCCGGGGCCGTGGAAATCCGAGCCGCACGAGGCGAGCAGGCCGAACTCCCCGGCGTAGCGGGCAAACTCGACGTATTGCTCGGGCGTGTGGGTGCCGCTCACCACCTCGATTCCCCGCCCGCCCAGAGCAGCAAACTCGCTCAACAGTTCGCGCAGGTTATTTTTTCCCATCCGGCCGCTCCCGGCGATATAGCGCCCCGGGTGCGCCACCACGGCGATGCCGCCGCAACTGCGTATCCAGCCGACGGCATCCGGCAACGCCGCCCATTGGTGCGGCACGTAACCCGGCTTGCCCTTGACCAGATATTTATCGAACACGCTGCGGACATCCCTGGCATACCCGGCCTCCACCAGATAGCGGGCGAAATGCGTGCGCCCGATAATATCCGGGTTGGACGCATGGCGGTACGCGCCTTCCAGCACCCCGCCGATGCCGGTTTTTGCCAGCGACTCCGCCATCAGTTGCGCGCGCGCGCCCCGGCTGCTGCGGACAGAACGCAGCCCTTCCAGCAGTTGCGCGCAGGAGGGGTCAATGCGCAGGCCGACGATATGTACGGTGTGGCCGCGCCAGCTCACCGATATCTCCACCCCGTTGATGAGCTGTATGCCGTGCTGCCTGGCGGCGGCGGCGGCTTCCGCCAGACCCGCGACATCGTCGTGGTCGGTCAAGGCCAGGGATTTCACTCCGCGCCCGGCTGCTCTCGCCACCAGATCGGATGGCGCCAGCAATCCGTCGGAAACACTGGAATGGCAATGCAAATCGTAGTCCAGCATACCTTGCTCAGGCGGCGGGATCGCCGCCGCCTTTTTTCAGGGCTTTTCCCTCTTCGGCCCGCTTGCGGCGCATCTCTTTCGGATCGGCGCGCAACGGGCGGTAAATCTCGATGCGATCCTTGTCGCGCAACCGCGCATCGGCCTGGGTCAGTTTTCCGAAAATGCCGAACTTGTTCTTGCCCAGATCAATTTCAGGATAAGCCTGCAGGACGCCGGAACGCCGTATTGCCTCTGCCACGGTAGTGCCGGACGGCACGCGCAGCTTCAGCAGCGTTTGCTCCTGAGGCAGCGCATACACCACTTCAATGTGATTCATCTCGCTCATTTGGAGGTGTAAACCTTTTCCGCGCGGTGGATAAACGCTTCCACGAAATTGTTGGCGATGTAATGGAAAACCGGGCCGAACACTTTTTCCAGCAATTTGTGCGAAAACTCGTAATGCAACTGAAATTCTATTTTACAGGCAGATTCGGATAGCGGGATGAAGCGCCAGCCGCCATCAAGATGCTTGAACGGCCCATCTTTCAGAGTTATGTCAATATAATTAGGAGGTTGGCGCAAGTTTTCGGTGGTAAAACTCTGCCTGACGTGGTAATAATTAATGTGAACCGTCGCATGCACGGTATTACCGTCCACCGAACTGACGCTGGAGCCGCCGCACCATGGCAGGAACTGCGGATAGTCTTCCACCTTATCCACCAGCGTGAACATCTGTTCCGCGCTGTAGGGAACCAGAACCGACTTTTCAACCAGAGCCATGCCGGAATTGCACCTGAACAAAGCTGGTAGAATATACGACTTGCGCGCAAAACTCATCCGCCAACGTGAGTATCATCCAAAATAAAAAAGCATTCCACGACTATTTCATCGAGGATCGCTATGAGGCGGGCATCGTGCTGGAAGGGTGGGAAGTCAAGGCCATCCGCGCCGGGCGCGCCAATCTCAAAGAAGCCTACGTCACGGTGAAGGACGGCGCGCTGTACCTGTTCGGCTCCCACATCAGCCCGCTCGCCACCGCTTCCACGCACGTCCACCCCGACCCGCTGCGCACGCGCAAGCTGCTGCTGCATGCGGCGGAAATCAGCAAACTGATCGGCAAGGTGCAGCGTGCCGGCTACACCCTGATGCCGCTGGACATGCATTTCAAGGGCGGCCGCATCAAACTGGAAATCGGCTTGGCGAAAGGCAAAAAACTGCATGACAAGCGCGCCAGTGAAAAGGAACAGGAAGCCAGGCGTGAGGCTGCTCAGGCGTTCAAGAAGGAGAGGCGCTGAATCAGGAGGCGCGGCAAGCCATGAAGAAATCGCACCGCTGACCGGAACCCCTGTCCGTCATGCCCCGAATTAACGAACGCCCTTCCCCGGCCCCGCCATGATAGAAGTCGTAATCCTCGCAATTGCACTCAGCATGGATGCCTTCGCGGTTTCCATCGGCCTTGGCACAAAAGAAGGCTCCCCGAGGCTGGCACTGAAAGCGGGATTGTTCTTTGGAATTTTCCAGGCCCTGATGCCTTTTATCGGCTATCTGGGCGGCAGGGGCGTCCTCGGCTGGATCGAAGGCTACGCGCACTGGGTTGCTTTCGGCTTGCTGGCGCTCATCGGCGCCAAGATGATTTACGAAGGCCTGCACGAAGGCATCGAGCAGGAAATTTCGGCCACCACCAACAAAATGATGCTGATCCTGGCCATCGCTACCAGCATTGATGCGATGGCCGCCGGGTTCAGCCTGACGCTGCTGGACGCAAACCCTTATCTCGCCTGCCTCGTCATCGGCATAACAACCTTCGCCTTCGGCTGGGCCGGCGTTCTGATCGGAAAGAAAAGCGGTGCCTGGCTGGAAAGCAAGGCCGAAATTTTTGGCGGAACGGTTTTGCTCCTGATCGGGCTCAAGATTTTGCTGGCCTGAGGGGCGGCAATCGGCGCGCAGAGCGAGCAAAGGCCTCAGCAGGCCAAGCCGCCCAAGGTACAGAAATAGCGCTTGAGCAGCGCCAGCATTATCCACAGCCAGAACAGCAGAAAAAAAGCGACAAACGGCAGATGTTTGTCCACGATCATCCGTGGTGTGATAAAGCGGATGATACGCAACACCGGCCTGGTTACAACAAGGAACAACTGGTAAACCGGGTTTGTTGTGCGCCGGTTGCCCGCGAGCACGGCCAGCAACCCTTGCCCGAGCAAAGTCAGCATGGCCACTTCGGTCAGGGCGCGCAGGATGCTGATGATGAGGATTTCCGGATTGGCCATTTTGCTGTTTGTACTTTTGCGTTAACTGTAGAATTGTACCCATGAGTTACGATCACTGGCGTCATTATGCGCGGGGCTGGCTGTTTCATTTCGCCGGCAAGCCCGAGCTGGCCTATGAGGCCTATGCCACCGCCTTTCGCCATAACCCGCAGGATGTGCAGTCTGCCCGCCACCTTGCCGCCATAGCCGCACAACGCAAGAATTTCCAGTTGGCCGAGCACTGGTTCCTCGAAGTGCTGCGCATTGCTCCGGAGGATGCCGACAGCCACTATAACCTCGGCTTTGTGCGCGAACAGATGAAGGCATCGCGCCCGGCAATCGAATCCTTCAGGGAAGCCGTGCGGCTCAGGCCCGCACTGGATCGCGCCTGGTATGGCATGGGCCTGACTCATGCCGCGCTCGGCGAGCATGCAGCAGCTGCTGCCGCATTGCGCGAGGCTGCCCGCTTGCAGCCAATGAACGGCCAAGCCTGGTACCAGCTCGGTATGGCGTGCCACCATAACGGTGAGCGGGATAAAGTCGAACAGGCGCTCGACAGCCTCCTCAAATGCGACCCTAAAGCCGCCCGCCAGTTAATCAGGGATAGCGGCCGCGATGACCTGGCCCACCTGCTGCCGGAAATGCCCTGGTAACGACTCCCCGTTCGACATTTCACGAAAAATTTGGGCCCGCCTTGAGGCGGGCCCAGAGCTGTAATGCAGAAAACAGGCTGATTACGCTGTTGCCTTGTAATCCGTTTCCAGATTCGGATAGCGGACATGATCCACCAGATCCTGCACTGCCTTGTTCGGTGCAGGCGAAATCAGGGAGCCGACGATCACACCGATGATGCCCGCAGGAATGCCGAAGATGCCGGCCGAGATCGGGTTGATGTCCCACCACAGCGGCGCCTTGACGCCGAAAAACGGGTAAGTCATGTACATGTAGTACATGCAGATGCCAAGCCCAGAGAGCATGCCGACTATCGCACCCAGCTTGTTGGCACGCCGCCAGAATACGCCAAGCACCAAGGCCGGGAAGAAACCCGAAGCAGCCAGCGAGAAAGCCGCGCCGACCAGGAACAGGATGTCACCCGGTTTCAGACTGGTCACATAAGCTGCGACCACGGCCACCACCAGCAGCAGGCCTTTGGATACGGCCAGGCGGCGCACTGTCGGAGCGTTCGGGTCTATCATTTTGTAATAGAGGTCATGCGACAGCGCGTTGGCGATGGTCAACAGCAGACCGTCGGCGGTAGACAGCGCCGCCGCGAGGCCGCCTGCCGCAACCAGGCCCGAGATCACGTAAGGCAGGCCCGCGATTTCCGGCGTCGCCAGCACGACCAGATCGGTGCCAATGGTGATCTCGGCAAGCTGCACGATGCCATCCTTGTTGATGTCGGAGATCGCCATCAGCGTCTTGTCAACCGCCGCCCAGTTGCTGACCCAGGCGGGCAACTGCGCAAAGGACGATCCCACCAGATTGTGATAGACCTCATACTTGACCAGGATGCCCAATGCCGGCGCCGTAAAATAGAGCAGGAAGATGAAGAACAGCGACCAGAACACTGACTTGCGCGCCTCCTTCACCGAAGGCGTGGTGTAGTAGCGCATCAGGATGTGCGGCAGCGCGGCCGTACCCACCATCAGGCAGAGGATCAACGCCAGGAAATTCCTGCGCTTGATATCGCTGCTCTTCTGCTTCTCTTCAGGTGTCTTACCCGCGCCGACAAAGGGCTCGGCATGAGCAGCGACTGGCGCAGCCTTGGCGCCGATTCCCTTGTCCTTGGTCCATTGCTCCTTGGCCTTGGCCGGGTCGGCCGGGAAATCCTTGACTGCCTTCTCGGCAGCTTCGATGAACTTGGCATCTGCAGGAGGGGCGGCCGCTTTCAGCTCAGCCAGCCTGTCTTCCTGCTTCTTCTCTTCTGCGAGGAAGCCGGCGCCGCCAGTTTCCAGGCTCTTGAGCTTGGCGTCGGCAGCGGCGGCCTTGTCGCGGTAGATCGCACGCACCGATTCCTCTGCGGCGCCCTTGGGCGTCGCCTTGTCGTTGAACTCCTTCTCGATCGCGGTTACCTTCGGCAGGGCCGAGGTGTAGGCGGCGATCTGCGGAATTGGTACGCCGGTATTTTTGACAGAAAGCCAGACTACCGGAATCATGTAGGCAACGATCAGGATGATGTATTGGGCCACCTGGGTCCAGGTCACCGCCTTCATGCCGCCGAGGAAGGAGCAGACCAGGATGCCTGCAAGACCGACGAACACCCCGATGCCGAACTCCAGCCCGGTGAAGCGGCTGGTAATCAGGCCGACACCGTAGATCTGCGCGATCACATAGGTGAAGGAGCAGACAACTGCGGCGACCACGCCGATCAGGCGGGGGATATTGCCGCCGTAGCGTTCACCGAGAAAATCGGGGATTGTGAACTGGCCGAACTTGCGCAGATACGGCGCGAGAAACAGCGCGACGAGGCAGTAACCGCCGGTCCAGCCCATGACAAAGGCCAGCCCATCGTAGCCTGCGGCGTAGAGCGTGCCGGCCATACCGATGAAGGAGGCTGCACTCATCCAGTCGGCGCCGGTCGCCATGCCGTTGAAAAAGGCCGGCACGCGGCGGCCCGCAACATAATATTCCGCAACTTCCGCCGTCTTCGACATGAAACCGATGCCGGCGTAGAGCAGCACGGTGGCAAACAGGAAGATGTAGCCCAGTATTTTGTTCGGCACACCCATCTGCTCGAGGATGGCAACGATGATAACGAAAGCGATAAAACCACCCGTGTAAAAGCTGTAATACTTCTTCAGGTTGGCGTTGAATTGTGTTTGGGAAACGGTAGCCATTATTCGATCTCCCCTTCATGGACATCGTATTCCTTGTCCAGATTGTTCATGAAGCGCGCGTAGAACCAGATGATGGCCACATAGATGATCAGCGCACCCTGCGCCCCCATGTAGAAACCCAGCGGGCCGATGAAAGTGATTTCGTTGAGTTCGCGGGCAAAATAACCCACGACAAAAGTTACAAAAAACCAGATCGCCAGCAGGATGCCGGTGACCCTCAGGTTTCTCTTCCAGTAGTCATGGTGTTTTTGGGTAAGCTGCATATTTCCCTCCTCTGTATTTGACGGAGCCAGGCCGGTTCCGGATGCATGGTGCGGATAACCGGTAGATGCCCGGAATTGAATACCAAGAAACAGCTACAGCCAGCATATGAATCAAAAAAAACCAATGGCGCCACCTCACATGCAAGCCAATTCAATCGAGGTTTTGACATTCCCTGCCCGCCAATTAAAATGGCCAGACTAAAGACGGCTGGCTGTACGTCCCAGCTATCTCGGCTTCAACCTTACAGACCTAACCTTACGCAAAACTTACAGTATCAATGCGCATTCTGGTTGCAGAAGATGATGAGATACTGGCTGACGGCATAGCCAGCTCCATGCGCCAGTCGGGTTATGCGGTTGATTGCGCCAGTGACGGGCTGGATGCGGACACCCTCCTCAAGGGCGAGCAGCCTTTTGACCTGGTTATTCTTGACCTTGGCCTGCCGAGGCTGGATGGGCTCATGGTGCTGCGCAACCTGCGTGAGCACAACCGCCAGGTTCCTGTCATTATTCTCACGGCACGGGATACCGTGGAGGATCGTGTCAGAGGCCTCGATCTCGGAGCCGACGACTACCTGGCAAAACCGTTCAAGCTCCCGGAACTGGAAGCGCGTGTACGCGCGCTGCTAAGACGTGGCCAGTGCGGCTCCAACCCCGTATTTTCCTGCGGGGCCCTGGCATTCGATAGCGTGGGGCGGCGCGCATCCATCAATGGCGAGCCGCTGGAACTGACTACGCGCGAGCTGAGCGTGCTGGAGGCACTGATGTTGCGCATCGGCTGGGTGGTCAGCAAGGAGCAGCTTCTGGAGCGTTTATACAGCTATTCCGAAGAAGCGAGCGGCAATGCCATCGAAGTTTATATTCACCGGCTGCGCAAGAAAATCGAACCCGCCGGCATAACCATACGCACCATCCGCGGGCTGGGCTACGTCATTGACAAGGTAAGCAAAGGAACCTCTTAGCACTTGATCCTGACGCAGCACACCACGCGCTAATCTACCCAACCGGGTTTAACCATGGAATGACCCAAATGAAAGATAACGTTCTTTCCTTGCGCAGCCACCTCATGGAGCGCCTGCTGACTTCGCTCTTTCTTCTGTGGCTGGCAAGCTCCGGGGTTGGTTATTTTGCCACGCTTAACTATGCGAATTACCCCTATGACCAGGTATTGCTGGAACGGGCGCACATGGTGGCGGAGCAGATTCGGTTGGGAAGCGGCCAGGAGCGGCTGGATTTCAAGCCAAACCTGCCGGACGGCAGCGACCCGGGCATATCGGATCAAGTGGTCTACACCGTCAGCGATAGCGGCGGGAAAAAAATTGCCGGCAATGCCGATCTTTCCCGGCCGCTTTCCTACCGCATGGGCAAAACCGGACCGATATTCAGCAACGGCGAGCAAAATGGGGAAAAAACCCGCATGGTGAGCCTGGTCTATGCCAGCCCATCCAGCGGCGAGATATTCCAGTTGCATCTGTCAGAAACCACTCATCAGCGCCAGGCGTTGATACGCGGCATCCTCGCCTATATCGTGATTCCCCAGCTACTGCTGATCATGATCGCGGTTGTGGCTGTCCTGTATGGATTGAAGAAAGGGCTGATGCCGCTGGAGCGCCTGCGCAATGAAGTAGCGGCACGGCAGGGCGACGACCTGAGCCGTCTGGATGCAACCAGAGCGCCGGAAGAAGTGCGCCCCCTGATAGATGCCGTGAACAGCCTGCTGGAAAGGCTGAAACAGGCAATGCAGGCACAGAAACGCTTCATTGCCGACGCCTCACATCAACTGCGCACCCCGCTTGCCGGCCTGAAAACCCAAACCGAACTGGTGCTGCGTGAAAGCGACCCTGAGCGTAAGCAGCGCGCCCTCGAGCAATTGCTTGCCGGCGCCCGGCGCAGCGCCCACATGGTGAACCAGCTGCTGGCACTGGCGCGCAACGAGCCTGACGGCCAGGGAGATTATGCTTTTTCCCCGATTGATCTCAACCAGCTGGCCCAGGAATGCACAACGCTCTGGGTGCCCGCAGCACTGGAAAAAAGCATTGATCTCGGGTTCGAAGAAAGCCCGCTGCATGCGCTGGTCAGCGGAGACACAACCAGCCTGACCGAGATGCTCGGCAACCTGATTGACAACGCCATCCGTTATACCCAGGCGGGCGGCCATGTCACGGTCAGGGTGGATCATGCGCAGGATGAGGCCATACTGCATGTGGAGGACAACGGCATGGGGATCGAGCCGCAATATCGCGAGCGGGTATTCGAGCGCTTCTATCGCATCCTCGGCAGCGGCCAAAGCGGCAGCGGACTTGGGCTGTCCATCGTCGCCGAAGTCGCCAAGCGCCATCGCGCCAGGCTTAAGCTGGACACCGGGAGCGGTGGCACCGGAACCAGGATCAGCATTTATTTTCCGCATCTTCCTGCCAGGCACAGAAGCGGGGCGCAACATTATCGAACTTTCCAAAATACATGACCGTGTTGCCGCAATTGAAAATCACCCCCATCCCAACCCTTCCCCCGGAGGGAGAAGGGCTTGTCTTCCCTCTCCCTCCGGGGGAGAGATTGAGGGCGGGGGAAAAGCTGTCACGAATTATGGAAATTTCAACAAGACTTCACTGGCCATCCCGCGCTGTGCCCCTTCCCGGATCGCGCAACCCGGCAATTATGGATGGTGTTATTTCGCGCGCCTGTGCCTCGATGGCTTGAAATTGGGGCGGAAATGATTCACGCGGCCAAGGACAGGGAATGCCCCAAACCCTCATGGTTGCAGTGCCACGAGCCGCCACACTGGTGAAGGTTGGAGTATCATGCCACTTTCCACGAAACACTTCGCCGGTAAATTTTGCGAACCCGTCAATTTAGGAGGCCAAAATGACTATCTTGTTTCGAGCGATAACGGTTCTGGCTGGAGCTTGCCTGTTTTATGGCACTGCTCTCGGCAGCGAGCACAAGTTCTCGGACCGCTACGTCATGGAGATTGACCCCGCCGCAAAGCAGCAATTGGGAGAGAACGTGTACAGCGAGGTGGCCGCTTTTTTTCATGCGGCGGAAGTGGCCATCGAAACAAAAAACCTGAAAGCGCTGATGGAGCTCTACTCGGATAACTACAAAGATGGCGAGCACGACAAGAAGTCTGCGGAAAAAATCTGGGAAAGGATATTTGCGAAGTTCAGCGCGATGACCACCCAGCACACCATGCAGATCGCCAATGTGGCTGCGGATAAAAACATGGTGGTGCTGCGTTGCAGCGGCCTCTTGCTGGGAGTGCCCGACACCAGCAAGGGGCTGATTACCGTTGATAACTGGGCCATGCAGGATCACGTGCTGGTCAAGGAGGCCGGGAAATGGAAGCTGATCGGCACCTATGGCACAGAGCGCAAGAGATTGTGGTTCGACAAACCCATGCACCCGCTATTTTAAAACTCTTCCCATTCCCATATTCCCATGACCCTATACAGGCTATGCGTTGCGGTTTTTGCGGCGGCCGCGATTTCGCTGCTCCCTGGCTGCTCGGACAACAAGGCCGGAAAAGCGCCTGAAAAAACCGTCCGCGTGGAAGGGCCGCTGATTATAGGCGTGGTCGGACCGGAAACAGGCGAGGAAGCAAGCTTCGGCACCAGCGTGGTGGAAGGGGTTCTGGCCGCAGCCAAACGCTTCAACGCCCAGGGGGGAGTGGGGGGGAAAGAAATCCAGGTGCTCCACTTCGACGACAAGAACAACATCGAGTCAACCACCAAGATCGTGCAGGATCTGATCGCCCGGAAAGCCATCGCCATCCTCGCCGCCCCCACAGGCTCTTCCACCTTTGCGCCGGTTCATCTGGTCAATGAGTCCAACACGCTGTTTATTTCCGTCGGATCGAGGCGGCACCTCAAGGCGAGTGGCCCCTACGTGTTCCGCACTGCCGTTCCCGACGAGCTGGCAACAGATGACCTGATCAAATACGCGGTCACGGAACTGGGGTATGTAAATTTTGCGCTGGTCACCGCTGCCGACAACGATTTTTCCCTGGACCTGAGCGCGATGTTCATGAAGGCGCTGGGCAAGCACAAAGGAAACATAGCCGTTCGTACCGACAGCTATGACACCCTCACGGGAAGCCACAATATCGGCGCGGTCATCAGCGCGATAAAAAAGAGCCCCGAGCCTTTGCATGGGGTCATCTTTACCGGCGGGGTCAGCGAAGGAGTCCAGCTTGCGCAGGAGATGAGAAAAGCCGGGATCAAGCTGCCCATCATCGGGGGCGAAGACCTTTTTTCGGATGAATATCTGAAGGGTGGAGAGGCAGTGAACGAAACCCTCCTCTATACGACCTTCTCTGCGGACAACAAGTCTCCCAAAATGACCGAGTTCATGAAAGACTATGGCAAGGCCAACCCCGACCGGTTTGTCGCATTGGCCTACGATACTTTCATGCTGGTTGCCGATGCCATCAAGGAAGCGGGCACGACGGACACCTCAAAGATAAGAGAAGCGCTGATCAACCGGAAAGATTGCGAAGGCGTAACGGGAAAGACCAGCTTTACCGCAGACAACATGCCGGTAAAACACCCGATTATTTGCAAAATCAAAAGGGGCAAAAGCGGGGAGCAGGGTTTTGTCCTGAAAAATGATTACTCACCGGATTTCTCCTCCGCAGCGACCCAACCCCCCGGCGCGAAATAGCTGGCGGCACCGCACCCCAGCGCTTCCCGATAACCGGCCAAGGCATGAGAGCAGGACTGATGATACTGGCGCTGTGGTGCGCTGCGCCAGCGCAGGCGCAGCCCATGCCGCGACCGGATCACATCGTGATCGTGGTCGAAGAGAACAAACACTACTCGCAAATCATCGGCAACCCGGATGCGCCTTACCTCAACGCGCTGGCCAAACGCGGTGCGCTGTTCACCCAGTCATACGGCGTAACGCATCCCAGCCAGCCGAATTACCTGGCGCTGTTTTCCGGCAGCACGCGCGGTATCCGCAGCAATGCCTGCCCGCTGGAACTGAGCGGCGGCAACCTGGCAGGTACGCTGCTGGCCAGGGGATTGAGCTTTGCCAGCTATTCCGAATCCATGCCCGAGCCCGGCTTCGAAGGCTGCGTGTATGGCGCCTACCAGCGCAAGCATAACCCGGCAGCCAACTGGAAAGAACTGGCAGCGCTCAACCTGCCCTTCAGCGCGTTCCCGCAGGACCATAGCCAGCTGCCCACTGTCGCCCTGGTGGCTCCGGACCAGCGCAACGACATGCACGACGGCAGCATCGCGCAAGGCGACACCTGGCTGGCGGAGCATATCGGGCCTTATGCGCAATGGGCGGTGGCGCACAACAGCCTGCTGATCGTCACCTGGGACGAAGACGACGGCTCGGCGGATAACCGCGTCGCCACGCTGTTTTTCGGACCCATGGTCAAGCCCGGCCGCAGCGCGCAACGCATCAACCACTACAACCTCCTGCGCACCGTGGAGGAAATGTTCAGCCTGCCCCATCTCGGCAACAGCATGGATGCGCAGCCGGTCAAAGGCGTGTGGCGGAAGTAAACCGGCTGCGCGCGCAGCCGGTAAGGGTATAATTCCGCCCCTCTCGAACGGAACTTCATGGATACCCTGCTGCTCATCAAGGCCGCCATTCTCGGCATCGTCGAGGGCCTCACCGAATTCCTGCCCATTTCCAGCACCGGACACCTGATCCTTGCGGGCGACTTGCTCGACTTCAACGACGAGAAAGGCAAGGTGTTCGAGATCGTGATCCAGTTCGCCGCGATATTGGCGGTGTGCTGGGAATACCGCACCAAGATTATAGCGATAGCCTGCGGCCTGCCGCGCGAGCAAGCTGCACAACGTTTCGCAGCCAATGTCATGGTAGCCTTCCTGCCAGCCGCCTTTTTGGGGCTGCTGTTCGCCAGCAAGATCAAGCAGTACCTGTTCGCGCCGGTTCCGGTAGCGCTGGCGTTCATCGTCGGCGGTATTTTTATCCTGTGGGCGGAAAAACGCGATCACAAAATCACCGTCGAATCGGTGGACGACATGGGCTGGAAGGATGCGCTGAAGGTGGGTTGCGCGCAGACACTGGCGCTGATTCCCGGCACCTCGCGCTCCGGCGCGACCATCATCGGCGGGTTGTTCTTCGGGTTGTCGCGCAAGGCGGCGACGGAATTTTCATTCTTCCTTGCCATTCCCACGCTGACCGCCGCGACGGTTTACGAAGTGGTGAAATACCGCCATCTGTTCCATGCGGAAGACATCGGCATGTTCGCGGCGGGCGGCATCACGTCATTCATCAGCGCCTTCCTGTGCGTGCGCTGGCTGTTGCGCTACATCAGCCACCACGACTTCACGGCATTCGCCTGGTACCGCATCGTGTTCGGGCTGGTGGTGCTGGCGACGGCTTATAGCGGGATGGTGAGCTGGACGGTGGGGTAATTTATCAAGCTGTTACAGCAATCGGAACCGCTTTGGGCAGGAAGAACAAGGCGCAAGGGCCATCAGAATAGGGAGTCGGCAGGCGGGCGCTTCAGAATTAAACCTTAAAAACTCGGTTATCCACGAAAGTCACGAAATAACACGAACAAATTCAAAAGCATTTTTGGGAGCAGCGCGATACCTGATGGGTGAACTGCCATAAGAAGGCAGCCAATTGATTTATTTCGTGCCTTTGCGAGCTTCCGCCTTGCGGCGGAATGCCTGCTTACCCCGCTTCGTGTTTTTCGTGGATCAACTACGATTTTTAGGTTAAAACATCTGCATGTCATTCGAATAGCGTTCGCCAACCAACTCTCCCTTTGCAACCAGGTCCTCGTAAAAACATACCTGGTTCCTGCCGTGGTGTTTTGCATAATACAGCGCCTGATCCGCCCGGCCGATGATGGCCGAAGGAGCATCTACCTTATCCATGCGGACGAAGCCAATGCTGATGGTTACCTTGCCGACTTGCGGAAAATGATATTGCTCGACTTCAGCACGGAAACGATCCAGTACGGCTCTGGCGTTTTTCTCGCTGGTTCTATCCAGAACAACAATAAACTCCTCACCACCGAAGCGAAATAATTTGTCACGCTGCCGGAAGATGCGCTGCATATTGCGGGATAGCAGCAACAACACCTCGTCGCCGTACAAGTGCCCGAATTTGTCATTGATGCGCTTGAAGCGATCAATATCAATAATGGCCAACCAGTGCGGCAAATCCAGCGCGCCTCTACGCCGTGCCGGACGCTGCGCATCAGAGACAGCCTGCGATTCGTCCGATGCGGAATGTTCAGCAATGATTTTCTCGATGTTATTATCAAAAGTGCGGCGGTTCAGCAGATCGGTAAGCGTATCTGTTTCACTCTCGTCCAGAATGGTCAGATAGTTGCTGTATACCCTCAGGAAAGCCATTACAAGATGCCTCTCCTCGTCGCTGAGCGCTTCCGAGATAATCTCGCATAAACCGATTACACCGTGCTTGCCAATAATTGGATAAACCGACAGGAATACCTTCTTGCTCAGCGGCTGCACATACTCTTTCCCGGAACTGGAAACAGCGCTGAAATCCGGCCGGCTCGAAACCATGACCCTGTTTTCCGAAAGGGCGGCTGTGATGTCAAAATCGTTGCGTGCTTCGGCTACAAGAACCGCTTCTTCACCCTGATCGGCTGGCAATATGCGATACATCTTGACGTCGCTGCAATGTATTAACTCGGTCAGTGTGCTTGCCAATGTTCTGGCCATCAGGTCGCGATCCCGCTGGCCAGTAATGATGGCGACCGATTGCAATACGCCGACAGTGGTGTTCAGCTCTGCGGGGGTATGGAGTGATTGAGACAATTACGCTGGCTCCGGCACTAAGACATGTTTAAACCTTATCATTTATATTACCAGCATGACAAGCAGACTTTCAGGGCTCTGCTTGTTACCGCCCAGCGCTCCGCCTGGACGACTTGTTCAGTGTTTCCCCAAATCCGAAATCCCCGGCAAAAACACTTCCGTCACCAGCAGTGGCGCGCCGTGCAGCGTGAACAGCGAACGCCGCGCCCACAGGCGCTCGGGCGCGGTATCCAGCACAGTGGCCGCGCGGCGGAAAAGCGCGTGCTGCGGCTTGAGCAGCTTGAAGCGCAACGGCGCGCGTTCCACCAGCGGATGCGCAAACAGCAGCGCCCCGAGCGGCCGGCTGCCGAGGTTCTGCATAGCGTGCCAGGCGCCGCGCAAATGGTGTGCCCCAACCACGCTGTGCGCGAATACCACCGGCACCCCGTCGGCATACAGCAGCACTTCGCGGGTGTAGATCTTCTGCCGGGACGGCAGGCCGAGCAGCGCGGCCTCGTCGCGGGCGGCAAGCGCCAGATGGCTGCACACGTTGCGCACGCCGAATTCGGCACAGCGCTGCTGAATGCGCCGTGTCAGCGAACCGCGATCGCGCAGCCAGGGCGCATAACCGCCGGCGTCGGCGGGCAGGAGTTTTTTCCAGTAATCGTCATGCATGGAGGTAATCATGCCTGTTAGCCATCCAGCGCTGCAAGTGCAAGCGCGCCGCCTCGGGAAAATCACGCAGCATTTCATCCGCGATGGCACGCGCGCCTTCGAGCAGGGCCGCATCTTCGCTCACGTCGGCGAAGCGCAGCATCGGCACGCCGCTCTGGCGCGCGCCGAGCAGTTCGCCGGGGCCGCGCAGGAGCAGATCGTGGCGCGCAATCTCGAAGCCGTCGGTATTTTCGTAAATGATCTTCAGGCGCGCGCGCGCCAGTTCGGATAGCGGTTGCTGGTACAGCAGGACGCACAGGCTGCGCGCCACACCGCGCCCGATGCGCCCGCGCAGCTGGTGCAGTTGCGCCAGCCCCATGCGCTCGGCATGCTCGATCACCATCAGGCTGGCGTTGGGCACGTCCACGCCGACCTCGATAACCGTGGTGGCGACCAGCAACTGAACCTCGCCGGCCTTGAATGCCGCCATAACCCGCGCCTTTTCGGCGCTGTCCAGCCTGCCATGCGCCAGCCCCACATTGATTTCGGGAAATGCGGCGCACAGCGCTTGGTGGGTTTCGATGGCGTTCTGCAATTCCCGCTCCATCGCATCCGATTCTTCGATCAGCGGGCACACCCAATAGGCCTGCCGCCCCTCCAGGCAAGCTGCGCGGACGCGCTCGAGCACCTCTTCGCGGCGCGCGTCACTGACCAGCTTGGTGATGACCGGGGTGCGCCCCGGCGGCAGCTCGTCAATGACCGAAACATCCAGGTCGGCGTAATAGCTCATCGCCAGCGTGCGCGGGATGGGCGTGGCGCTCATCATCAACTGGTGCGGCTCCTGAAAACCACCCTCTCCCCCTTGCAGGTGAGGGGGCCGGGGCGGCTCTGCATCGTCCTCGGGCGCTGCTTTCCCCTTGTTGCGCAGCGCCATGCGCTGCTGCACGCCGAACTTGTGCTGTTCATCCACAATCACCAGGCCCAGCTTCCGGAACTGCACCTGCTCCTGGAACAGCGCATGGGTGCCGATGGCCAGTTGTGTTTCGCCTCGTGCAATGCGCTCGACGGCGGCCAGTTTGTCCTTTTTCTTCAGGCTGCCGGACAGCCACACCGGTGCGATGCCGAGCGGCGCCAGCCAGTCGCGCAGCTTGAGATAGTGCTGCTCGGCAAGTATCTCGGTGGGCGACATCAGCGCCACCTGATAGCCATTCTCCATGGCCTGCAAGGCGGCCAGCGCGGCAACCACGGTTTTGCCGCTGCCGACATCGCCTTGCAGCAGGCGCTGCATCGGATGCGGCCGGTCGAGATCGCGGCTGATTTCGGCATATGCCTTCTGCTGCGCGCCGGTCAACGCAAACGGCAGGTTGTTTATCAGCTGCGCGGTGAGGCGGTGCTGCGGCGCGAGCCGGGGCGCGGCACGTTTGCCGCGCTGGCGGAGGTGCGCGCGCATGGACAGTTGCTGAGCCAGCAGCTCGTCGAACTTTATGCGCCGCCACGCCGGATGGCTGCGGCCTTCCAGCGCGCTGGCAGCAATGTCCGGCGGCGGGTTGTGCAGCAGCCTCACGCTGTCGGCAAAACTTGCCAGCTTCATTCTTTGCCGCAGCGCCTCCGGCAGGGTGTCATCCAGCGGCAGCGAGCCCAGCGCACCGGCGATCAGCTTGCGCAATGTCGCCTGCGACAGGCCGGCGGTGGCCGGGTAAACCGGCGTGAGGCTCTGCGGCAGCGGTGTGTCATCGCCTGCCGCGCGGCATTTCGGATGCACCATCTCCAGCCCGTAATAGCCCATGCGCGCCTCGCCGGCGGCACGGATCTGTTTGCCCTCCGCCAATTGTTTCTGCTGGCTGGGATAAAAATTCAGGAAGCGCAGATACAGCTCGCCGCCGCTATCCTGCAGGCGGCAAACCAGGGTGCGGCGCGGGCGGAACGCCACTTCGCTGTGCGCAACGACGCCCTGCACCTGCGCACTCATGCCGGGCTGTACCGCAGAAATCGGCACCAGCCGGGTCTCGTCCTCGTAGCGCAGCGGCAGGTGCAGCAGCAGGTCGGCGCGGTGATGGATGCCAAGCTTGGCGAGTCTGGCCAGGGTGGCAGGGGGGATTTTGACGGGAGCGGTCAATTCGATACGGGCGGGGTGCCGGGCTGCGCCTTGCGTGGACTAAAACCATGAAGCCGGATCATCGGTCAATCCTGGATGCTCAGCACCCCATCCATTTCCACCAGCGCCCCTCGCGGTAACGCCGGGACGCCCACTGCCGCGCGCGCCGGATAAGGCTGGTGAAAATAGGTGGCCATGATTTCGTTCACCTTGGCGAAGTGGCCGAGGTCGGTAAGGTAGACATTGAGCTTGACCACATCGCTCAGGCTGCCCCCGGAGGCGGAGGCGACCGCGCGCAGACTCTGGAACACGCGGTGGATTTGCGCTTCGATGCCTTCCACCATCTGCATGGTTCCGGGGTCGAGCCCGATCTGGCCGGAAAGATATACCGTGTCGCCCACGCGGATGGCTTGCGAATAGGTGCCGATGGCGGCGGGCGCATCGGGTGTTTGAATCATGGTTTTGCTGGACATGTCCGTTCTCCTGTGGATGTTGCGCAAATTCTATCCCGATTGCGCGGCGCTACGGAAGGTGCAGCGGAAATCGCGCCAGCACCCGGTAGTTTGCTCCCCTTTCGTCCGGCACCGACTGCACCAGCGCAAAATCTTCTACCCGCCACCTCACCTCCCTCATTCCGGGCAGCGGCGCATCGCTCCATTTCGCATTGCGCAACAGCGTGACATGCGGCTTGTACGGGCGCTTGTCGAATTCAAACCGGTGCGCTGCAAGGCGCTGTTCCAGATTATGCACCAGCCGCGCCAGTTGCGGCGGCACACTGCCGGGCGCGGCATGAACAATGTGGTTGTGTCCCCAATAGTGCGCGGCATCAAAAGACAAATGAAATGCTTCCCCGCCCGCCTCCTGCGCCGCCAGCTGCAAGGCCTCCAGGCGATGCGGCTCGATGTTGCCGATGAATACCAGCGTATTGTGCAAGGTGGCGGCACGGGTGCTGCGCCCGCCGCACAGCTTGTGCAAGGCGGGCTGCCATGCGGCCAGGGCGGCACGCTCCGCATCCGCCGGCCACAGCGCAAGAAACACGCGCACGCTTTTTTCCGCATTTTCGGCAACCATAGCCGCACAGCTTAACACTTTGCAGGTTCGGCTTTTCACAGCCAAGCCTGCCCGCTTTGCCATTCCCACACTCGCTTCGAGGTCGAGCGCAGCCGCACGATGCGGTAAAATGCGCGGATACGACGCTACCCGACCCCGAACATGACCGCCCGCCTGCGCGAAATCCCGTACAACTACACCTCGTTCTCCGATCGCGAGATCGTGATCCGCATCCTCGGCGGCGAAGCGTGGGACATCGTCAACAGCCTGCGGGAGGAGCGCCGCACCGGCCGCTCCGCGCGCATGCTGTACGAAGTGCTGGGAGACATCTGGGTGGTGCTGCGCAACCCATATTTGCAGGATGACCTGCTGGACAACCCGAAACGGCGCGAGGCGCTGGTCGGCGCGCTGCGCCACCGCCTGCTCGCCATCGAACAGCGCCGCCAGAGCAACGAGGGGGTCAAGCGCCTGCTGGAGCTGGCGCACCATGCGGTCAACGAGTTCTCCGCCGAGTTCGAGCACACCGCGCAGTTGCGCCGCCGCGCACTGCGGGTGCTGGGACGCTTCACACGCCGCGACAACATCCAGTTCGACGGCATGGCACGCGTCTCGCACGTGACGGACGCCACCGACTGGCGCGTGGAATACCCGTTCGTGGTGCTGCACCCGGATACCGAAGCAGAAGTCGCGCCGCTGGTGCGCGCCTGCATCGAGCTGGAGCTGACCATCATCCCGCGCGGCGGCGGCACTGGCTACACCGGCGGCGCGGTGCCGCTGGACAAGCGCTCCGCCGTCATCAACACGGAAAAACTGGACGCGCTTTCCGCCGTGGAAACGCTGCAATTGCCGGGGCTGGACCAACAGGTTGCCACCATCCATTGCGGCGCGGGCGTGGTCACGCGCCGCGTGATGGAAGCGGCGGATGCCAGCAATCTGGTGTTCGCGGTGGACCCGACCTCGGCGGATGCCTCGTGCATCGGCGGCAACGTCGCCATGAATGCGGGCGGCAAAAAGGCCGTGCTGTGGGGCACCGCGCTGGACAACCTGGCCTCGTGGCGCATGGTCGCGCCGGATGGCTTGTGGATGACGGTGGAGCGCATCGGCCACAACCTGGGCAAGATCCACGATGCGGATATTGCGCGCTTCCGCATCAGCCGCTTCGAAGCGGACGGCAAGACCCCGCACGGCGAGCCGGAAATGCTGGAGATTCCCGGCAGCAAATTCCGCAAGAGCGGCCTGGGCAAGGACGTGACCGACAAATTCCTCTCCGGCCTGCCCGGCATCCAGAAAGAGGGCTGCGACGGCATCATCACCTCGGCGCGCTTCATTCTGCACCGCGCGCGCGCGCATACGCGCACGGTGTGTCTGGAATTTTTCGGCCAGGTTCACGAGGCGGTGCCCGCGATTGTCGAGATCACCGCGTTGTTCGACAAGTGCACCCTTCCTCCTTCCCCATTCTCTGCGTGCAAGGTGTTCCTGGCAGGCCTGGAACACCTGGACGAGCGCTACCTCAAGGCGGTGGGCTACGCCACCAAGTCCAGGCGCGGCACCCGCCCCAAGATGGTGCTGCTCGCCGACGTGGTGGGCGACGACGAAAACGCCGTGGCGCAAGCCGCATCGGAAGTGGTGCGGCTCGCCAACTTGCGCAGTGGCGAGGGGTTTATCGCGGTCTCTGCCGAGGCGCGCAAGAAATTCTGGCTGGACCGCGCGCGCACCGCCGCCATCGCCAAACATACCAAGGCTTTCAAGGTCAACGAGGACGTGGTCATCCCGCTGCCGCGCATGGGCGATTACTGCGACGGCGTGGAGCGCATCAACATCGAATTTTCCCTGACCAACAAACTCAAGCTGGTGGAAGCGTTGCAGGATTTCTTTGCCGGCGACCTGCCGCTGGATGGCCGGGATGACGAGCTACTGAGTGACGCCGTGCTGCTCGACACCCGCCCGCAGCAGGCGCGCGATCTGCTCGCCAGGGTGCGCGCACGCTGGCAGTGGCTGCTGGATAATCTGGACAAACCAAGTCATGAGTTGAAAGACGCAAGTTCTGAGCAACCCGCAACTGACAACTTACGTCTTCCGTCTTCCGGCTCGACGGTTTTCCAGTCCCTTCAGGAGCACAGTATCCGCGCTTCCTGGAAAACCGAGATCCGCGAGCCGCTGCAGCAGATCTTCGGCGGGCGCGCCTACCAGGCCATCCTGGACCACTGCGATGCCATCCACCAGAGCGTGCTGAAAGGCCGCGTGTTCGTGGCGCTGCACATGCACGCCGGTGACGGCAACGTGCACAGCAACATCCCGGTCAACTCGGACGATTACGCCATGCTGCAGCAGGCGAACCGGGCGGTCGAGCGCATCATGCAGCTGGCCAAATCGCTGGGGGGCGTGATTTCCGGCGAACACGGCATCGGCATCACCAAACTCGATTTCCTGGAACCGGAAGAAATCGCCGCCTTCGCCGCCTACAAGCGGCGGGTTGACCCGCAGGGCCACTTCAACCGCGGCAAGCTGCTGGCAGGCGGCAACCTGGAGCGCGCCTACACGCCCAGCTTCAGTTTGATGGAACTGGAAAGCCTGATCCTGGAGAAAAGCGAGCTGGGAAAAATCTCCGACCTGATCAAGGACTGCCTGCGTTGCGGCAAGTGCAAGCCGGTGTGCTCCACGCACGTGCCGCGCGCCAACCTGCTGTATTCGCCGCGCAACAAAATACTCGGCACCTCGCTGCTGATCGAGGCGTTCCTGTACGAGGAGCAGACGCGGCGCGGCGTTTCTCTCGCGCATTTCGACGAATTCGGCGATGTGGCGGACCACTGCACGATATGCCACAAGTGCCTCACCCCCTGCCCGGTGGATATTGATTTCGGCGATGTGTCGGTTGCCATGCGCAATTTTCTGCGCAAACA
>JACRAQ010000075.1 GCA_016213335.1 Nitrosomonadales bacterium
ACCAGGATCACCGCGTGTTTCGGCTGCTGCTTTTGCAGGAACAGCATCACCCCGAGGATGGCGTTGTCGGCTTTGCCGTGCTCCAGCGTGGGCGGCAACTCGTGGGAGATGAGCTGGGTTTGCAGGAACAGCCGCCCGGTGGCCGCCTGGTTGCCCTGGATCTGCAGCGGGATGCCCTGCCCGATATCGTGCGCGGTTTCGCTGACGATTGAGTCGAGAAAACGGCTGGCCTGGCGCGCGTTGCGTGCGACTTCCGACATGCCTTTCTTGCCGTTGTCCAGCTCTTCCAGCACGAACATCGGCAGATAAATATCGTGCTCCTCGAAGCGGAACAGGCTGGTCGGGTCGTGCATCAGCACGTTGGTATCCAGCACGAACAATTTTACTTGAGGCTCGCGTAGCGAGGCTTTGTCCCCCTCGCCCGCTTGCGGGATAACCAGCGACTTGGCTGCGGTTTCTGGCAGCCTAGTCGAATGGCTAGTTGCTTCACCCAGAGGGCCGGGGAGATAACCAGCCACTTGGCTGCCGTCTTTGGGCGGCCTAGTGGAATGGCTAGTAGTTCCATCAGGGGAACGGGCTTGCCCGTTGGTGGCAGGGGGGGGTGCTGCTGTTTTGCCGGGTGACATGGCACTCCTCAGAGGGTTTGAACGAACTGCAACACTTCGCGGGCATGGCCGTCCGCCTTTACGCCGCGCCATTCGCGGCGCAGCGCGCCGTTGCGGTCGAGCACGAAGGTGCTGCGCTCGATGCCGCGCACCTGCTTGCCATACAGGGTTTTCTGCTTGATCACGCCGAACTGCGTGCACACGGTTTCGTCTTCGTCCGCCAGAAGGGCGAACGGCAGCGTGAAGCGGGCCTTGAAGTTTTCATGGGAGCGGATGCTGTCGCGCGAAATGCCGGCCACCTCGCATCCCGCCTTCTGGAAGTCCGGGTACAGGTCGCGGAATTGCTGGCTTTCCGCAGTGCAGCCCGGAGTATTGTCCTTGGGGTAGAAATAAATCACCAGGGTTTTGCCGCGCGCGGCGGAGAGCTTGAAAGTGGTTCCGCCGGTGGCGGGCAACTCAAAATCGGCTATAACCTGACCAAGCATGAAGATTCCTTAAACAGTGCCGCCATTGTTGATAAATTTTCCGGACAAGGCAAGCGCCTCGTCGGCCAGCGCGCGAAAATCTTTCTCGCTCAGCGTGTTGAGGGTGAGCCGCTGCGCTTCATCGTAGTGCCGGTAATGACCGCGTATGGACTTGTGGTAAGCCGGGTCGTAATGCCGCTCCAGCAGTTCGGCGATGAATTTGTCCCACTCCTGTGCTTCGCACAGCGATCGCCAGTGATTCAGCAAGTCGCTGGAGTACAGGCCCTTCAGGCGTTCGAGCTGCTGGTGCAGCAGCTCAGGGTCGCGCAGGAAATGGGCATACTCTTCGCGCAACAGCGCCACCCGTAATGCCGTTGCCGTTTCCAGCCGCAGGCAAGGACTGAGCCACATCGCCGCGATCAGTTCGTCCGGCACGCGCAGCTGACCGATTTTTTTGCTTTCGGATTCGACATAAACCGGGGCGCCAGGGTCGAATGATTCCAGCTTTTCCAGCACCAGGCTGTCGAAGCTTTTCTGCGACGGCTGCGCCGTGTCCGGCATGTCGCCCAGCACCGAGCCGCGATGCCGTGCGATCCCTTCCAGGTCCAGCACCTGCGCGCCAGCCTGCTGCAGGGCGGCCAGCAGACGGCTCTTGCCGCTGCCGGTCAGCCCGCACAATACCCGGAAGGAGAATTTGGGCGGCAGCGCGTGGAGCTGCCGCAGCACGTGATGGCGGTAGCTCTTGTAGCCGCCGTCGAGTTTTTCGGCGGCGAAACCGATCTGGCGCAGGATATGCGTCATCGCACCGCTGCGCTGTCCGCCGCGCCAGCAATAGATAAGCGGGTGCCAGGACTTGGGTTTGCCCAGCCAGCGGCTTTCGATGTGGCGCGCGATGTTGCGCGCGACCAGCATCGCGCCAATTTTCCTGGCCTCAAACGGCGAGTGCTGCTTGTACAGCGTGCCGACGCGCGCGCGCTCCTCGTCGCTCAACACCGGGCCATTGAGCGCGCCGGGGATGTGGTCTTCCGCGTACTCGGAAGGCGTGCGCACGTCCACGATCTCGTCAAACTCGCGCAGTTGCGCTACGGTTGCCAGCCCTGAGTTTTTCACCGGTATGCTAATGGAAGATGACAGGCGCGGATTATATGCGCTGGGGGCTATGTTTGCCGGAGCAATAACGAGGTTGCAGAAAAAGCCAGCTCAGGAAAAATGATCTTGAGCGGAGCAAACGAAGCATCTGGCCCGCCCATTGTTGCCAGAAAATGCGGTAACCCTTTTGGGCTGCACGCACCACATCAATCCGTCAGTTCCTTCAGCACATACGGCAGTATCCCGCCTGCGCGGTAGTAGTCCACTTCGATCGGCGTATCAATGCGCAGCAGCAGCGGCACTTGTTGCGCGCTGCCGTCCTTGCGGCGGATGGTGAGGGTCACGTCTTGTTGCGGTTTCAGGTTTGCGTCTATGCCGCCGATATCGAAGGTTTCCTCGCCGGTCAGAGCCAGCGATGCCAGCGAATCGTTGCCCTTGAACTGCAACGGCAGCACGCCCATGCCGACCAGGTTGCTGCGGTGGATGCGCTCGTAGGATTTTGCGATGACCGCCTTCACACCCAGCAACTGCGTGCCTTTCGCCGCCCAGTCGCGGCTGGAGCCGGTGCCGTATTCCTCGCCGGCGAAAATCACCGTGGGCGTGCCGTCGGCGATGTATTTCATCGCGGCGTTGTAGATCGCCATCTGCTCACCCTTGTACAGCGTGTAGCCACCCTCGACGCGGCTGCCGTCGGCCTTTGCGGGCAGCATCAGGTTCTTGATGCGCACGTTGGCGAAGGTGCCGCGCATCATCACCTCGTGATTGCCGCGCCGCGCGCCATAGCTGTTGAAGTCCTTCACTTCGACTTTGTGGCCCTGCAGGTATTTTCCTGCGGGCGTGGTGGGTTTGAAGCTGCCCGCCGGGCTGATGTGGTCGGTGGTGACGGAATCCCCGAGCAGCGCCAGCGCTTTTGCGCTTTTGATGTCGTTAAGGGGTTGGGGCTCGCGTAGCGAGCCGTTTGCCCCCTCTCCCTCCGGGGGAGGGTTGGGGAGGGGGAAGGCATCGAAGAACGGCGGGCGCGCGATGTAGGTGGAATCGTCCCACTGGTAGCGGTCGCCGGTGGGCGCGGCGATGGCGTTCCACAGCGGCAGGTCGCGGGTAAGGTCGGAGTACAGTCTCTGGTACACCGCCGGGTCGGCGGCGTACTTCATCATCGTCTGTACTTCCGCACTGTTCGGCCAGATGTCTTTCAGGTAAACAGGCTGACCGTCCTTCCCCGTGCCCAGCGGCTCGGTGTCGAGGTTGATGTTCGCCCTGCCCGCGATGGCGTAGGCCACCACCAGCGGCGGGCT
>JACRAQ010000072.1 GCA_016213335.1 Nitrosomonadales bacterium
ACGGTTGGGCGGGGTTGGGGCGCGGGCCGATGCCCACGGATGGGGGGGGGGAGCGCAAACTGGAAGGCAGGGGAACGGTGCTCAGCTCGAAACTCATGCGCATGGCCGGCGCGGCAGCTTCGCCATTATTTTGCACACTGTCCCGTTGCCTGTTCTCTTCACGGCCGGCTTCCTGCGCGCTCGCACCAGCTTGCTGGGATTCCGCGCGGGGGAGCGCTGCGGGTGCGGGCGAGGATACCGCGCTTGCGGCGGAAACTGCTGCGGCATTGCTGGCGCTGTTGAAAGCAATTGATCCTGTCGCAACTCCTGCCGGGGGGGCAACGGCAGATGCTTCACCGTTGTGCAGCGAGCCTTCAACTGCAGGGGGAGGATGCCCGGGCTGCGTGCCGCTGTACCATTGCATCCCCAGCACCAGCGCCAAGACCAGTGCTGCCGCCGCCAGCAAAACCGGCAGGAGCCGGTTCTTCCGGGCCGGAACCACGCGGACCGACGGCTCGCCGGGCAGCGCGTTGGCCCCGCGTTTTTCCAGATCGCTCAAAACCTGGTTGATGACGCTCATGGATGCCAGACCAGCCAGCCAGCTCCCGCCAGCGACAGCACCAGCGCGGCGATGCCCCAGCCCAGCGCCAGCCAGTCGCGCCGCGCTTCCGGAGTGTCGCTGGCGGCGTTGCGCACGTGGCGCGCTCCAACCTGTTGCCGCCCTTCGCCGAATGCCAGCAGCATCGCCTTGTGCGCGACGATGTTGACCAGGCGCGGCGTGCCGCCGCTGACGCGGTGCAACACGCGCACCGCTCCCCCGGAAAACAAGGTTTCACCGGAATAGCCCGCCACGCTCAAGCGGTGGCGCAAGTAACGGTCCAGTTCGCCGCTGCGCAAGCCGTGCAGCGCATACTGGAAGCTGATGCGCTGGCGCAACTGCCGCACCGAATCCTGCTTCATGCGCTCGTCCAGCTCCGGTTGCCCAAACAGCACCACTTGCAGCAGCTTGCGTTTTTCGGTTTCCAGGTTGGTGAGCAGCCGCAGCACCTCCAGGCTTTCCAGCGGCATCGCCTGCGCTTCGTCCAGGCACACCAGAACGCGCTTGCCCTCGCCCGCGAATTCCAGCAGCGCAAGGGTCAGGCGCTTGAGCAACTGGTGCTGGTCAACTTCCTTGTCGAGGGAGATGCGGAACTCGTCAGCCAGCGCCAGCAGCAGGCTGCGCGGCTCGAGGTAGGGGTTGGGAACATAGGCGGTGACGAATTTTCCGGAGGCGCGCGTTGCGGTATTTTCATCCTGCGTGCCGATGGCGGTGGTTGCGGCGCGCTCGCCCTGGTTGAGGGTGGCGAGAAATTTGCGGCACAGCAGGGTCTTGCCGTTACCCACCTCGCCCACGATCTTGATGAAACCTTCGCCGTTGCGCGCCGCCACCAGCAGAGTGTTGAGCGCTTCCTGGTAGCTGGAGCAGGCGAAAAAAAAGCTGGTATCCGGGGTCAGCCCGAACGGGGCTTCACGCAGGCCGAAGTGCTGTAAATACATGGGTTGTTATGCCGGCGTGTGCCGATTTCCTCTCTCTTGCCAGTTCTCGTTTAAAACAACACCTGTCATTACGCCCTCCTGTCATTTCGAGCGTAGCGAGAAATCTTGTCACTCAACAAACACTAAAACCCTCACTTATATCCAGCCATTCCGGATTAACTGCATTAACCAGTGCGTCCTTTTTCTCCCGTCGCCACTTCTTGATTTCTCTCTGGTTATTGCAGCAGTTATATCGCTGGTAACCTCAAAATACACCAGTTTATTCACGTTGTATTTTTCCGTAAAACCTTTGGCTAGCTTGTTCTTGTGTTCGTAAATCCTGCGCTCCAGATTGTTGGTAACGCCAACATACATTACCCGATTATTCCAATTGGTCAGCAAATACACAAAATAGCTTCTTTCCTGCATCGCAACACTTTTTCAGTCAAGCATGGATTTCTCGCTACGCTCGAAATGACAGTTGTTTTTTGCAAAAAGTCACGGTCTGACGCCAGAAGAATTGCTCATGCCGTTCATGCGGTCGCGGCTGCGCGAGATGTCGTCCGACCAGTCCATATTGCTGTCAACCACGGTAGGCTTCAGCAGGATGACCAGCTCGCGTTTTTCGGTGCGCTTGCCGGTTTGCCCGAACATCGCTTTGGGCAAACCCGGCAGCCCGGATTGGTCGTCGAACGTCGCCTGGCGCATCAGGCCGCCGATGGCCACGATCTGGCCGTCGCGGGCACGCACGATGCTGTCCGTTTCCGAAATCGAGCTTGATGCCAGCGGCAGACTCAGCGTACCGCCCACGCCAGTGTTCACCGATTTGGTCACCGTGGACACCAGGCTGACCGAGGGGTGGATGTGCAGGATGATCTCGCCGCTCTCGTCTATGCGCGGCGTCACGTCCAGCGCGATGCCGGAGAAAAACGGCTGCAGCGTGACGGTTGGCGTGGAGGTGGTGGCGGTGCCGGTGGTGGTGGTGGTGGAGACGTTGGTCACGAAGAATTCATCCGTGCCCACCTTCAGCACTGCCTTCTGGTTGTTGAGGGTGGCGATGCGGGGGCTGGACAGCACATGCACGTTGCCCTGCGTTTCCAGGAAATTCAGCAGCGCGGCAAAATTGCTGGTTTGAAAGGCCAGGCCAAACAGCCCGCCAGCGGTAGCGGCAACCATATCCTGCCCCGGAATGGAATCCAGCCTGGCGCCTGTAACGGCCCGTGTCGCAGAGTCTATCGTCGTCGCGCCGCTCGCCAGCGGCCCGGCTGTCTGAAGCACGGTTCCCGGCGCCAGATTTCCGGCAGATATCCTGCTGTTCGGGCCTGTCTTGAACGCCGCCCAATTTACTCCGGACTGGAAACTGTCGTTCAATTGCACCTCGACAATCTTCGCTTCCAGGATCACCTGCCGCTCGATGGAAATCTGCGATGCCTTGAGATAGGACGCCACGTTCCTCAGCTCATCCGGCATGGCGCGCACCACGATCACGCCCGACATCGGGCTGATCACTACGCTGCGGCCCTTTTCGGTGCCGACAATGGCGTTCAGCGAATGACCCAGCTCGGCCCAGAAATCCGTGCTGGATGTCATGGTGACCTTGCTGCTGTCCGGTGCGCGGGTTGAGGTTGTTTGCGGGGTGCTGCTGCCCCCGGTCGCTGGGCCGGAGCTGCTGTCCACCACCGATCCGCCCGACACCCGCAACGATGATGTTCCGGCGCGCTGGCCGGTGAGATAGCTGACCTGGAACAGCCGCGTTTGCAGCGAAACCGGCTGGATGTAAATGCGGGCTGCATCCACCTTGTATTCGTAGCCATACAGTTCGCGGATCGCCTCCAGCGCCTCGAATATTGTCACGTCCTTGAGGTTGAGCGAGATATTGCCAGCCACATCCGGGTGTACCAGCATGCTGTAGCGTGTGCCCGACACGATCGCCATGAAAACCTGGCTGGCCGGGGTGTGGTTTACGCTGAGATCGAACCTGGCTTCCAGGGGTTTGCTGTCGGTCTTGGGCATCTGTACCGTGAGCGGCGGCAGCAGCGCCTGGCTGATCGCATCGGGTTTGGCGGGCTTGGCGCTGTCCTGCGCCGCAGTGTCCATTTCCTGGCGTATGGTTTCCGCCGTGGTATTTTTCTGGCTGGGCGCAACGCATGCCGATAAGCCGGCCAGCACCAGTATCCACGCTATTATTCTCATTTTCCCTCCTCCTGGGCGGCTTGTTCGTCCGCCTTGCGGGCGGACAGGGGATTTTTTGCCGCGCGTTTTACATCTTTGTTATCGGGTGTCGTCGCGGGAGGCTTTTGTTTTAGCCCCACTTCGGGAAAGAGCGCCAGCACGCGCCGTCCGTGCGGCCCCTGCAATACTACACCGCTCTCGCTGATTTCAACCAGTTTGGCGTCGCCCACTTTGCTCCCCAGCATGACTGTTTGCCCGTTGATGATGGCCGCGCGGCGGACGGGCGAAATGATGACCGATTGCAGGCCGCTTTCTTTCGGGGTGACAGCCTGCGTTTGCGGGGCAGCAATTTCGGCGGGCGGGCGGGTGGGATCAGGCAGTTCTTCGGCGCAGCAGAGGACAGAGGACAGAAGGCAGAAGACAGAGAGCAGAAGGCAGAGGGTAGAGGAGCGGCGCGACCGTGCAACGACTGACTTGTGCCATCTTCTGTTTGTACTAACTTGCCCATTAACCGAAGTACTCCCTCCCCCTTGCAGGGGGAGGGTTGGGGAGGGGGTAGAAAGGTGGCCTTTTCGTAGCGTTAACCCCCATCCTAATCTTCCCCCTGCAAGGGGGAAGGAATGGTTCCGCTCTAATGAACAGCTTGAGTCTATCAAACCTGCAGCCATGTTTTATCCAGGCTCAAGGTGTAGATGGTCAGGGTCAGCTCTGCCGCAGGATGCTGTACCACGGTCAATGCGGCCATGCCCCAGAACATGCTGGACGGCAAATGCTCGAGCTCGGTGAGGTAGCGCAATAGATCCGGGTAGCTGCCGCGCACGGTGAGCTGCACACCGTGCCGGAATATCTGTCGTTCCTGTTTCACCGCCGTGCCCGCATTTTCCGGTTTGGACGTTTTCTCGATCAGGGAAGTAACCGGCAAGGTTTGCAGGCTGACCAGTTGCAGCCGGCCGTTCCTGGCGAGCACCTGTTGCAGCAGCCCGGCTATTTTTTCCGGTGCCACCAGCCGGTCACGGCGGCCTTGCAGATAGGCATCGCCGTCCGCAATTTGCTGCCTGACCTGGTTCAGGCGCAGGCGCAGCGGAGAATTCGCATCATTTTTCCTGGCTTCAATCAATGCCGCTACCCGCGCCTGAATCTCTTTCATTTTTTCCTGTTGCTGCACTACCTGGCCGGAAAGCTTCTTCTGCTCCGCCAGCAGGGAGTCAATAAACAGCGTGTTGACCAGCGAGACCAGCAAGAATGCGAGAGCGGCAAAGATCAGCACGCGTTCGCGCAGTGACATCCCGTCAATTTTGACGGCGAGCTTTCCCCAGTACAGCTTTATCATTTGGCCGCCCCGCCGTCTTCCGAAGATTGCAGGGTGAATTCGACGTAGCGCACCGCTTTGCCGTTTTCCGTCCTGGGCTGGCGCATTTGCAGCGATGCGAACGTTTTTCCGCGCATCACTTTTTCCCCGCCCAGCCTTTGCACGTAGACCGGCAGCAATTCGGGAGACAGCACCGCGCCGCTCATGCTGATCTGCGCCGCATCACCGGTGATGTTGAACCCGGTCAGCCACAGGCCGTTTACCGCCTGGCGCGCGAACGCCCGCATGTATTCGGAATAGCCGGTAGTATTGCCGGTCGCGCCGCTTTTCAGGGTGTCGATAAGTTCACGCTGCGCTGCCGCCCTGGCTTCCGCACTTTTCAATTCTTCTTCCAGCAGCTGGCCGGCCTGCTGCGGCGAAAATTCTGCGGTGTAGCGTGCCAGCTTGAGTTGCTCGGCGGTGTAGCGCTTGCCGGTTTCGTCATGCTGTTTGGCCAGCAGCCTGACCTGGTAAGCCGCATAAGCGTAGAACAGCGCCGAGCCGAAGGCGATCAGAAGCAGCGCCTGCAACATGGCGAAAGCGGAAAAGTATTTTTTCCGCTTCAGGAATACCGGGTTGTACAGGTTGATTTGCTGGCTCACAGCGCCCGCCTTTCGAGCCGCAGCGCGGCTCCCAGAACCGGCAGCAGGTGAGCGGCATAGCCGCTGTCGGCCAGTTCGGGCACGGCGCCGATATCCAGAACGCTGGCCAGATCGAGTTGCTCCACCGGCAGCTCGAGGCTGGAGGCGAGCTGCGGCACCAGGCCCAGTTGTTCCGGCGCGGAAACCAGCAAGCGGTTTACCGGAATATGGCTGAACTGGCGGCCAAAATAATCCAGCGAACGGTGCAGCTCCAGTTCCACGCGCTCCAGATGTTGCCGCCGCAGGCTCTCGTTGCTGTCCAGCAATTGCCCGGCGGTGATTTCGAGGTGGCGCGCCAGATACAGCTCGCCGTCGCAGGTCAGGGTGAGCATTCCGCCCTTGTCGTTGAAAGACAGCAGCGCCAGCCCGCGCTCGCCCTCCTCGAACAGCGCGGCCACGTTGCGTTGCGCCATTTCCGGGATATCTATCACCTGCAGGTCAATTTTCGCTTTCTCGAACAGCGCGATGCGTTTCTTGATGGTCTCGTTGGGTGCTGCGATGGCATACAGGGATTGCGGGCGTTCTGCACCGCTTTTCTTGTTGGGCGGGATCTGCAGCACATCTATCGTGGCATCGTCTACGTGGCAGTTCAGCATGTCCTTGATGCGCCAGCGCACGGCTGTCCTGAGTTCGTCCACCGGGACGTTAGGCGCCTCCACCAGCAGCATCTGGTATTCGCCGGGCTCGAGCAGGGTAACGAACTGGAAGTTTCCGGCACGCATACTCCTGCACAATTTTTCCAGCACAGCAGGCGTCGCATTTTCCACGGGGTGGAAAACGCACACCATCACGCATGGCGGCTTGTTTTTGGAATGTTTCACCTGTGCGAAATACACCCCCTTGCTGCTCGGGCAAACAGCGAACCAGCCCACGCGCTGGCGGGTTCGGCTGAGCAGGTCGGCTAGAGAAGGCAGGTTCATGAATGTACTGGATAAACAACGTGAAAGTATGCTAACAACTCATTGCTGTCAATTGATTTCTTGTCGCCGCAACACATTGCGAAGCAGGTTATGCCGTAGCCAAGCTATTGAAGCGGGTTTACCTGCTTCAATAGTTTTCCCGCAGGTAGATAAATTCGTTGCCGCCTTTATATACGCCGAAGGTGGCACGGGCGGCGGGATCATTGTTGTAATTGGCGCCAAGGGGCCAGATGCCTTGCAGATAGCTCCTGGCTGCAGATGTGGCGGAGCAGACGGTTCCGCCAGCCGGGTCGGCGCCCAGGTCCACGCACAAATCCACTGAAACTTTCGCCGGGGTGGTTGGCTTGGTCAGGATCAGCGATCCCGCGCCGGCAGAAAGCGTAATGCCCGCGCTCACGCCGACACCCGCAGGCGGTGTTGTGAGCGCGATGCTGTTCGCGGCAAGCGCGGTGCAATTGTCGGCGGTGTTGGTTACGAACGCCGTGCCGTTCCAGAATTGCGCCTGGACCGGAACCGGCAGGTTGAGCAGTTCAGAGCCGTGCGCGTTGACGAGCTTGAGCCTGCCGAAGCGCATCCCCTTGCCGCCGCCGAAGGCGATGCCGCCGCCTGCGCTTGCCGCGCCGAACGTGGCGGGATTGCCCGCAAAGGCCACGCCATCGGCATCCACCACGTTGAGCGCCAGCGCAATATCCGCGTTGAACGGGGCATTCGGCGCGGTGAGGCTGCGGGTGAACAGTGCCCCCGTGCCCGCCCCGAAGGTGAGCGTACCCACGCCGTTGGTGAAGGTTCCGATAGCCGGGTCGGAGGATGCTGGCGGCAGCCCGCCGGTATCGAGCACGGGGGTGGCGCCTCCCCCCAGCGCGTCGAAGCGGAAATATCTGCCCGCCGTGGTGCCATAAGGCACCTGGGCGAGGCTGGCATTGGTCAGCTTCATGTACGCATCGGCATAGTTTGCCGTCGTGGTATTAGTGAGACCGTTTGCGGTGCCTTGCCTGGCCACCACCGTCATCACCGGTGTCGTGGTAAAGGAAAACACCTGTCCGACGTAGCCGAATGTGCCGCACGCGGCACCGAAAGAGGGAGTGTTGAAGCCGACATTGAAATTGTCCGGGATGAAACGCCCGAAGCCGCTGCTGCCGGCGACAAAAGGCACTGCGCCGCTGCCGAAATAGCAGCCATACTTGCCGCTCGCCAGTGTGTTGGAAAAATCCGCCGTACAGTCATTCGGCTGATCCACGCTCGTAAAGGTATTGTCGAATACGGCGTTGGCGCCCAAGCCAAAGTTGCCGACCTCGCTGTAGAAGAACGCATTGCCTTCCGCCGTGCCCGTCGCCGGCGGCGCTGCGGCAAAGGCGCCGCCTATCGTGCCGGCATTGGGCGTGCCGGTCACGGCGGTGTTGTCGATGGCGGGCGTGCCGTTATACCCCGCAATCGAGGCAGCGGTGAGGTTGAAGCCCGCACCGGTCTTGATGGCGGGCGCGCCGCTTGTGCCGGTATTGGTCGCATCTGTTGAAGAGACGGTAAACCCCGCCGGGCGGACGACAAAATTGTCCGTCGAACAACCAATAACACTTGGCGACTGGTTGGCATCGGTGACCCGGCAGCGCAGGTTGGTGTAGGCCTTGTTGACGGTCATATTGGCTGCCGCCTTGCGCCCTGCGTCGGCAGCAATGAAGGTGAGGGTCTGGGATACGGCGGGGGTGAGCGCGGCGCGGCTGGCGCAGGCGGTGGCGCCCGATCCCTCCACCAGTTCCACTGTCACATTTTTGTTGGCGGCGGAGGCGTAGCTTGTTTCCACCGTGCCGTCCGCTTTCAGGGCGACCACGTCGAAACTGAAGCCGGTGCCTGCGAGCCTGGTATAAAGATGCCCGGCTGACGCGCTTGCGCCGGATTCCACGCAATTAAAATTTGCGGGCGGCGTGACGGGAAGGCAGCTATGCATTATCAAGGCACCCGCAGTCAGCGTGTAATCAATCGGGCAGGTCGAGGTCAGCGTGACGATGCCGGTCAGCGCGCCCGCCACCGTTACATGGGTTGCCAGCGTTATGTTCGGATTGGTTCCATTGGTGACAGTCAGGTTGTTGAAGTTGACCGGGCTGGTGCCGCTGATGGTTTGCGCGGATGTTCCGTTTAACGTCACGGTTTGCGTGCCGGGAGCAAATGCCCCGGTCTCGCTCCAGTTGCCGCCTACCGCAAGTGCTGCTGCGGCAGTAGCGGTCGCCGTGCCGGAAACCGTAAAGCTACCGGCAATGGTCATCGCCGTTGCCGGCAGGGTCTTGACGCCGCTGCCGGACAGGGTCAAGTGATAATAGGTTGCCGGGGCGCCGGACGGCACTTTCACGATCTGCGCCCCCGCCCGGTTGTAATTCACCGTGTTCGGGACGGCGCTCGCGGTAAACACCCGCGTACCCATCGGCGCTGCCGCGCCGCCGTAATTCAGCGTCGAATTCGCCGCATTCACCCAGGTGGAGCCGGCGACGCTGCCGGTCAGGTTGCCCGCGATCGTGACGATATTGGTGTTGTTATTGGTGACCGTGACCGCGCCGGTCACGGCAACGATGCCGCCGAAGTTGATGGGGCTCGCGCCGCCGATGGCCTGGCTGTTGATATCGAAGGTCTGGGTGCCGGTTCCGGCCGTAAAGGTGGTGCCGTTGTGGGTGATGCCGCCGCGAAAGGTGACAGCCTCGTTGGCGGTGTTTGTCCACGAGCTGCCGGCATTGACGATGACGGGGCCGGCGAAGGTTTTCGTGCCGGTGGTCGAGCTGATGTTGAGGGTGGCTGTGCCGGCGACGGTTGTCGTGCCATTAACCTGCAGGGTGATCGCGCCTGTCGCCTTGATGCCGCTGCCGCTCACGGTCAGGTGGTGATAGGTGGCCTGTTTCATTGTCTGCGCCCCTGCCCGGTTGTAATTCACCGTGTTCGGGACGGCGCTCGCGGTAAACACCCGCGTCCCCATCGGCGCTGCCGCGCCGCCGTAATTCAGCGTCGAATTCGCCGCATTCACCCAGGTGGAACCGGCGACGCTGCTCGTCAGGTTGCCCGCGACCGTGACGATATTGGTGTTGTTATTGGTGACCGTGACCGCGCCGGTCACGGCAACAATGCCGCCGAAGTTGATGGGGCTCGCGCCGCCGATGGCCTGGCTGTTGATATCGAAGGTCTGGGTGCCGGTCCCGGCCGTAAAGGTAGCGCCGTTGTGGGTGATGCCGCCGCGAAAGGTGACTGCTTCCGTGGTGTTGGTCCAGGTTCCGCCGGGATTGACCGTTACCAGTCCGGTGAAGGTCTTGGTGCCGGTCGTCGAGGTGATGCCGAGCGTGCCGCTCACGTTGGTGGCGCCGGTTACTGCAATCGTGGTGCCGGCAATGTTGAGGGTCCCTGAGGTAACGGTCAGTACTCCGGTCACGTTCACCGTCCCCGCTGCTGTGGTCGCGGCGACACCCGCCGGTTTGGTGACGGTAAGATTGTTGTAGTTGGCAGTCTTGACGGCCTGGGCAGCGCCACCGTTGTAGTTCACCGTGTTCGGAACTGCACTCGCGGTGAACACCCGCGTACCCATCGGTGCTGCCGCGCCGCCATAGTTCAGTGTCGAGTTCGCCGCATTCACCCAAGTGGAACCGGCGACGCTGCCGGTCAGGTTGCCCGCGACCGTGACGATATTGGTGTTGTTATTGGTGACCGTGACCGCACCAACCACGGCAACGATGCCGCCGAAATTGACGGGGCTTGCGCCGCCGATGGCCTGGGTCAGGTTAAACGTCTGCGTCCCTGTTCCGGCGGTGAATGTGCCGTTGTTGGTGATGCCGCCACGGAAGGTGACGGCCCGGTTGCCCGAGTTGTTCCAGGTTCCGCCGGTGACGGTCACCAGGCCGCTGAAGGTTCTGGCCCCCGCGCCGACGATGTTCAGGTTGCCGGTTACGGTAGTCGCGCCGGTGACGGTCATGGCGTTATTCGATGTCAGTGTCCCTGCCACGCCGAGCGCGCCAGCCGTGCTCAAGGCCTGGGTCTGGGTCAGGGTGGCGCCGCTGTTGACCGTGACGGACAGCACATTGGCTGTGGCAACGTTGACGGTGACGGTGTGGCCAGTGGCGATGGTTACGTCATCAGCGGCGGTCGGCACGCGATTGCAGTTTCCCGCCGAAGTCCAGGTGCCCGCGACACCCCAGTTGCCGGTTGCAATCGAAGTGCATGGCAGTGCGTCCGCGTTCGCCGCGCCCAGCAGCAAGCCGGCAAACGACAGAAGCAGCACAAGCGGTTTGGCGGGTCTGTCCATGCTCCTCCAGGCGTGCGGTGGCGCTACTGCGCAATTGTAACCGTCATCTGCCGCTCGACGTAATCCGCGCTTCCCGCCGTGCCGCGCGTCGCCGTGGAGGTAATGCTGTACACCCACAATGTCGCCGCCGCCTCAACGGCTGAGGTTGCACTGCAACTCACGCTCACCGAAAAATCAGCCAGCGTACCGGCCAGTGCGGGCAGCACCTGCGATGCCGGCCCCGGCTGGCATGCGGTGGCAAATACGCCGCTCGCGGATTGTACGGCCTGGTAGGCGCCCCATTCTATCCCGGCGCGCGCCGCCTGGTACGCGCGCGCACCCAGCACGTCCAGAGCCGAACTCTGCTGTTGCGCGGTGAAGAACGTCATCATCGCCGCGCCCAGTCCCGCCAGCACTACCAGCAGGAAGATGGCGGTGACCAGGCTGAATCCGCGCTGCAGTTTTTGTCGCATCGTCATAAATTAGTCACTAATCAGCCAACTCTTCACATATTTTGAGAAGAATGGAAGCATCATCCAAACGTGCCAAGACATTCTGGAAGTCCCCTCCAAGTGCGCCAAAACATTCCCTCCCCCTTGACGGGGGAGGGGTAGGGTGGGGGTGAGCCACGAGGTCATCCGCAACCCTCACAGTTCACCCACCCCCCGCCCCCTCCCGTCAAGGGAGGGGGAGAGTATTGCAAGGCTCCTTGTTTGGTTCCGGCTCGTCCGGCTTAGGGCGCATTGCTCACATGCACCGCATTATAAAGCGCCACGCTTTCGCCGCTTTCGCTGAGGGTCAGTTGCAACGTCACCAGCCCGGATCGTTGTGTGACCACGTTGGCGTTGTATGCGAAGCCGCAAGCGCTGACCCTGGTCGCCAGCAGGGCGCTGCTTCCTCCCGCCGGTACGGTGGGCACGGCGGGGGGCGCGGCAATGGCAAAGCCCCAATAGCGGGTCAACTGTCCGGTCGCCGTATCGCAGAGGTAGCGCACTTGCCCGTTCACTACATGGAAACGCTGTGATGGCGATGCAAAGGGGAATTGTTTGCCGGCAGCGAATGTAATGATGCCGCCTGCATGGGAGGAATAGGTTGCGCGGTTATTGTTGAGATAAGCGTCCGCACCGGGAGTGCCGAGGTTGTAAACCACAATCTGGTCATTCGCCGCCAACATGGGCATCGCACCCAGCACTTCAAAAGAAATATCTGCTACGGTGAAATCCAGCACGTCATTTGTTCCCCCAGCGCTGGCCCGGTAGCGCCCGCCTCCCGAGGTCGAGAGAAAGTCCAGAGAGAACTGCGTGCCCGAGCTGGTCACTACCACGCTGTTCGGCAGGGCCAGGCGCAAATCCCTGCTGATGCGGCGCAACGCGGTATCGGCGATGTCGGTCAGCCCGGCGCGGCGCGCGCTGTCAACGTAACCTTGTACCGGCGCGCGGATGAACAGGGCGACGATCCCGGCAAGGATGCCGGTGAGCACGATGACCACGGTCATTTCAACCAGGGTGAAGCCACCTGGATGAGAAGGGGAAAGGGGGAAGGGAGAAGGGCGCCGCATCATGGCAACGCCCTTGGCGCATAGCGGGCGCGATAGCCATCCAGCACCACCTGGGTGTTGCCCGGGCCGGTCACTGTGACGGTGATGCGTAGCGCGGTCCCGTCATCGGCGGCGGCCAGCAAGGCGCTGCCCGCGCGGCGGATCGCCACGCTGGCGGCATAGCTGCCCAGCCCGGCAATGGTCGTGCCTGTTATGTCCGCAATCGGCGCCATGCTGTAATTGCTGTAATCCGCCACGTTGTCGAACGGATCCGTGGCAGAGCCGCGTGTTTCCGTACCGGGCGCCGGGCCGGTGATCACATCCTGCGAATTGGCGCAGTCTGCCACGCTGACTGCGCTCGCCGCATTGGCATCGTTCGGGTCGCAGAACGTGAATGGCATCAGTTCCACTTCCTCCAGCAGCGATTCGGCGATTGCGAGCGCCTGCTTTCTGATCAGCGGGTCGGCGCTGCTTGCGGTAACTCTGCTCATCACCAGCAGTATCCCTGCCAGCGCGATGCCGGTGATGACGATGAACATGACCAGTTCGATCAGGCTGATGCCGGATTGCCTGGAAGCGGGGAGCGGGAAACGGGCAATGCGCTTTTCAATACACATAGCCTGTTTCCGCCTCGACGGTGACGGGAGTGGCATAGCCATTTACCGTGACGCTCACCGGTGCGCTCGCTCTGCCCAATGCATCAAAGTAAAACGTTGCCGGAGCGCCGCCCTGAAAAGATGCGGTACTGTTGGAAACCGAGTGGGGCACATGCCCGGTTGGCCCGGCGAGGTTGGCGCTACAGGCAGCCACGGTGTGGGTTGCGCTGGGCGCAATGGGATCGTAGGTCAGGGTAACGCTGTTCGCGGTAAACGCGACGCACACGAAACGGCGCTGGGCGATGGCCGACTTCTGCGCGTAGCGCAAGGTGGAAATCACCTGATCGTAGAAGCTGCGGCTGTCGAACGTGTTGCGGCCGAAAAAACGCGGCGCGGCTACCGCCGCAATTATTCCGAGAATGACCATGATGGTGACCAGTTCGACCACGGTAAAACCGGATTGATGAAATCTGCCGTCATCGGCAAGAGTGGCCGCCGGAAATTTGCCTGGCACACGGATCATGCGCGCTGCCTCATCGGGGAATGGCGCAGATTCTAGCGCAAATACGATATGCCCTATTCCGGAGAAAATCGGGGGAGACGAATCTCCCCCGCTTGGCGCGAATGGCGGTTTCCACAGTCTTAACCTGACTGCGCAAATTACCTGCCGTGAAATTGCGTCAACTGCAGTTTGCGGCGGATGTGGCGGTCAGGGAAATTGTTGGCGAATTACCGGGAGCGGATGCAGCAGCGTATTGCACCTGGCAGGTTGCCGCCGTGGTCACGCCGTCCGGAGTGATCGTGAACGGTGGGCCTGCGTCGATGTTGTACCCTTGCCCCGAAGTCAGTCCTGCCGCAACGCCAATACCTGCTGCAGTAGCCGCTGGGTATCCGTTTACAAGATTCACGGTCGCCCCCTCCATGGTTACGGTGGTCGCCGCCCCAGAGCTGGCGGCTAACCAGGCTGCGTGGGCCAATGCAGAAGCGGATTGCACCGAACCCATCAAGCCTTTGGCAGATGAAAAACGGGCATCTCTTTCCAAGCCAGCAAATCTGGGCAGCGCTGTCGCTGCCAAGATGCCGAGAATCACGATTACCACAATCAGTTCGATCAGGGTAAAGCCTTGTTGTTGTTTCATTTCCACTCCTCCTTAGAAAAATTACGCCAGGACCGCAACACAAAAAACGTGCCTCACTTCGAGTGCTATTTCTTATCGCAAGCCGGACAGCATAGCCTGAGCTTCAAGAGCGCGTCCTATATCAACTCTACAAATGGTGCGGGTATTCTTAATCATTCAACCGGATTTTGCAATGAATTATCAAACCACCAGTATGGTTCGATCGGCTCGAACAGTGCGCCGCCGGGTTCTTTGGAATTCTTTCCGGAAACTCCCTGGGCGGGTTCGCGCATCAGGTTAGCCCGGTAGCGCACCCATTTCTGCCCGCTCTTGCCAGGGGTGAAATGCTCGCTACGGTCAACCACGTAAATCAGCTCGCGCGACTTCAGATCGAACACCCAGTTGCCGGGCGCGACCGAGCGTGGTGACGGATCGTAAAATTCGCCGGAATAATTACCCGGCTGTTTTGCCAGCCAGTTCATCGGGTTATCCGCCGCCAGCGCGGTGGCATCGGCTTCTGCCCCGCGCGCCATCAGGCGCCCATACTGCAAGACCAGAGCCGTCTGGATTGCCCCCGCCACTTCAACCATCGCGGTTTTTTCCGCCTGCTCCTGGTAAAACCACACGCGGTTGAGCAACGTCCCGGCAAGGATGGACACAATGATGATTGCCACGATCAGCTCAAACAGGGTAAAGCCGCGACAAGAGCCCTTTCTTCTGCTTTTTGCCATGACAGGGCTACTGGGGAATATTGCCATTCCTTGCAGAACTCTCATTTTGATTATGGCCATCAGCCTGTTACACACAGAGCCGGGGCATTTTTTGCATTTCAGAGCGCAGGCCTTCACGCGTGGAGGAATGATCAATTTTGAAGCTGGTTTCAGGCCTTATCCGCCAGCAGGCTGCGGGAAGGTCAGGCCGCTGAGGCGACAAACTGCAGGGCTTCTTCCGCCCCCTCTTCAACCTGCATTTTTATTTCATTTGCTTTGGATGGATCTATACCCAGAGCCTTCCATTCTTCAACCGCAATACTGGAGCCCCCATATTCACTAATGCAGAAGTGCGGCAGCAGTTTTTCTGCAATGTTAATCATGCGCGCCAAGGCGCGGCCAACCGAAACTTCTGCTGCATCTGGTTGATGATGGTGGCGTATTACAGAAATGATCTCCTCGGGCAAATTCCAGTGGCGTGCCAGTTCCGCTCCAAGCTCTTCATGACATACATTCAGAACTTCCCTCTCGATCTCAACTATCGGGCGCTCGGGTTCTGCAGCCAGGCAGGTGTGCAGCCTGTCGCTGAGTTTCGGGTCAAGATAAGCCAGTGCCATAAAGCCGATATCGTGCAGCATTCCGGCAAGGAATATCAGGTCTTCCTGTGGCCGTACTTTTTCCGGTATAAACCGGGCAATGCCCAGGATGGCAAAGGAAATGCCAAGACTGTGCAGCCACAAGTCCTGCATGCTGAATTTCGTCGCTGGTGTTTTGGTCATCATGGTCATGATGGCAATGCTGGTGGCGACCGATTGGACGCGCTTTGTGCCCATTAGCATCGCGGAGTCCTTCACGGTAGTAATTCGGCGCGATGCGCCAATCATCGCCGAATTAGCCAGCCCCACGATTTTTGCCGAAATCAGAGGATCCTGCTCGATCAATACCAGCAGCATGTGCTCGCCTTCTTCGGTGTTCAGGTCCAATGCCAGCAGTTTTTGCGCAATGGCAGGCATCGCAGGGAGCGCATCCAGTTTATTGATGGCCTGCTTGAGGTCTATATGGCCAATGCCATTATTTACCATGTTTGCTTTATTGCCCTATCCTGCCTGCTGCTAATATCAGGGATACGCTGAACAAGCCGTCATGCCTGCGCAGAGCCTGCCCCCGCGAAGGCGTGGGGCGGGCATCCAGCTTGTTGATTTATCTGGACTCCCGCCTTCGCGGGAGTGACGAGTTCGGACTTCTTTAGCATTGTTCCCTGTGTGTTCCGCATTCAACAGGTGGCCGCTCCCTTAACAGGTGCGGCCGTCTGCCAGGAAGTCAGATAAACGAGCTGGCTGATTGTGAAGCCTGTTCTGCCCGCTTGTTTGCCTGCTCCCTCATTTCCTCTGCTGTTACGGGGTTTATGCCCAGCAGCTCCCACTCCCTGGCGCTTATCTCAGAAACCGGGCTTTCATTATTGCCATTAGATGGCAGCAGTTTCTGTGCGATATCAACCAGTCGTGCCAGAATCTGCCCGGGCGCTTCTCCGGCTTCGTCCGGGCTGTGGTGGTAGCGCAGTGCTGTAATGATTTCTTCAGGCAAATTCCAGTGACGCGCCAGCTCTGCCCCCAGCTCATCATGGCATATATCCAGGATTTCGCGTTCGACTTCCATTTTCGGGCGCATGGATTCCGCAGCCAGATGACTGTGCAGCTTGTCGCTCAGCTTCGGATCGAGGTAGGCCAGCACCAGATAGCCGATGTCGTGCAACATGCCAGCCAGGAATAACTGTTCATCTGTTGGCCGCATGTTTGCCGGCATGAAGTGTGCGATGCCTTGGGCTGCGGCTGCGATACGGAAGCCGTGCAGCCATAAGTCACGGATACTGAATTCGCAGGGTGGCGCCTTGGCCATCATGGAAATAATGGCAATGCCAGTCGCAACCGATTGGACGCGTTTGGCGCCCAGCAGCAATGCGGCATCCTTCACGGATGAGATGCGGCGCGATGCGCCAATTACGGCTGAGTTGGCAAGCCCGATGATTTTTGCCGAGATTTGCGGATCTTGCCCGATCAGCACCATCAGCATCCGTTCACCTTCTTCGGTATTCAGGTTCAATGCCAGAAGTTTTTGCGCAATAGCCGGCATGGCGGGCAACACGTCGAGATTCCGGATGGCGCGCCTTAACTCTGCATTCCTGCCGGCATTGCGCATCTGTTTTTCCGCTGCCTTGCCATTAACGGTGCCATATGGCGCTGCTGGCTGATGTGTGCTTTCTGTGGCCTCTTCCCCCAATACGGCATCGGCAGCCACGAATCGCTCCTGTGTTTCACCCGGGGCAGGGGTAGAAAAATGTAAATCTGCAGCGCTTTTCTTTTGTTGAGCTATAAAATGATTCAAAAGGTTTCTGACAAAAAACGCAATCATCAGGGCAGCCGGAATGCCAATCAGAAGGCTGCCACCAGCAGCCTCGCCTTGCAATTTTATTCCCGTGGCGCCCGCGATAAGCCCCATTATGGCTATGGAAACAGCAATAGAAAGCAGCCAGACATGCGCAGATGAAAGTTTCATGAGGCGGCCAATCATGGCAGGGAAAGATTGCCTGAAGGGGGAGTGTCAATGGCTTGCAGTTTTTTCTGCTGTAATAAAAACTGGCTGAGTTGCTCCGGTAGAGCGATATTGCGGGATGCCAGGAATTTGATGACGCTTCCGTGTTGCTTCGGGTCGAATTCATCCAGCAGTTTTTCTATTTCCTGCAATGAAGGCAGGTTGCCGGGTTTTGCTTCAACATGGCTGCCCCCTTGCTGTTGCAGCAAGGCTTGATCGAGCTCGGCAAGGGTGATTGCCTTGCGCGCCACCAGAAAGCCGCCAAAACGCCCATGCTGCCTCGGGTCAAATTCATCAAGGTATTTCAGAACTTCCTGCTTGGAAAGCGCTCCCGTTTCGATCAGGACATCCCCGATTGGGCGATGCCTGCTCAAGGAGTCCGGCAATAATGGAGATGAGGATATGTGCTCATTCTGACTGACATACAACGGGTTATCGCGATCCAGTGTGCGCCCCAATACTTGTATGCCATTCCATGATGGGCTGGCTTTATGATATTTCAGGAAACTGCGTGCGGTTTTTTCGAATTCTGCCGCCTTGCCCAGGGCTGAATAAACGGATAACAGCAATTTCCATGCATCTTCTTTCGAGGGGTTCCGCCCGATAATTTCCTTCAATATTTCCACTGCCTTTTCCATGCGGCCATTTGCTGCATAAAGGCTGGCTTCTTCCAGCATGGAAACATCATTTGCCATTTCCTTCTCGAATTTCACGGGGGAAGGGCCAGAGTGGGGTATGGCCGCGTCCCCGGCTGCGCCGGCTAATGGCGGCTGAGCGGCGGCAGGCAGTTGACTGCCGCTGGCCTGGGATGGCTGCCTGATGGCGGGGGATGCATTTGCCATTGAAGGAGCGACTGCATTGCTTACCGTATTACTTCCGGATGCCTGAGCTTCGCTGGCATGTTGACGCAAGCCAGTTCTGGCAGTCAATTTCATTCTGGTGTAATAGCGCAACCCTAACCACGAAACAAGAATAACCAGCATTATCACTTCGATAACTTCCAGGAAATATTGCTGCGTGGACCACTGGTTAATGGCGGATCCCGGGCTGGAGCTGTTTTCCTGTGCGCCCGCTATTGCCGGCGGCACCGGTGCTGCCGCATTGGAGGAATTAACGCCCGTCTGCGCCAATTGCAATTTGATATCCCTGAGCTCATCCTCCAGGAGCCTGATTTTTTGTTGCATGCCCGCAAAGCTGGACGCGATCTGTTTTTGCTGATCCAGCAGTAATGCGAATTCTTCCGCAGTAATTGTTCCGCTGCTATTGGGTATTGAGCGGGGTTCGTTATTGCTGGCCGTTTGTTGCAACGGCAGGGTGATTGTCTTGAGTATGCCAAGCACACCGGGGCATTTGATCTGCAGCCGCAGCCTGGTGAGCGCATTGTTCAAAGGCAGGTGCGATCTGATATCCACATACTGCCGCTTCCCATCCGTTTTTAGCGACAGATCCGCTTCCGTCAGGTAAAGACCTGCATCCTGCTGGAGCGGATCAGGTGCAGCCAGAGAAAGACAGGAATTATCAATTTGCTCACCACGCTCGACTGTCAGATCTACACGGGCGTACAACGGCTCGCCCTGCCTGCTTTGTAATACAGCCCCGCCAATGCCGACAGCCCAAACGGCAGGCGAAAACGCAGGCGTGACAACCAGGGCCGTTGTGCTGATCAGGGTTGAAATCAGAAGCGGTTTTTGAATATCCATTTGGCTCTTTATAGCCTTTGCTCCAGGCTATTTATGCAGCGCCGCGCGGCCCAGGTCCCAGATCGGCAGAAAGATGCCGAGCGCCAGCACCAGCACCAGGATGCCGAGCGCCACGATCAACACCGGCTCGATCTGCTGGCTGAGGGTTTTGACTTCGTACTCCACTTCGCGCTCGTACATGCCGGCGATCTCGAGCATCAGCCCGTCCATGTCGCCGGTTTCTTCGCCCACCGCGATCATCTGCAACACCGTGGGGTTGAACACGCCGGCCGCCACAGCGGTGCGCAGGATGCTTTCGCCGCGCTCCACACCGTCGCGCATCTGTTCGATGCGGGTGCGCATGAATTCGTTGTCCACCACCATGCCTACCACGTTCAGCCCCTGCACCACGGGGATGCCGCTTTTGAAAGCCAGCGCCAGGCTGCGCGCGAACCGCGCCAGGGTTGCCTTGAAGATGATCTTTCCCGCAATGGGGATGCGGAATTTGAATTTGTCCCATTTGTATTTACCGTCCGCCGTGCCGGTATAGGCGCGGAAGCTGATTGCCGCGCCGATCGCCAGCGCCAGCAGCAACGGCCAGAATTGCACCACGAAACCGGAAAATCCGATCAGCATCCGGGTCAGCAACGGCAATTCGGCGTGGAACCCCGCGAATACCTTGACGAACGCCGGGATAACGAAAATGTTCACGATCACGATGGCCGCCGCCATTGCCGCCAGAACAAACATCGGGTAGCGCAACGCGCCGCGTATGCTTTCTTTCATCTGTTTTTCAAACTCGAGATGGAGAAACAGCCGCATGAAGGTTTCATCGAGCATGCCGGTCATTTCGCCGACCTGCACCATGCTGACATAGAACGGTGAAAACACCCTGGGGTGGCGCCGCATCGCGGTGCTGAGCTCGCGCCCGCTGTCCAGGCTTTCGCGCAAGTCCTGCAACATCGCGGCGAAGGCGGGGTTCTGCGACGATTCCTGCAGACCTGCCAGCGAACGCATGATGGGAACGCCCGCCTTGAGCAGCGTATACATCTGGCGGCTGAACAGCATCAGCTCCAGCGAATCGATTTTCTTTTCGCTCAAGGCGTGCCACAGCGCGCCGCTTATGGCATGGTCTGCGGCGCGCCGGGCGCGGGAGGGGTTGATCTCGGTAGGGGTGATGCCGGTGCGCAACAACTGGTCGGCGACGGCGCCGGAATCAGGGCCATCCAGTGTGCCCTGCACCAGATCACCTTTCGCGCTTCTCCCCTTATAGGCGAAGACTGCCATCAGAGGCCTTTGGTCCAAGCCGTAAGCATCATCATGGATTAACCATTAAACAGAATCGGCGCCATGCATGTTTCCTTCCCGGTAATGGAGGGCAGGAGTGGCTCAGCGGTTTGTGCGTTAACAGGCTACCCGGAATCATCAGTCTTCCACCTGGCTGCTGATGCGCATCACTTCCGCCACCGTGGTGCGCCCCATCCGCATTTGTTCCAGCGCGCGGTCGAGCAGGTTTTTCCCTGCCATGATTCCGCGCGCGGCTTGCATGAAATGGCTGGAATCGTGGTGGGCGGCAGCCTCTACCAGGGGCTGGGTCATTTCCAGCATTTCGTACACGCCGAGCCGCCCGCTATAGCCGGTTCCGTTGCAGTGCGAGCAGCCGCGTCCGTGCAGCAGCGTGCCCCAGCGCTCGCGCCCGATGTTCTCGTGCTCCAGCCACTCGGTTTCCTGCGGCGTCGGCAGGTGCGGCTCGCTGCAGCTCTCGCATACGCGCCGCAGCAGGCGCTGCGCCAGCACCACCTGCACCGAGGAAGCCACCAGATATTTCGGGATGCCCATGTCCACCAGGCGGAACAGGGTGCTGGCGGCATCGCGCGTGTGCAGGGTGGAAAACACCAGATGGCCGGTCATCGCCGCGCGCAGGCCGATCTGTGCGGTTTCCGCGTCGCGCATTTCGCCCACCAGGATCACGTCCGGATCCTGGCGCAGCGCCGAGCGCAGCACCCGGGCAAAAGTCAGCTCGATTTTTTCGTTCACCTGCACCTGGCTGATGCCGGGCAAACGGTATTCCACCGGGTCTTCCACGGTAATGATTTTCTGGTCTACCGTGTTGATCTCGGCCAGCCCGGCATACAGCGTGGTGGTTTTGCCGCTGCCGGTCGGCCCGGTGACCAGCACCATGCCGCTGCTGCGCCGGATGATTTCGCGGAAGTGCGCCAGCATGTCTGGCGGCATGCCCAGCTTGTCCAGTGCCAGGAAGCTTGCGCCCTGGTTGAGCAGGCGCATTACCACCGATTCGCCGTGCTGTGTGGGCATGGTGGAGATGCGCACGTCCACCACCTGGTCGCGCACTTTCACGTTGAAGCGTCCATCCTGCGGCAGGCGTTTTTCGGAAATGTCGAGGCCGGACATCAGTTTCAGCCGCAGCGCCAGTGAGGGGGCGATCTTCCGGTCTGACTCGGTCTGCAAATGCAGCACGCCGTCAATGCGAAAGCGGATTTGCAGGCGCGTCTCCTGCGGTTCGATGTGGATGTCGGAAGCGCGGGCCTGCGTGGCGTCGTTGAACACTGTCTGCAACAGCTTGACCACCGGCGCTTCTTCCAGGCCCACCGCGTCGCCCAGCGCGCCGAAGTCAACGGTGTCGCCCAGGTCTTCGGAAAGCTCGCGTGCCAGCCCGGTGATTTCCTCGGTGCGGCGATAGATGCGGTCTATGGTTTCCAGCAACTGCCCTTCGGTGACCACCGCGAGCGCAATGTCGCGCTTGAGGATGCGCGAACTCTCGTCGAAGGCGAACAGGTCGGTCGGATCGGCCATGCCGACCAGCAAGGCGCCGTTGCGTTCTTCCAGCACCAGCGCACGGAAGCGCCGCGCCTGGCTCTCGGACAGGCGGCGGGCGACCTCCAGGCTGGCGTTATAGTATTTGAGGTTGATGTGGGGAATGTTGAGCTGTTTGCCCAGCGCTTCGGAGATCTGTTCTTCGCTGACAAAGGCGTTGTCCACCAGCACCCGGCCCAGCTTGCGCCCGCCGCGTTTTTGTTCCTCGAGCGCAAACGCGAGCTGTTCCTGCGACAGGAGCTTTTGCTGCACCAGCAAATCGCCGAGACGGATCTTTTCCGGACGCGCCATAATACCTCCCCCAATTCTGACCGCAGCCTGCCTGTCAAAGCCGCATATTTTTAGTTCGTGCTGGCCGCAGTCGGCAAGGTAGCCTGTTTTTTTATTGCTGACAAGCCATGTTCCACGTGATCCTTTACCGGCCGGAGATTCCGCCCAACACCGGCAACATCATCCGCCTGTGCGCCAACACCGGGACACAGTTGCATTTGATCCGCCCGCTCGGCTTCGATCTGGACGATAAACAGTTGCGCCGCGCCGGGCTGGATTACCGCGAATATGCCAGCGTGTGCGCGCACGACAGCCTGGATGCCTGCCTGCAAACGTTGCCGGGCGCACGGCTGTTCGCCTTTACCACCAAGGGCGCGCGGCCTTACCACGAAGCGCGTTACCGCGCCGGAGATATCTTTCTGTTCGGCCCGGAAAGCAGCGGCCTGCCGCCGGAGATACTGGAATTCTTGCCGCCGGAACGGCGCCTGCGTTTGCCGATGCTGCCCCACAGCCGCAGCCTGAATCTATCAAATACCGTGGCGGTGGCGGTGTTTGAGGCGTGGCGCCAGTGCGGGTTTGGCGGGGGGAGCTATTGATCCGGCACATAAACAGTAACACCGTCATACCGGCGAAGGCCGGTATCCAGTAGCGCGCAAGGCGCGCTGTTGTTGATTTTGCTGGATTCCGGGTCAAGCCCGGAATGACGAAAGTGATACTTTACAAATGCCGGATCAATAGAATTCAGTATTCGGTGCGCGGCTGAGCAACGCCTCTACCGCGCTCGCCGCCGGAACCTGCTCGTACAGCACGCGATATACTGCCGCGCAGATCGGCATGTCCACGCCCAACTGCTGCGCGAGCCGGTGAACCTCGCGCACGGTATACACACCTTCCGCGACGTGCCCGAGCCGGCCCAGAATGTCGGGCAGGGATTGCTGTTGTGCCAGCAACATGCCGACCTGGCGGTTGCGCGACAAGTCGCCGGTGCAGGTCAGGATCAAGTCGCCCGCCCCGGTTAGTCCGCCCAGGGTTTCCGGGCGGCCACCCAGTTTCAGCCCCAGCCGGGTCATCTCGGCCAGTCCGCGGGTAATCAGCGCGGCGCGCGCGTTGTGGCCGAAGCCCAGCCCGTCGGCGATGCCGGCGGCGATGGCCAGCACGTTTTTGACCGCGCCGCCCACCTCGACTCCCGCCACGTCGGTGCTGGAATAAATGCGCAGGCGCGCATGATGCAACGATTGAGCCGTCTGCCGGGCAAATTCGCCGTTGCGGGATGCCAGCGTCAAGGCGGTTGGCAACCCGCGCGCCACTTCCTGCGCAAAGCTCGGGCCGGATAACACGCCGCAAGGAAATGTCTGCGGCAGGGTTTCCGCCGCCACCTGGTGCGGCAATTGCGAGGTTTCCGCCTCGAAGCCCTTGCAGGCCCAGATCACCTGCATCGGCGCAGGGCGTTGCGCAACCTGGCGCAGGACGATACGCAATGCGGAGGTGGGCACGGCAACCAGCGCCAGCACGGAATCCGCCAGTGTCGCCTCAAGATCGGCAGAAAGTTGCAGCTCCTGCGGCAGTGCGATATCCGGCAGGAAGCGCTGGTTGCGGCGCGTCGAGGACATTTCCCCGGCTTGCGCCGCCTCGTTGGTCCACAGGGTAACGCGGTGGCGCGCCGACAGGCTGATGGCCAGCGCGGTGCCCCATGCGCCCGCGCCGAGTATGGCGATGTTCATGGTGTCAAAAGGAAATCGGCCAGAAAATGACACTCCGCCACGGATGAACACGGATGTTCACGGATTGCCATCATGGGCTGTATCGGCAAGTTTATTTTGCTGAGAATAGGCGGGTATTTTATAGCCACTGTTTTTATCTTTAAAACATCAGTTCAAGCCACAGAGTTCACAGAGAACACAGAGAATGCCAAGGTTTTCCGCTTTTCGTGCTCTCACCCAAAAGGTGAATGGGCTTCTCACCATAACCGTTTATTTATACTCTGTGAACTCTGTGTTCTCTGTGGCTAACTGCTTTTTTTGGTTTATCGGTGTAAATCCGTGTTCATCCGTGGCCAAATCAGCTTAGCCGCCCCACACCTCAGTCGTCCTGATATAGCCCGTCACACCGTCCAGATGGCGCACCTTGGTCCAGCCTGCGCCGGTATTTTCCAGCCATTCCAGCGCCACCTGTTTCTTTATCTGCGCGAGCACGGCAGCATTTTCTTCGGGTGCCTGGCGCATCGTGGAAAGGTCTGCCGTCACCATTACAAAACGTTTGCCGCTCAGGGCGCGCTTTTCTATCCAGGCCATGCCGCCCGAGCTGTCGCGGACTTTGACCCAGCTTTCCAGCTTGACCACCTGTTCCAGCGGCAGATAGCGGCTGGCGACAAACAATTTCTTTCCCTTGAGCGAGGGCGAGTCGTAAAGGATGGCCGGGCCGTCCGCCACCGATGCATAATCCGCCGCCAATGCGGGGGCGGCGGCTGCCAGCAAGGCAACGGTGAGAGCGAATGTGGCTGACGGGCACCAATCAGGCCACTGATAAGCTGTGCGCATCCGTATTGATCTGCAGCTGGTGGTTTATTCCCGGGTCAATGCTTGGTGGCAGACGGCGCCTGCTGCTGTTTTTGCTCCCGGTACAGCGCCTCGAAATTGATCGGGTTGAGGTGCACCGGCGCAAACCCGGCGCGCACCGACACGTCCGATACCACTTCCCTGAGATAGGGATACAGGATATTGGGGCAGACCACCCCCAATACCGGTTCCATTTCATCCTGGGGCAGGTTCTGGACCTGGAAGATGCCGGCCTGCTTGGCTTCGATCAGGAACATCACCTTGTCCTTTTCGGCCAGGTTGGCGGTGACTGTCACGGTAATGGTCACCTCGAACACGCCTTCCTCGATGGGAGTGGCCTGGCTGTGCAACTGCAAGTCAATCTGCGGGGTTTCGCGTTCCAGAAAGATGCCCGGCGCATGGGGGATTTCCAGCGACAGGTCTTTCACGTACAGCTTCTGGATGTTGAACGAGGGTTGCGGGTTGGATGTTGCGGCTTCAGTCATGGTTATGTCCTCTGTTAAGTCAATTCATGGTTTTTCGTTGGTGGAACTGGTTTGTGCAGGCCGGGCTGGCCCAGCCTGCAATCAATTATCCGGCCAGCAGCCGCGCCAGCTCGCCGCTTTTGTCCAGTGCCGCCATGTCGTCGTAGCCGCCGACGTGGCGCGCGCCGATGTAGATTTGCGGCACGGTGCGCCTGCCGGTTTTTTCCGTCATTTCCACGCGCAGCTCAGGTTGCAGATCTACGCGGATTTTCTCGATTTCCGCTACGCCCCTGGCACGCAGCAGGTGTTCGGCCCGCACGCAATAGGGGCATACCTCCGTGCAGTACATCAGGACCCTGGCGTTCATTTTTCCAGCGGCAGGCCGGACTTCGTCCAGGCCACTATGCCTCCCCTGAGCAGGTACGCCTGGCTGAAACCTTGTTTGCCCAGTTGCGCGCATCCAGAGTTCGAGCGGTTGCTGGTACGGCATATGACCACGATAGGCTGCTCGCGGTAGCGTTCCAGTTCCCCGATGCGTTCCTTGAGCTTGCCCAGCGGGATGTTTTTGGAGTTCAGGATATGGCCGTCCTTGAATTCTTGCGGTTCGCGCACATCCACGACAATTGCGTTCTTGTGGTTGATCAGTTGCAGCGCCTCGGAGCAGCTCGCTTCTTTCACCCCGCGCAGGCGGTTGCCGAAGTGCGCCCAAAAAAACATCGCGCCGCTCAGGCACGCCACCAAAATCAGGCCAATGTTATCCAGGAAGTATTGCATGTTGCCGTTCCTCGTTTTTTTGAAGCGCGAATTCTAGCAGAGCGGCGAAATGAGCGGGGTCGTTCCGTGCCAGCTCGCGCAGTTTCTCCAGCGCGGACGGGAAGTCTCCCGGATACGACCAGATCGCGCGCTCCAGTTGCCGTTTTGCCGCGCCCGGTTCGCCGGAGAGCGCCAGCAGGTAGGCTTCGCGGTATACCACCGGGCTGATCGGCACAAAACGCATCACGTTCCCGTTCAATGCGCGTTTTTCCGCGAGGTGGTCCGGGCTCGCCTCCACCATGCCGCTCATCAGCATTTCGGCGTAGGGGTGCAGCAGGGATTGCTGGTACACCTCGCCGAGACCGTCGCGCAAGCGCTGGGAAAAACCATCGTCCGCTGCGGACGCCGGGCGCATCGCCGTCAGGCCTTCCAGGTTGCGGTAGCCATGTATCAACTGGAACAGGGACAGCAACCCCAGCAGCAGCATGGCGGCCACCGACCAGCGTCCTGCGCCGCGCAGCTCCAGGCGGTAGGTCGTGCTATCCATCGCGCCCAGCGCGAATGCCGCTACGCCGAGAAAATAGGCGTACCACAAGGGATACTCCAGCAGGCTGTGGATGGCCAGCACGGCCAGCAAGGCAAACCCCCACCAGTGGTAAATGCTGCGCGGCGCAGCGCGGGCCTGCCGGAACCACAGCGCCAGCGTCCCGAGCAGCACGAGCAATCCGGCCAGCCCGGTTGCTGCGGCGAGCTGAAACACGAAATTGTGCGCGTTGTTATACAGGCCGTTGATATAGGTGGCGCGCAGCTCGGGGCCGAGCTGGAAATGCTGCCAGGCGAACTGGCCGAAGCCGGCACCCAGCAAGGGAAACTGGGCGAAGATCAGCCATGCCTCCCGCCACAGGTAGAGGCGGATGCTGTTGCCGGTGCCCCCCTCGATCAGCCGCTGGGCGGTGCTGGTGCCTGCGGCAAACAGCGGTAGTTGCACCAGGGCGTTCATCAGCGCGAAACCGAGCAACAGCAACAGGCTGTAACGCAGCAGCGGCAGGCACTGCTTGTCCCGCCGCTGCCACAGGAATGCCAGCGCGGCCATGCACGACAGATACAGCCAGGCACTGCGCGAGCCGCTCAAGGCCAGCACGAACAGCAGCGGTGCCGCCAGCAGCGCCGCCTGCCAGGCACGCAGGCGGCGGCTGGCAAACAGCAGCCCGAGCGAAGCCAGTCCCAGCGTGACGTAATCGGCAAAATGGTTGGGTTGGGCCAGGTTGCCGTATACGGCGGCGGAAATCTTGATCACTACCACCGTATCGAGCGGGGTGCGCCAGCGGAAATGCTGCAACACCCCGACAAGGGCGCTGAGCTCGGCCCCCAGCAGCAGGAATACGGCCAGCGCCCCAGCCAGCGCGGGCAGCCCGATTTCTTCGCGGAGGCGGTGGCCGAGCACGATAAGCAGCACTACCCACAGAAGATACAGGACGAGCAGCAAAGCCTGGTCAAAATACGCCACCTTGCCCAGGGACAGCTGCGCCAGGACCACCAGCATCAGCCCGACGGGTAGCAGGGCAACGCGCGGGATTTCCGGCTGCTGCCAGAAACGGCGGGACACCAGCACAGGCATCGCGCACAGGCCGAGCATGGCCGCACCCCATTCCTGGTAGAACGTGGTGAGCGGGTAGGCGTGGCGGTAATACAGGAAAGGCAAAACCCACATCAGGCCGACGAAGGCCAGGCTGATGCGGGCGGAGCGCGATGGGCTGGGCTGGGGCGGCAACTTGTTATCGCGAGAAAATCCCGGCTATGCCGGGGGTGGTTACCCCAAGCCGGACGAGCCGGAACCAAACGGGGAAACCCTCTCCCTTGACGAGAGGGGGCAGGTGGGTGGGTGAACTGGTAGCTATACGCGATACCTGGAGTTCACCCCCTCCCTTGACGGGAGGGGGCAGGGGGGTGGGTGAACTGGTAGTTATACGCGATCCCCTGAGTTTACTCCCACCCTCCTCCCCCTCAACCTCCCCCGTCAAGGGGGAGCAATCATCAAGTTCAAACCCCTCCCAGCCTCCCCTTATCAGGGGAGGAGCGGCGTTGGCCCTCCCCCTGACAAGGGGGAGTTGGAGGGGGTTTGGGTCTTGTGGGGCACGTACTGTTTCCTGCTCACGCCTTGCCACGAGTATGCGGGGCTTACTTGGCTCAGCGCGAACGGTAACAGGAGAAGCCCTGGCCGCGCGCTTCATCGCCAACCCCGGTAGCAGTGGCTGCATTGCTTCAGGCCGCATGCAATTCCTCGCGCAGCACCTGGCGCAGGGTGCTGACCGTCACGGGCGCATTGCCCGCCAGCAACGCCGCGCTTAAGGCTTCGTTAATCAAGGTTTGATAACCCTTGCCCAACGCTTCACCGCGCTGCTTGAAGCCGGCAATCACCTCGTCATCCAGGTAAATCGTAATCCGTGTTTTGCCCTTTGGCGCAATTACCGCATCGCGTTTTGCGCGAGTCATGTCGTAGTTAGCTTTCATAACTCTTCCTTTCTGTCGAAGTGGCAAGGCGCGCCGAAATCAAGCTATTGAGCTTTCCAAAACACATGACAGAGCCATCGCAAATGGAAAATCTCCCCCACCCTCAATCCCTCCCCCGCAGGGATAACCAGCGACTAGGCTGGTGTTGTTTACCAGCCTAGTCGAATGGCTAGTAGTTCCATCAGAGGGAAGACAAGCCCTTCTCCCACCGGGGGAAGGGTTGGGATGGGGGAAAAATCTGTAACGAATTATGGAAACATCAATAATACAGTCCCTTCGCTACATCCAGCACACCGCCAGAAGTTTTCCCAACGCATCTGCCCCGACGGTTACAAACCGGACCTCGCCCAACGTATCGCGATCCTCGCGGGTTAACGCAAAGTCGTCATAAAACACCGGCTCCGCCTCCGCAAAAGAAACGCCGTGCTTGCGAAAATTGGCGATTGCCTTCCTGGGATCAAATTCAAAATCCATGCGCCCATAATACATATCATATATGCATACCGCAAGCACAAATATGGCTCAAGCGGAAATCGAAGTCGCCGTGGCTGGCGGGGGAATGACGTTTTCATCGGGGGCACAAAACTCATCAAGGTGTGCGTGCGCCGTTGCGGCGGAGGCTATTGATCCGGCACATAAACAGTAACACCGTCATACCGGCAAGGCCGGTGTCCAGTGGCGCGCAAGGCGCGCTGTTGTTGATTTTGCTGGATTCCGGGTCAAGCCCGGAATGACGAAAGTGATACTTTACAAGTGCCGGATCAATAATTTCGCGCGGCTGAAGTTAAGCCGCGAAGCGGCGGGCATAGCCACTACACTGGCAAGGGCGTGAACACCGCCCGGTTCGAGCCGGGCTATTGTGGATGCGCGAGCAAGGCAGGTTGCCGGGTAGCGCGGAAAGCGGCTTCATGAACAACGTGTTACACATACTCATGCGGCAGGGCTGCACGCCTTTATCCTCTTGCAGGGCTACTACGCCAACCCGCAGGCTTCACGAGTGGTACGGGTGGCTTGGAGGCCATTTCATCCGGGAAACCGCAGTTGAAATTGAAAAAACCATCCATGCTTCGACATCACCCGCAAGAGGTACGCCGGTGGGTGCCCCGCCGCTACGCGGTGACCCTTCCGCAGGCTCTGCACGAACGGTTTTTTTGCACTCACCCAATTGGTGAGCAGGGCATTCACCCTGAGCAGCCCGTGCAGCGGGCGTATCGAAGGGTTGAGTACCTGCCAACCGAGGTTTCCAGGTTCATTCCAGCGTGGCAATGAGAAACCAAAGGCACCTTCGTGTCCATGCGCAGGTACTGGCTCGCTCCTTCGTTGCTCTGAATATGTAAATTATATGCAAGTATATAGAAGCGCAAAAAAATATATAGGCCAGTATATATGCCTATATATAGGCCATCAGGCATATTGTTTTCCATCGGAAACGTGAGTTATGGTTACTGCCTTTGAAGAGGGCAAAAAATGCATGCCATGGCAGGCAAGTTGTCTGTATCAGTGGCGAGGCGAACGACGCGGCATTTAAGGTGAGGAGAACAGATTGAAGAAACTCGCAATTGCCATACTGTTTTTAATGTTGGGAGTGATTGCCATGGAAATAAGTGCCGCAGAAACAAACGACAACCGGGACCCACGCTTTTCCCCCGACGGGAAGTCTCTCATCTTTGACCGCTGTTCGCCGGACTATCCGGACTGGTGCCGCATTCACGTCTACAACCTGGAAACCGGAACACTCGGCTACTACCTGCCACCGCCGGGGCAGTCTTGGGCGCAGGCGTATTTTTCTGATGCTGGTGATAAGGTCGTTTTTGTTACTAGGCCAGCAGGCGATCACACAAAGGAAATATTTAGCCAGCGCAATGAAATATTTCCCAAGTCCCAGATCGCCATCATGAGCTTGGATGGTTCAAACATGCGTGTGGTGACGAACACAGTCGGCTATAAGGGGATGCCAGCGTTTTCTCATTCGGGTAAGAAAGTCGTTTTCGCCCAAGCTGAAAAGATACGCGATTCCGGCAAGACCGTGGCGGCCCATTGGGACTTATGGGAGCTTGATTTGGAAACGGGTGTGGTGGGGTTATTTGCTGGGCATTTCCAGTTTTACCAGCTTGGTTTGTCAACCTACTTTCCTGATGATCAGCGTGTGCTGGTCAATGGTGGTTCGCCCAAATCTCAAATCGGAGGGGCGCCAGAAGAGTTTTCTTCAAGGCTTAATGAATATAGCCGACGTTACAACAGTAGCGGAATATTCATGGTTAGGCGAGGGCAATCCGAGTTGGAACCGCCCTTGTTCACCAGCTTTTCCTACGCTCGAGAAGCGCGGCTAGATTCGCAAGGAAATTTTTTCTTCATAGCGACTGGTGCTAAAGAGGGAACAAGAATACGTCGTTCAGGAAGGGATGGGCGTCAGTTCTCTTGGAGTTTGCCTCCCTTAGGTAAAGAGGGGGGGACTTTTTTGGGGACTGCTGTAGCCCATGATGGGCTACGTTTTGTTATGAGCGTAGCTTATGGTGACATCGCAGCTAAAAACATCAAGCTAATGCTGCTTGATACAACAAACGGGCTGTGGGGGAGTATTTCTCTTCCGCACCAAGCCAAGCAAATCAATCGTTAACTTGATGGATAACCGGAGCACGACAAAGGGAGAAAAATCATGAGCGGATTAGAGTTGTTGGTGCCGATCTTCGGCAATTATTGCGGCCCGGGCTGGTCGGACGGGCATCGTTTAGATCCAGGGGAAATACCGACGTTTACGCATCCACCCAAGGAATTGCTAGGCCCAGACGGTGTGCTGCGCCCAAGTCCGCCTGATGTGTTATGTCTGGCACATGACCAGGCATATGCGGCTGCGGTCGGCTCCCCCAATGAGTACCAGTTGCAATTGCAAGCGGATATTAATTTGTTAAATGGTATTGCTGCAATGGACTGGAGTGGTCTCTCAGCCTTGGAAAGTGCTTACAGTGGGCTGATGGCCGTTGCGTTTGTAGCGAAAATCGGTGCAGTAGATATTCCGGGTACAATTTACGAAAACATCAAATCGGCAGCGATATCAACTTGGGATGGAATCAAAAATGCGTTTAACCCGGTAGGGCAATCGTATGCAGATGCTAATGGTAATTCTTTCTCATGTTCTGCGGATGCAACTGGGAATTTGGCATTAAATTGTTCAACATCTTCGTTAAATCCAAACGGGACCAGGGTACCTATAGAAAGCTCCACCTTCAATCTCAACGGCCAACTCTTCAAACGCACCAACTACGACGCTCCCGGCACGGTTTCGGTCACTGCGGACTTTACGCCCGGCCAGAGCCAGGTCGAATCGCTCAACGTGATCTACGACAACGGCACGAGCTGCACACTCGACCCCCCGGCGCTCACCGAAGCGGAGCTGGCCGGATACGGCCTGTACAGCATGGACGGCATAGGCGGCAGGATCGGCCAGCTGGGGCTGCCCGGCAGCGGCGCATTCATGAGCGGCGGGTTCGCCGCGCTCAGCCCCGCCAATGCCAAACTCGACCAGAACGCCTTCACCATCGGCGGCCAAAGCTACGTCATGGGCAACAGCCTCACGGATTTTGCGGCGGGAGCGGGGCAGGGCTGGAACAGCCAGGGAAGCGGGGCCACGCCGGGCGCCTACTCGCCCTTGTATCTTTCTCTCCGTGGTGGTTAGCTACCATCACACGAAGCGGAGGCAGCTTGAGCCCACCCTTAAGGCTCGACCTTGTAGCGTAGATCAGGCCCTCTGCTTCACCTTTCGCCAGCACGGACACTGAACGGTAA
>JACRAQ010000074.1 GCA_016213335.1 Nitrosomonadales bacterium
GAACTGGTCACCGAAAAAGAAGCGGAAATTCGGGTCGTTCATGAAGGGGTTATGGGGGTTTCTTACGGTACTGCTGGTGAAGATATTCACCACGGCCGGCATGACTTTTCTTGCCGCCGCGCTGAACCCGGCAGCGGGGATTTTGCTGCCGCTCTCCGGCGTGTTCTCATATAGCGTCACCACGCCGCTGCGCGCCGCGCTGGGCAGCAAACCGGGTTTCAGCGTATGGATGACGAACAGTACCGCCAGACCGATCGTAGTGGCTTGCGAAAACAAGAGCCAGAATTTACGCATGATAAGATGAGGGCGCCAAACTAAATGGTGGGGGCGATATGCTGCTGAACGAGTTGCGCGATTATATCGGAAGCGTGCTGGAAGTCAGCCGTTTTCGAGATTACGCCCCGAACGGGGTGCAAGTGGAAGGAAAGACACATATCCATCGTCTCGCGAGCGGGGTAACCGCCTCACAACGCTTGCTGGACGCAGCCACCGCGTGGGGGGCGGATGCCATCCTGGTGCACCACGGCTATTTCTGGCGCAGCGAAGACGCTGCCGTCACCGGTATCAAAAAGCGCAGGCTATCCCATTTGTTGCGGCATGATGTCAGTCTGCTGGCCTACCATTTGCCGCTGGACGCGCATCCCACCCTCGGCAACAACGCGCAGCTCGGCAAGCGGCTTGGGTTTGTAGAACGGGGACGTTTTGGTGAGCAGGATATTGCCTGCCACGGTGAGCTGGAGCAACCGCAAATGCTGGCGCAACTCGGCGCATACATCGGGGGGGTGTTGCAGCGCGCGCCGCAAGTCATCGGCGATGGCGGCCGCGCCATCCGCCGCATCGCATGGTGCAGCGGCGCGGCACAGGGCTATTTCGAAGAGGCGGTGGCGCTGGGGGTGGACGCATTCCTGACCGGGGAAATTTCCGAGCAGAACGTGCATGTGGCGGAAGAAGCCGGGGTGGCTTTTATCGCGGCGGGACACCATGCCACCGAACGCTATGGCGTGCGGGCGCTGGGCGAGCACCTGGTCTCGCAATTTGGCGTGGAGCACAAGTTTTTCGATATGGACAGCCCGGTCTGATCAGACGCAGGAAGTCAGCCTGAAAACTCAGTTGTCCACGAAAGCCACGAAATAACACGAACAAATTAAAGCACGCTCGCACCGGCTTGGGCGATCTGCCCATCCTGGAACGAGCGCACGCCGCTGATGCCCAGCCCGCCGATGACCTGGCCATCGCGCAACAGCGGTACGCCGCCTTCGGCAGGGATCACGCCCGGCAGGGCGAGGTGGATCAGGCGGCCGCTCAGCACGGCATCTTCCGAGATTTTGGTTGGACGCTGGAAGGCAACTGCCGCATGGGCCTTGCAAATGGCGGTTTCCACGCTGCCAAACTGAGTGTCGTGGCTGCGTTGCAGATAGAGCAGATGGCCACCATCATCCACTACCGCGATCACCACCCGCCACTCGTTGCGCAACGCTTCGGCTTCGGCGGCGGCAGCGATGCGCCTGGCGTCATCGAGCGTAAGCACGGCTTTTCCTTGCAGGCCATGAGGAGGAGAAGCGCTAGCCATCTCACCGCATCGCCAGTGCGCCGAATATCCGCTCGCGGATAGCATCCACGCTGCCGGTGCCCGGAATGTTGACATAGCGCGGCGCGCGCGCATCACCGGATTTCGCCCAAATGGAATAATAGTTCACCAGCGGTTTGGTTTGCTCGTGGTACACCTCGAGGCGTTTGATGACCGTGTCTTCCTTATCGTCCGGACGCTGCACCAGATCTTCACCGGTTACATCATCCTTGCCGGGAACCCTGGGGGGATTGAAGATGACATGGTAAGTGCGCCCGGAGGCGAGGTGGGCGCGGCGCCCGCTCATGCGCTGGATGATGTCGCTGTCCGGGACTTCGATTTCCACCACGAAATCAATGTCAATATTTGCGTCCTTCATTGCCTGGGCTTGCGGAATGGTACGCGGGAAACCATCGAACAGGAAACCTTTGGCGCAGTCCGCTTCCTTGATGCGCTCTTTCACCAGCCCGATGATGATGTCGTCCGACACCAGCTTACCGGCGTCCATCACCTGCCTGGCGGCGACACCCCACGGCGTTCCCGCCTTGACTGCGGCACGCAGCATGTCGCCGGTGGAAATCTGCGGAATGGCAAATTTTTCCTTGATGAAAGTTGCCTGGGTGCCTTTACCGGCGCCAGGAGGGCCGAGGAGTATGAGTTTCATGGCAGGTTCCCTTGATTGAGAGCCGGATTATACGCCGCGTCAAATAGCTTGCGGGCAGTATGCAAGTCCTGCTCGGTATCCACTCCGGCATGCGGAGCTTCTTGCGTAATGGATACGCCGATCTTATAGCCGTGCCACAGCGCGCGCAATTGCTCCAGCGCCTCAATTTGCTCGATGGGTGCGGGGGCAAGCTGGCGGAAGGTGCGCAGAAACCCGGCGCGGTAGGCATAGATGCCGATGTGGCGCAGTGCCGTGAAATTTTCCGGTAATGCCGAACCTTGCGCAAATGCGTCGCGCGGCCAGGGAATCGGGGCGCGGCTGAAATACAAAGCGTTGCCATGCTTGTCCAGCGCTGCCTTGACGATGTTGGGATTGCGCAACGCTACCGCATCGCGTATGGGGTGGCAGGCGGTTGCTAAAGCGCATTCGGGAGGGTCGTGCTGATGTTGCGCCACAGCGCGGATCAGCGCGGGCGGCATCAACGGCTCGTCGCCCTGCACATTGACCACGATGGTGTCATCCGGCCAGCCGCGCTGTTCGACGACTTCGGCGATGCGGTCTGTGCCGCTGGCATGATGCTCGCTGGTGAGACAGGATTTGAAACCGTACTCGTGCACTGCAACGACGATGGCATGGTGATCGGTGGCGATCCAGACCTGTTGCGCGCCACTCTTTGCAGCCTGCTCGGCGACCCTCACCACCATGGGCTTGCCGGCAATCGGCAGCAGCGCCTTGCCCGGCAGCCGGGTGGAAGCCAGGCGCGCCGGGATGACGACATGGAAGTCCACCATCGCAGCGTTACAGCTTTTCGATTTCTTCCGGGGAAAGCTTGCGCGCCTCGTCCGCCAGCATGACTGGAATGTCGTCCTGGATCGGGAAGGCCAGCCGGTCTGCCTTGCAGACCAGCTCCTGTTCCGCCTTGCGGTAAACCAGTGGCGATTTGCACAAGGGGCAGACCAGGATATCAAGCAGTTTAGCGTCCATTCGGGGAAATCCTTTCCAGGATGAGTTGGGCGAGCGCCGGATCCGGTCGCGCATCTACGCGCAACACCCAGCATTTTTCGTTGGCGAAGGCGCTGCATTTTACCGCATCTTTTTCTGTCATGAGTACCGCGTCGGCATCCGCATAGCTCAAATCATTCGCGGTGTAGCGGTGGTGATCGGGGAATGGGTGGGTTTGCGGGTTTAATCCCAGATTTTTCAGGTGCGCAAAAAACCGCTCGGGGTGGCCGATCCCGGCGATGGCGTGCAGGCGTTGGCCGGCAAAATCGGCGGCTTGAACCGAAATTTCCGGGTTGAGCAAATTGTAAAAACTGTCGCCGTGCAGGCGCATACCGAATTCACCGGCAACAGCCGCGCCGCCATTGACGACCACCGCATTCACCTCTGCGAGCCGCGATACTGGCTCGCGCAGCGGGCCGGCGGGGAGCAGCCAGCCGTTGCCGAAACGGCGCACACCATCCACCACGGCAATTTCCACGTCGCGCTGCAGGCGGTAATGTTGCAGGCCGTCATCGCTGAGTATCACGTCGCATTCGGGGTGGGCGCGCAACAGCGCGCGCGCGGCTGCCGGGCGTTCGCGGCCGACCCACACCGGACAAAGCTTGCGCTGCGCCATCAGTACCGCCTCGTCGCCAACCGCCTCCGGATCGCTGGCAGCGTATGCCGCCTGAACGGAAGAGGCCGTGCCCCCGTAACCCCGGCTGATGATGCCGGGATGCCAGCCATTATCAAGAAGTTGCTGCGCCAGCCACAGCGCGAGCGGTGTTTTCCCGCTGCCGCCCACATTGATGTTGCCCACCACGACTACCGGAACCGGCAGCTTCTCGCTTGCCAGAATGCCGTAGCGGTACATCGTGCGACGCAATCCCGCCAGCAGGTGGAACATCAGGCTGGCTGGCAGCAGGATGAGGTGTAGCGGCGTGATACGGTACCAGTGTCGCTCCAGCCAGCGCATGTTCTAGCCTGGAAAAAAACCATCAGCCGCAGGTTGGCATGGATTGATGCGGGTAAAACCCATTGCAGAAATAGTGCTCCATTTTTTCCCTGAGGCTGGCTTCCCTCTCAACACAAGGCGCTGGTTATCCATGCACATCCGTGTGAATCCGTGGCTGATGCCGCCGCTCAGGGCTTACTTCCGGCTGGTAGAAAAAGTAATGCGCCCGAGGCCGGCCAGGCGCGCGGCTTCCATAATATGGATCACCGCCTGGTGGGGTGCCTTGGCGTCAGCAACGATGATGACCGTCGGGTCTTTTTGCTCGCCCGCCACCCGGGTGAGCTCCTGAGCCAGCTTGCCCGCATCGATGAACGCGATGGGCGTGTTGTTGATGGCATAGTGCTCGGAGGCGTCCACCGAGACACTGATCTGGCTGGCCTGGGCTACGGCTTCTTCTGCGCTGGCCTGCGGCAGGTTGATTTGCAGTTCGGAAAACTTGGCGTAAGTGGTGGTGACCATTAAGAAAATCAGGATCACCAGCAACACGTCTATCATCGGAATCAGGTTCATTTCCGGTTCTTCCCGCATGCGCCCGCGCTGGAAATTCACGAAACCGCCCCTACCCTTTGCGCGCGCCGTGCACAATTTCCACCAGCTTGATCGCCTGCTGCTCCATCTCGATGGTCAAGCTGTCCACCTTGGCGCGGAAATGGCGGTAGAAAATCATGCTGGGAACGGCCACAATCAGGCCGAAAGCAGTATTGTAGAGCGCCACCGAAATGCCGTGTGCGAGAATGGCCGGAGTATTGCCGATGGCGTTTTGCGCACCGAAAATTTCGATCATCCCGACCACGGTGCCGAACAGGCCGAGCAGCGGGCTGATCGAGGCGATTGTTCCCAGAGTGGTGAGAAAGCGCTCCAGCTCGTGCGTCACCCTGCGCCCGGCCTCCTCGATGGAATCTTTCATCACTTCAGGGGAGCTTTTTATGTTCCTCAGCCCGGCAGCAAACACGCGCCCGAGCGGGGAACCCTCCGACAGACGCGACAGCATGGCTTCGCTAACACCGCGCTGCCTGAGTTCCTGTATGGTTTCATCAAGCAAGCCGTCGGGCGCAACAGTTTTATTGCGCAGGAATAGCAGGCGTTCCGCAATCAGGGCAACGGCGATCACCGATGCCGGAATCAACAACCAGATAGGCCACCCTGCGGCTTCTACGATAGCAAACACGCGATCTTTCCAAATGTGCTTCAATATTAAGGGCGGAACTGTATCTTGTCGCGCCTGTTTGGGCAAGGATTCTTGCCACAGCTTCACCGGCAAAACAATCGTTCGTGGATAACTGCATATGGCAAATAAACAATTTTTCTTTTTCACAAAATCTGTGGATAACTTTGTGCAAAAACGGTTAGACGCGACACTTAACCCTTTATCAAATAACCCTTTTTAAGGTGTCGCCTATTTTTTAAACATGCATTAAATGTAACAAAAACAATAAGATATTCTAAGTTGCCGAGATTGGGGCGCTATATTTCATCGCAATATGGCGCATTTCCTTGAGTTGTGAATTATTCCGGAATGTCAATATGTATTTTGGCCTAGCCAATGCTGAAAAAAATCGCGTTATTAGCGTGCGCGAGCTGAATTTTTCGGTTAAGCAATTGTTGGAAAACAACTTGCCTTTGCTATGGGTGCATGGGGAAATTTCCAACTTTATTTGCGCGGCTTCCGGGCACTGGTATTTTTCCCTGAAAGACGAACAGGCGCAGGTGCGGTGCGCGATGTTCCGGCACAAAAATCAGTACCTGGAGTGGAAGCCGAATAACGGCGCACAAGTGGAAGTGCTGGCGCTGCCCACACTGTTCGAGGCGCGCGGTGAATTCCAGCTGAGCCTGGAGCAGATGCGCCCCGCCGGAACGGGCGCACTATATGAAGCGTTCGAACGCCTCAAAATAAAACTGGAAAGTGAAGGGCTGTTCGATGCCGCGCGCAAGCGCTCAGTGCCGCTTTTGCCATCGCAGATCGGCATTGTCACCTCGCCGCAGGCCGCCGCGCTGCGCGATGTCCTAGCCACGCTGGCACAGCGCATGCCTGGTGTTCCCGTGGTTCTCTACCCTGCACCGGTACAAGGCGAAGGGGCGGCACAGAAAATTGCGCAAGCCCTCCAGACGGCAAGCGCGCGCGCGGAATGCGATGTGCTCCTGTTATGCCGGGGCGGCGGCAGCCTCGAAGACTTGTGGGCATTCAACGAAGAGGTGGTGGCGCGCGCTATCGCCGCCTGCCGCATCCCGGTGGTGAGCGGGGTAGGCCACGAGAGCGATTTCACCATCGCCGATTTTGTCGCGGATCAGCGTGCTGCCACCCCCACGGCAGCGGCACAACTGGCTGCGCCGGCGCGAGAGGAATTACTGCATCGCTTGCACCATGCCGGGCAGCGCCTCAGCCGTGCCAGACTGCGCCAGTTCGAGCGCGCAATGCAGCAACTCGATTTATTACAGCGCCGCCTGGTGCATCCGGCACAGCGGCTGCAACAACAGGCGCAGCATCTCGACCTCTTGCAGCGGCGCTGGTATCTGGCGCGCCCGGATCTCGCCCGGCTCGACGCATGCGGCACCGAGCAAGGGCGCCGCCTGCACCAAACCATGCGGCGCGCCCTCGAGCGGCACGGCTCCCGCCTGGAAAGCTTGCGCCAGCACCTGCTGCACCTCGATCCACAACGGGTGCTGGCGCGCGGCTACAGCATGGTGCGCGAAGAGAGCGGCGCACTCGTCACGGACAGCGCCGGATTGCCCGCAGGCGCACGGCTGGACATCACTTTTGCGCACGGCTGGGCGAAGGCGGATGTGCGGGAAAAAGGTTAGCCGCCCGAATGGGAAAGCCGTGAATCCGGAAGTTTGCGGCAAGAGTTGGAACACAATCCACTGCATGAGATATTATTTGAAATGGGTGGCATTCAACCTTGCTCACCGCCAACGGCCGCCCCAATAATAATCACCACCAGATACCGAGTGTTATGTTCAAGCTACGCCTGATTGCCATTGTTGCCGCCACCTGCTTTCTTGCGGTTCCGGCTATAGACTGGCTGATTCCGCTTGCCCGGGCTCAAGCCTTCATCCTGACCCCCGCAGCGGAAGACCCGGATGTCCTCGATGCCAACAGCCCGGCCGACCCCGTTTTGCAACTGCCTGCCGAAGCATTCCTCGGCCTCCCGCTGGATCGAAAAGGGGCGGTTGACTGGATGCAAGCTCTGAACAGCGGCATCATTGCCCCGCGCACAACCACCCGGCAAATGGTTATGGAAGAAATGGAAATACTGGATCAAGACGTCATCATGAAAAACACCCGGGATATGCCCTATGTCAAATTCCCGCACAAACCGCATACCCGCTGGCTGTCATGCTCCAATTGCCACAATGAAATCTTCGCCACCAAAACGGGCAGCAGCCAAATCAACATGCGCAAGATATTTCTGGGGGAATATTGCGGGGTATGCCACGGCAAGGTTGCCTTTACTCCCACCAACTCCTGCGAACGCTGCCACAGCGTTCCGCACGGAAGCACCAAAGCCTGGTGGTGAAAGCGGCCACCCGGGCGGCTGTCCATAGCAGAATCATGGCCAGCCCGGTTTAACGCCGCCGCGTTGCGACAGCACAATCCGCGCCCGGATTCAGCCTGCCTTGCACCATTTCAGGGGCAAATCCGGGGTAAAATCGCGCCCTCGCAAACCAGCGCCCCCATAACTTCATGGAACCTCTGAAAATACACTGCACGGGCGCTCCCCGCCGCTGGCTCTGGCTGCTGCTGGCGGTTGCGGTCATCTGGTTCGGCAACATCGAATACCGCAAACTGATCGAGCCGGACGAAGGCCGATATGCCGAAATTCCGCGCGAGATGGTGGCGACCGGAGATTGGGTCACGCCGCGGCTGAACGGACTGAAATACTTTGAAAAGCCGCCGTTGCAATACTGGGCGACCGCAGCCGCCTATACCGCATTCGGCGAGCATCAGTGGACTTCGCGCCTGTGGGTCGCGCTGACCGGGTTTGCCGGAGTGATGCTGGTGTGGTTTGCCGGTGCGCGGCTGTTCGGCTGCGAAGCGGGACGCTACGCCGCGCTGCTGCTGGGCAGCAGCCTGCTCTACGCCCTGATGTCGCACATCAACACGCTCGACATGGGCGTGACGTTCTTCATCACGCTGGGCGTCGTCGGCCTGCTGCTGGGCCAGCAAAACAGCACGGATGCACGCGCGCGCCGCAACTGGATGTGGCTGGCGTGGGCGGGGCTCGGCCTGGCGGTGCTGAGCAAGGGCCTGATGGGACTGGTGCTGCCGGGCGCGGCGCTGGTGATTTATTCCCTGATCCAGCGGGATTTCGTGCTGTGGAAGCGGATGCATCTGGTGACCGGCCTGCTGCTATGCCTGCTGGTTTGCGCGCCCTGGTTCTATCTGGTCATCAAGGCCAACCCGGAATTCTTCGAGCGCTTTTTCATCTACGAACACTACACCCGTTTCACCACCAAGGTGCATGGCCGCTATCAGCCGTGGTACTACTTCATCCCCATTTTGCTGCTCGGGATGATGCCATGGACCCTGCTGATGTTCGATACCCTGCTGCATGCGTGGAAATGGGGGCGCGCACGGGTTGATCGCGCCTTCAGCCCGGAGCGTTTCCTGCTGGTATGGGCGGCATTCATCTACGTGTTTTTTTCTGTTTCCGGCTCCAAGCTGCCTTCCTATCTTCTGCCGATGTTTCCGGCGCTGGCGCTGTTGATGGGCAAGCACCTGGCGGAGATGGGCGAGCAGAAACTGTTCTGGCTGCTTGCCCCGCTGTTGCCGCTGATTGCGCTGGGGCTGGGCTTGGCGCCCTTTACCGCGCGTCTTGCCGACACCCCTGAGCAAGCGCAGATGTACGGGGAATATTCCGCTTGGCTGGTGGCAGCCGGGCTGGTCTGGCTGCTGGGCATGGGTGCCGCACTGGTGTTGCTGCGCCGCAAGAAAAAGCCGGCCTCGATGCTGGTGCTGGCGCTCGGAGCACTGCTCGCCGCCCAGCTCGGCGCGTCAGGATACAATACCATCGCGCCTGAGCGCTCCGCTTACCTGATCGCCGAGGCAATCCGCCCCCAGGTCAAACCGGATGTGCCGTTCTATTCGGTATCCAGCTACGAACAAACCCTGCCGTTCTACCTGAAACGCACCTTTACACTGGTCGCATATCAGGATGAAATGGCTTTCGGTATCATGCAGGAACCGCAGCGCTGGATACCGGACATTGCCAGCTTCGCCAAAGTTTGGCAGGCGCAACCGGAAGCGTTTGCGATCATGCGAACGGAAACTTTTACACAGCTTGAACAGCAAAACATGGCAATGAAAATCATTTACCGGGATACACAGAATATTGTGGTGAGCAAACCATGAACCTGGTCAGCTTCAGCCTGATTTTTGTCGGCGTGATGCTCAACGTCGCCGCACAACTGCTCATCAAGGCAGGCACCAACAGCATTGGCTATTTCGAGTTCAGCCTGGAGAACATTCTGCCCGTCGGCTGGAAGCTGGCGACCGAACCATATATCATCGGGGCAATCGCGCTTTATGCGCTCAGCGTGGCAATCTGGATATTGGCGCTGTCACGCGTTCAGGTCAGCATCGCCTATCCGCTGCTCTCCATGGGCTACGTGGTGAATGCGGTCGCAGCCTGGTGGTTTTTCAACGAAGTCTTCAACCCGGCCAAAGTGGCAGGCATCGGCGTAATTATTCTGGGCGTGATCATTATTTCCAGAGCATGAGCGCATTCCTGCCTTTCACCAAGCCCTCGATTGACGTAGCCACCATCGCTGCGGTGGCGGAGGTGCTGCGCTCCGGCTGGATCACCAGCGGGCCGAAGGTGCTGGAATTCGAGCGGCAACTCTCCACCTATTTCGGCGGCCGCCTCGTGCGCTGCTTCAATTCCGGCACCTGCACCATGGAAATCGCGCTGCGCATCGCGGGCATCGGGCCGGGCGACGAAGTCATCACCACGCCTATCTCCTGGGTCGCCACCGCCAACGTCATCCTCGAAGTCGGCGCGACGCCGGTGTTCGCAGACATAGACCCGATCACGCGCAACCTTGATCTCGACCAGGCCGAAGCCGCGATCACGGCAAAAACCCGTGCGATCATCCCGGTCTATCTGTCCGGCTTACCCGTGGATATGGATCGGTTGTACGGACTTGCGGCCAAATACCGGCTGCGCGTGGTGGAAGATGCGGCACAGGCAATCGGCTCAAGCTGGGGCAACAGACGCATTGGCAGCTTCGGTGATTTCGTCTCGTTCAGCTTCCAGGCCAACAAAAACCTCACCACCGCCGAAGGCGGCTGCCTGGTGCTGAACAATGAAAGCGAAGCGCGCCTTGCGGAAAAATACCGGCTGCAAGGCGTAACACGCAGCGGTCTCGATGGCATGGAAGTAGACGTAGCGGGCGGGAAGTTCAACATGACCGACATTTCCGCCGCGATCGGTCTGGGGCAGCTGCCGCATCTGGAAGCCGTCACCGCGCGCCGCCGCGAACTCGCGCGGCACTATTTCGCCGTGCTGGGCGAGGATTTTGAAAAGCGGACCGGCGCGCAACTGCCGCCGGGTGATTTTCGGAACTCCAACTGGCACATGTTCCAGATCGTCCTGCCGGAAGGCGTGATCCGCGCGGAATTCATGGAAAAAATGAAGTCCCGCGACATCGGCTGCGGCGTCCATTATCCCCCCATCCACCTGTTCAAGCTCTACCGCGCACTCGGTTTCCGCGAAGGCATGTTCCCGGTTGCGGAAAGCGTGGGCCGCCGCATCGTCACTTTGCCGCTATTTCCGGCGATGTCCGAAGCGGACGTAGAGCGGGTGTGCGTAGCGGTACGGGAAGCGTTGCAGAAATAGCAAGGTAAAGACTTCAGGACGGCAGCTCGCAACAGGCGACAGCTCGCGCTTTTAACTTTAATCTCTCTCATGTTATTATTGACAATGGTCAATATTCAGCTTGTGCCATAAGAGCGCTGATCCGGAAATTTGGCATCACGCCTCCCGATTGCCGTAACGGTAAATATTGCTTTGAATGAATCGCTGAAAGCGCCGGCGTGGTTGGCAAAGCGGCGCATCAATCTCTAACGCGCCACACGCCGTAGTCAACTAACAGGGAGTTACATTATGAAAATCCGCTTCACGGGAAACAAGATGGTTTTAGGGTTGCTGGCTGCTCTGGTGGCAGGCGCGCCGAATGCTGGCGCCGAACCGGATACCCGCCCGGCAAAAGGAAAAAAGTCCGTCAACTATGACGAAATGGTACTCGTGCCAGCCGGGAAATTTATCTTTGGCAAAGACAAGAAGGAAGTCCGCTTGCCCGCTTTCATGATAGACAAGTACGAAACCACCAACAAGCAATTTGCCAAGTTCAACCTGGATCATAAATACGAGCCTGTCCTGGCCAATTTCCCCGTGACAATGGTTTCTCTTGCTGATGCCACGAATCATTGCGAAGCGCTCGACAAGCGGCTTCCCACCGAACAGGAATGGGAAAAAGCCGCCCGCGGCACAGACGGCAGAATATATCCGTGGGGAGATAATTTTGAGGCAGGTTATGCCGTGACCAGCGAAACCGACTTCGAAGGACACCCCCCGCAACCGCTGAGGGGGGGGACGCACGAAAAAGGAAAAAGCCCGTACGGTGTCATGGATATGTCCGGCAACGTCTGGGAATGGACCAGCAGCTACGAAGAGCGCTACGCCATCCTCAAGGGGGGATCATTTTTTGAGGACAGGGAAATGGCCACTATTACCAGCAGGCTGCGCAGCATCCCGGACGACAGCAAGGATTATGTCGGGTTCCGTTGCGCAAAGGACGCCAAATAGCTGAACGCAGTACCCGGCTGGAAATGCGCGGGCCGCAAATCTGAATGCGCGGTTTCTCTCGTCGAACGAGCTTGATGGCAGCGTGGCCGGCCGCGCTGCCGATCCGGGAAAACCAGTTGCCCAACCACAGATGACCGCAACAAACCATCAGCTCATCTTATGAAGATCAAACAATATCACTGGCACCATTTCTTTGGTGGAATTGCCCTTCTCCTTTTGATCGTTCAGCTCCTCTCCGGGTCGGTCCTGACACTGTTCTATACTCCCCACCTGAATGAAGCCTATGCCAGCGTGCAATATCTTTACAACGAGCTGAGCGCGGTCGCGTGGGTCAGGGATACGCACCGCTGGGCCGCGCTGTTCCTGGTTCTTGCGGTAATCATGCATTTCATCAGGAGTTTTTTGAGAAAGGATTATCTGGTCCGGGAAAGCAAGACCTTGTGGCTGACCGGCATTCTTCTCTTCCTGCCTTTGCTGGGTTTTTTGGTTACCGGTTTTATCCTGCCATGGGAGTGGAGAGGGTACTGGTTCATGGAGATGGTGCCGAACTACGCGGGAGAAATTCCCCTGATCGGGCCTTCCCTGAGCAGTTTTCTCCTCGACGCCTTCACGATGCCACGCGCGCTCGTGGTACACGTCGTCATTCTTCCCATCATCACGCTGGTATTGCTTGACATTCACACCCTTTCCAAAATCAAAAGACGGGCGGGCGGACTCTTTCTGTATGTACGCGAACATGGCCTGCTCACCACCCCCTTTCTGCTGATTATCGGCATCCTGGCCTATGCCTTGCCGATGCCTTCCCAGGATCCCGCGATCATACCCATGCCACTGGAAGGAGAACGCATCCCGACAGCAGAGTGGTTTGTCCTGATCTTCTACGTGCCTTATCTTTATTTCAAAGGGGTTGGGGCAACCCTGTTCGGCTTCTACATCCCGCTGGCAATTTTCCTGGTCTTGGCCATATTTCCCTATTTCCTCCGGGCAAAGGGCAACGCCGTTGCCGACAAGACCAAGCGCGAACCCCATGCCGCCGACAAGAAAGGGGGGCTCAGGCGCCTTTTGTCCCCGCTACGCAAGATCATGGGCGAAAGAGCCCTGACCAAGACAGCAGGCGCGCTGACCGTATTTCTGGCAGCGATGGCCTTGTTCATCCCGCTTTATGCGGTTTCCTACGCTTCTCCCACCATGGGCTGCAACTCGTGCCACAATCTCACCGCTGGAAACCGGATGGGGCTGCCGCCGCCCACATTCAAGGACCGGGAGATCAACCCCAACCTGAAAGACAATACGTTTATGGTGGAGCACTGGTTTTATCCGCAGGTGGTCTGGTAGAACAATCTTCAGGGTTCTTAGGTTGTGATCGGTTGCCCGCAAACAGTAATCAGGAGAAAAAGTTTGATCCCAAAAAATATCAGGAAGTTTTTTGGACCCTTTGTGCTGGTTCTCGTCATTGCGATTCCGGGCTGTGGCCGCTTCGGCGCCAACACCCCGGATGAAGGGCCGGAAGCTGTCGCCAAGCGGTTCTACGAATTGATCTCGGCATCCAAGATCGAGGGAGGAACGACTCCCGCCAGCGAAGCCTACAAACTGATCAATAGTGAAGCCGCCAACCTGAACGTGAATCAGTTCCTGGAGATCATCAAGAACTATCCGCCTGGATTCAAGGTGGATATCGGGAAAACCGAGATCAAGGGAAATCAGGCCCTGGTCGGCATCAGCTACAAAATGCCTTCGAGCTTCGGTGGCGAGTACACGGTCAATCAAGTGATACCTCTCAACATTGATCCCGCCACCAACACCTGGAAAATTGACTTTACCGGAGACACTTACGGCATGCAGAAAGATGAAGCGATAGCGGCGAGCAAGCCGGAAGCCGCCCCAAAACAGGGAAAATAACATGAGCATAACCGAGCGGGTCAAAGAGCAGATACGGTTAAAAAAAGGAAAACCAATACCTGCACATGTCAACTTTTTTTACTGCTTTGGCGGTTTTTCGCTGTTCCTCATCATCCTGCAACTGGTTTCAGGAATATTCATGCTTTTCTTTTACACGCCCGAGCCAGACAAGGCGCTGCAAAGCATTGCCCATCTAAGCAACGAAGTGCCCTTGGGCTGGCTGTTCAGAAACCTGCACCGCTGGTCATCCACCTTTCTTCTGGCTACCGTGCTGTCCCACATGTTCATCGTGTTTTACTTGAAAGCCTATCAGAGCCCCCGGCAGCTTACCTGGCTGTCCGGAGTTTTTCAGTTGCTCATGGTGTTCTTGCTGCTCGTGACCGGCATCATTCTCCCTTGGGACTGGAGGTCTTATTGGTCTTTTGCAATCTGGGCCGATTATGTCGGAACGTGGGCGGGCGGAGAAATCCTGAAGAATCTATTGCTGGATAACTTTACCCTCAACCTGGCTTATTTTGTCCATATCCTGGTGATTCCGCTCATTCTTGCGGCTTCCTTGTTTTTTCACTTCAGGATGGTGAAGCGGTTCGGCATTTCGCAGCCCCTTTAACATATACCGGGATAGCTGACATGAAGCGCAAAACGCCGGAAATCATCATGGAGCCCAAGTACGCTCCCCCCTACCCGCAATCGTTTTATGCTTTTTGGCCGAAGCACGCAATCAAGGCCGGGACGCTGGTTGCGGCCATATTCGTCGCGCTGCTGTTGCTGGCTTCCCTCATCAGGGTACCGATGGATCCATCCATGCCACCCTTGCCCGACGAGGGAATGTATGTCCCTTCGCCTGAGTGGTATCTGTTTTTGTTATTCCAGCCCTTCTGGTACCTGACCGGAGATGGCGTCAAGTGGCTATCGCTTGGGACATTCTGGCTTCCTTTGCTGGCGCTGATATTCTTGTTTGCAGTTCCCGCAATCTTCCGGAAACGGGCTGCGAATCGTGCCAAACTGGGCAGCTCCGCAAAGGGAATATCATTGGCTATCGTCGCGCTGGCCTGGATAGTTTTCATGGGTTCCGTGGTTGGCAGCGGCGCTCCGGCCAAAACCCTTGGCTGCCCGTCCTGCCACAACCCCGGCATGGGCTCAAGGCAAGCCCTGCCACCCGCAAATGTCGGCGAATATTACCGGAACGAGCGCCGGCAACAGGTGGAAGTGGGCCGCTACAATATCGGCAGCGAGGGCCATGGCGGCGCGGAAGGCGGCTCCTACAAGGACGCAAACTGGCAGCTCAAACATTTTTACGAGCCCACGATGACATGGTGATGCCACCTGCCCAAATACCGGAAAACCTCCCTTGAAAACCTTATTCAATTTCTCGTCACACAAAACAATCCTTGGGCTGGCGCTGTTGTGCGGGGCGCTTGCGTGTGGACAGGCGGCTTGGGCCGCGACCGGCGGCATGCACGATCACGGCAATGCGGGAGGCGGCCCGGCCAACGCTGCCGGTCCGATCACCGAAATCGCGCTGCCGGACGGCATGGGCTCGGCACAGTCCATTACCATGGACCCGGCCGGCCGCATCTGGTTTACCGAAAAAGTCGGCAAAAAGCTGGCCGCATACGACCCGGAAAAAAAACAATTCGCCACCCATCCCCTTCCCACCTCTTGGGGAAAAATGGGATTTTCCACGATCACCGCAAGCGCGGACGGCGCTATCTGGTTTACCGTCAACCGGTGGGCGGAAAGTGCGGACGAACCTTACCTGCTGGGGCGCTTTACGCCTGCGGATGGGTACTTTACGAAATACGCTCTCCCCAACAAATCCATTCCAGAAGAGCTGATCATTGACCCCAATGGGCTGATATGGTTTTTGGCCTCCAACAAAAACCATCTCTACCGCATTGACCCCAGGACATTCGCGCTGAAAGGCTACCCCATCCCTACCGCCAACGGGCACCCCAGAAGCCTGGCTGTTTCCCAAAACGGGCACATCTGGTTCGTCGAGGCCAGCGCCAACAAGATTGGCGAATTCATTCCCGAGCAGGAAAGGTTCCAGGAATACGAAGTGCTCACTTCGTTCGCCAATCTGGGGAAAATTTCCATCGGCAAAGATGGCAAGATCTGGTTTGTGGAAATGACGGCAAACAAGATAGGGGCGTTTACCCCCAGCCAGAACCGGTTTGACGAAGTCATTATCCCCACCCCGAGCAGTTCGCCAGTTGCGCTGGCAAACGATGACAACGGCAACATCTGGTTTCTGGAATACAAGGGAAACAAGGTGGGCGTCTTTAACCCGGAATCGGCGACCTTCCGCGAGTACGATATCCCCACCTACAACAGCCTGCCCGCAGAAATGGTGCTGGATCACCGGCGCTCCTTGCTCTGGTTCACCCAGAGCGCCACCGAATCAAAGCGGCTGGGCATGCTCTCCTTGAACGAAGCACTGGCGGCCGCCAAGCAGGATCATGTTCCGCGCAGCGCACCTGCGGCAAAGAGCGACAGCGAAGCTGCGGCCAAATGGCCGGTTATTCTCGCGGCCCTTGCGGTTCTGGCCGCACTGGGCGTCTGGCTTGCCAGAAGATCGCGCAAAGAGAAACATTCATAGTCCGCGCCCATGCTTGCGTCCCCCTCTCGCCATCGGCAACAGGTGTGTTGCTCATACCCCGCGCCGCGCCGCCTTGAGGGCACCCTGAATAACACCTTCGGCTCCAAACCAGCTGCTTCTTCCAAAAAACTCGCAGTTGCCTTGTGGCTGATTATTGGTAGCCTTTTATGTCCCCCATCCTGGGGAGCGGACGCCTTCAGATCTTTTACGATACCGACGGGGTACACTTTCCCGACACGGATAGCGATAGATAAATCGGACACGATCTGGTTTATTGAATCCAACCTCAACAAACTCGGCGGGTTCCAGATCGGCAAAGGCGCATTTTCCGAGCACGCCATTCCCACCCCCTCCAGCATTCCTTCGGACGTGGTGGTCGCCAATTCCGGAAAAATCTGGTTTACCGAATCTGGCGCGAACCAGCTTGGCGCTTTCGACCCCGCTTCCCGCTCCTTCAAGGAATACGACATTCCGACGATAGAAAGCATGCCTTCCAGAATTGCGGCTGATCCTGGCGGCAATGTCTGGTTTACCGAATTCTACGGCAACAAAATCGGGATGTTCGATCCCCGGCGCGAAACGTTCCGGGAATACGCCATCCCCACGCCGTCCAGCCGCCCGACCGGTGTAGTTGCCGACAAAAAAGGCCTGATATGGTTTCTTGAAACCCAAGGCAACAAGCTGGGCAGGCTGAACCCCAAAGACGGGACCATACGCGAATTCGAGCTGCCGACACCGCACGAGTCCCCGCGCGACCTCGCGCTGGACCGGTCGGGCGCACTCTGGTTTGGCGGCCACATGGGGCGCAACCTGATGACATTCAACCCCGCCTCCCTGAAGTTCAAAACTTATCCGATGCCCGGCGGCAGCGTGATTGAAACTTTGGCTGTGGCAAGGAATGGAAAATTATTTTACTCGCTGAGAACCAGCAGCAAGATTGGGGTTTTTGACCCCGTTACCCGCAAGTTCCTTGAACTCGACGTCAGTGTCGGGAAAAGCCGGCCTAACGGCATCGCTGTTGATTCCAGGGGAAACATCTGGTTTGCCGATACGGAAAAAAACACCCTGTACGAAATGGATGCGACCATGGTGCAGAAACTATGGTTAAAATGACCTCCCGGACATATCGCGCCGTCGCCAGACACCGCACATCGAGAGCACGCCAGCCATGAAAAAATACCTGTGGGCAGCGGGTTTGTTTCTTTTTGTAATCGCGGCGGCAATTGCCGCAATGGTTATCCCCAACCCCTTGGGCGCAAAGGTGCTGGCAGAAGCCAAGTACCGCGGTTATCTCCCCTACACCACGGATGAAGCAGTAACGATCGCCTATAGCCGGTGTTCGACCTGCCATAGCGCAGACAAGATGCTCAGGTACTGCGCCCGGTGCGGCCCGCCTTTCATTGTCGTTTCTCACTCGATGAAAAAATACGTAGAACTGATGAACCAGAAAGGCGCTAACACCAGGCCGTTTTCTGACGCGGAAATAGTCGCGATTACCCAGGTCTGGAACGGCTTGGTCGGAAATTGGGAAACCGGCTGGGGCGCCAAGAACATCAAGAAATTATTGCAGGACGATACTGCCCTGATCCGCTTGCTCGATACCCCGCTGGAAGGGAGGCCGATAGAGCTGGCGCTAAAGAACAAGAGCGCACCCGGCGCCCACAAGGAATAATCCAGAGCACTCGCTGTAATTGCGCTGTCTGCAAGCAATTAAACGCTGCTCGATATTGATGGCAAGCAAATATAGCTTACCAGGAAACATGCATGCTTCTGCTTTTCGGCCAACGCAGTCAATCAGCACATGATGTAGTAAGGACTGCTTTACATAGAACTCCAGACACTATCCAATATAGGCAAGGCAGTTGAGCGGCGCCCAGCAGGCACGCGCCCGGTGGCATCATAAATTTAGCTTGACTATTTCTTATAATGCAGCATTCTGCATAAATCATGTCTAATAAACCTAATAATCTACAGTTCACGCTGACATATATTCTTTTATGTGTTCAATTAATGCGGAATAAAAGGATTTCATACACTGAAATGGCCGAACTCGGTGGTGTTTCCCAGCGAACATTTGCAGAATGGATGCGGGGAGGATACAGCCCAGCAGCAGTGGAAGCCGTACTGAGGATGCTGGCGCTTCTACCTGGCGATCAGATCGAAAAAGCAATTGAGGTATGGAGACCTTCACCGCCACAGCGGTTAAACGAGCCTCGCAAGAAAAGTGGCCGCAACTCTCAAAGCAATAACCCGGCAGCAGAATAGAAATGAACGCTTTTTTCAGGAGATCAAGATGGAGGAAATTAGCTTTTACAGGGCAAACGAAAAACCGTAC
>JACRAQ010000073.1 GCA_016213335.1 Nitrosomonadales bacterium
CAGGCTGCCCGCGCTCTGCGATACGTTGGCGGCCTGCAGGGCGGCGCGTACCTCCTGTACCGAAAGCTGGTAGGCGTTCAATCTTTCCGGGTTGAGCATGATCCGCACCACCCTGGGGGTGGCGCCCAGGGTCGCCACCTCGCGCGTGCCGCCGACGCGCTTCAGCTCGGCCTCGATGGCGTGCGCCACCTGGGTCAGCGCCAAGCCGCTGGCGGCGGGGTCTTCGCGCCACAGCGTGAACGCTACCACCGGCACGTCGTCTATGCCCTTGGCCTTGATGATCGGCTGCGCCACGCCGAGGGTGGGCGGCAGCCAGTCGGCGTGGGAATGAACAACATCGTACAGCTTGACCAGCGAGGGAATGTGCTGCTCGCCCACCTTGAACTGCACCGTCAGTATCGCCATGTCGGGCCGCGAGACCGAATACACGTGATCCACCCCGGAAATCTGCGACAGCACCTGCTCGGCGGGGATGGAGACGGTGCGTTCCACGTCCTGCGCCGATGCGCCGGGGTAGGCGATCAGCACGTTCGCCATGGTGACGTTGATCTGCGGTTCTTCCTCGCGCGGGGTGACCAGCACCGCGATCCGCCCGAGCAGCACCGCCATCAGCGCCAGCAGCGGCGTCATTTGCGAGTGCAGAAAGTATTTGGCGATGCGCCCGGAAATTCCCATGTGTTTTCTCAGTGAAAAAACCGCAGCGAGCCTTGCTTGCCAGCCTGGCTGCGGCTTCTTGCGGCGATATTACTTCAGCTTTTCGATGCCCATCATTTTGAGAAGGCTCTTCTCATAGAATGGGTCTGAAGAGCCTTTCTTTATTTTGTGGATGAAGTATTTTTCAAACGCCACCTTCGCCAGATGCACCCACTTGCCCTCCGAGAACCAGTTCACGTTGCGCGGCGGGATCTGCGGCATCGCCACAAACGCGATCCCGCTATCGCCGAAATCCGCCAGGCAAACCGCATTCCAGGTCGCATTGCTGTCAGGCGGATTGCCGTTCAGTTCGGCCTGGATGTTATGCGCCGTCGCCGTCACCATGGATTCGATCATGTAGCCTGTCTTCGGGGTGCCGCATGGAACCGGGGTCACTTCCACCGGCGGGATGGCCACGCACACGCCGACCGCATAGATATTCTTGTATTTCGGGTTGCGCTGATGCTCATCCACAATGATGAAGCCGCGCGGATTGGTCAGGCCTTCTATGCCGAACACCGCATCTATCCCCTTGAAAGCGGGCAACATCATGCTGTAGGCAAACGGCAGCTCGTGTTTTTTCTTTTCGTTGCCTGCGTCATCAACTTCCGTGACATACATCTTGCCCGGCTCGACCCTGGTGACCTTGGCATTGCAAATCCACTTGATGTGCCGGTCGCGCATCCCCGATTCGAGCATGCTCTTGGAGTCGCCCACTCCGCCCAATCCAAGATGGCCGACATAAGGCTCGGAGGTTACGAAGGTCATCGGCACCTTGTTGCGGATCTTGCGGCGGCGCAAATCGGTTTCCATGATGAATGCATATTCATATGCCGGCCCGAAGCAGGATGCGCCTTGCACCGCGCCCACCACAATCGGGCCGGGATTTTTTGTGAAATGCTCCCATTCGCCATGCGATTTCATGGCGTGATCCACATGGCAAACCGAGTGGGTGTGCCCTCCGTGCGGGCCCAATCCTTCGATTTCATCGAAAGCCAGCTTGGGGCCGGTGGCGATTACCAGAAAATCGTAGTTTACCGATTGGCCGTCATTCAATTCGAGGCGATTTTCATCAGGATGCACCCGCTTTACACCAGAGGAGATGAAACCGATGCCCTTACGCTCCAGATAGGTGCGAATCGGGAACTCTATGTCTTTACGGTCGCGCCATTTCACGCCTACCCATGGGTTGGACGGCACAAAGTGGAAATTCTCGCTGTTCGAGATCACGGTCACCTTGTCCGCCTTGCGAATTTTTTCCTGCATTTCATAGGCCATCGGCATTCCGCCGATGCCCGCCCCCATGATGACAATGTGTGCCATATCGCTACCCTCCGTAAGTTGAAGAACCGCTACCTCTGTTTTGGACCTGACATCCCGGCCTTGACCGGCTCCAGCGCCACTTTTTCGCCGGGGTTCAGCCCGGCCAGGATTTCGACTTCATCCTGTCCGGTTGCTTCGCCCAGGCGCACCTGGCGCAGTTTTGCCGCGCCCTTGTCGTCCACCACGTACACCGCCACCACCTCGCTGCGACGCAGCACCGCGCTGGCGGGGATCAGCAGCTTGTTCGCCTTGCCGGTCACGAACTGGACGCGCACGAACATGCCGGGGTAAATACCGGTCTCGTTGGCCGGCAATTGCACGCGTACCTGGGTGCTGTGCGTGCGCGCATCGGCTGCCGGATTCACCGTCACTGTCGAGGCGGTTATCTGGCGCCCGGACGACGCGATTTTTACCGTGGCTTCCGGGCGCGTGCCGATATCGGCCAGCTTGTGCTGCGGTACGTGGACGATGACGCGCATTTGCGATGGGTCGAAGCCGGTCATCAGCGGCTTGCCGACGGTGACCATTTCACCCGTTTCCACGTGGCGCGCCGCCACCGTGCCGCCATACGGCGCGACTACGGCGGTATAGCCCTGCGCCAGCGCCGATTGCCCTGCGCCCGCTTCGCTGGCTGCCGCCTGCGCCTGCGCCACCCGGTAGTCTGCCTCCGCCTTGTCCAGCGCGGCCTGGCTGATGAATTTTTGCGCGAATAACTGGCGCGCCCGCTCGTACTCAGACTTGGCGTTCTGCGCGGCGGCCTGGGCCTGCATCACCTGTGCCCGGCTGCCGGCCACAGCCTGTGCCGCCTCGCGCTCGTCTATGCGCAAAATGATCTGGCCCTTCCTGACCGTATCTCCGGCGTCGAACAGGATTTCCCTTACTCGTCCGGCGATCTGTGCCGATACCGTGGATTGCCGCGCCGCTTCCACCACGCCATCCGCGCTCCAGGTTAGCGCCACCTCGCGGTATTGCGCCGCAGTGGTGGCAAGCGGCTCTGCCGCCCGCGCGGCGGGTGTGAGGGCGGTGCAGGCAAAACCGAAAACCAGCAGGAATAATGCGCGTTGCGTCATGGTTGTCACCGGGATAAATGAATTTGAATATTAGAATATTCTAATATTACGAAAAAAGCAACCGGCTGGCCGGTGCCGCGTTTCACACGGGGAAGCGCCGCGACTTTCATGGGGAATGGCACCTATACCCCATTGCCTGTGGCAAGGCCAGCGCTTTGCTGCTAAATTGCGGAAAATCATCAGGGATAACAACAAGAAGTTAAGCATGGCCCGAGCCGCACAGCGCAACTTTACGCAAAAAGCCGATGATAATCATTCCCACGCTCCGCGTGGGAATGCAGCCATGACGCTCTGCGTCCCTTAACCTGAAATGCAACCATCATGGGCCGTAGCCGTTACGTCATCACTGATCCTGCCGCACCGCACTTTCTGACTTGTACGGTGATGGAGTGGCTGCCGGTGTTTACGCGCCCGGACACCGTGCAAATCGTGCTGGATAGCTGGTCGTATCTGCGCGAGCACGAAGGGCTGCGGCTTTATGGTTATGTGGTTCTGGAAAACCATCTGCACTTTGTCGCCCAGTCCGGGCGATTGGATTTATGTGTGAGCCACTTCAAGTCATTTACCGCGCGCCGGATTATTGATTACCTTGAGGCGCATTCGGTCGAACATCTATTGGCGCGTTTGCGTTTCGCCAAACGGGCGCATAAGCAAGACCGGGAGTTCCAGTTCTGGCAGGAAGGTTCTCATGCCGAACTGGTTTTCAGCGAGGCAATGATGCGGGAAAAGCTGGAGTACATCCACGCCAACCCGGTGAAGCGAGGCTATGTGGACAGGGCAGAACATTGGCGTTATTCCAGTGCGCGAAGTTATGCGGGGGAAGCGGGTTTGATTGAGGTTGACCGGTGGGTTTGATTCGTGACGCGGAGTATCACAGGCTGCGTTCCCACGCGGAGCGTGGGAACGATGAAAGAGCAAAACGTTCCCGCCGGGAGCATGGGAACGATGATATTCAAGTCCGGTTAACTGGTGCAGAACACCTGGCGCATCATGTCCACCAGCTTGATGGTGCGGGGGTCGCTGATGCGGTAGTACACCTTGTTGGCGTCCTTGCGCGTGGTCAGCACGCCCTTGTCGCGCAGGATGGCGAGGTGCTGCGAGATGTTGCTTTGCGAGGTTCCCACATACTCGACGATGTCCTGCACGCTGACTTCCTTGTCTCCCAGAACGCACAGTATTTTCAGCCGCAGCGGGTGGGCGATTGACTTGATCGCCTGCGAGGCCTGCACAATGTCTTCGTCCTTGTCTATCAGTTTCTTGACCATACCCATTCTCAATAAATAACGCGCAGCCTGCGGGGCTGCAAAATCGGCTAAAATAACATCGTAAATTAGCAAGTGCTTATATTTTGATGCATCGGCATCTGCAAGTCCAGCACGAAAGCCCGTCACGCATGAATATCACCCCCGTTCTGTTGCTCGTTCTCGATGGCTTCGGCTACAGCGAAGATCCCGCCTACAACGCGGTTGCGCTGGCGCGTAAACCGAACTGGGACAGGCTGTGGCGGGATTACCCGCATACCCTGATCCGCACTTCCGAGCTGTCGGTGGGGTTGCCGCAGGGGCAGATGGGCAACTCCGAGGTGGGGCATCTCAATATCGGCGCGGGGCGCGTGGTGTACCAGGACCTCACGCGCGTGGACGTATCCATCCAGGACGGCAGCTTTTACACCAACCCCGCATTCGCCGGGGGTATCGCGCACGCCAGGCAGCACGGTACTGCGCTGCATATCATGGGCTTGCTGTCTCCCGGCGGCGTGCACAGTCACGAAGAGCACATTCACGCGCTGCTGGAAATGGCCGCGCGCGCCGGGTTGCGCAAGGTATTCATTCACGCTTTCCTCGATGGCCGCGATACCCCGCCGCGCAGCGCCGGAAATTCGCTGATTCGCCTGCAGGACAAGTGCGCCGCGCTCGGCGCCGGGCGCATTGCCACCATCGTCGGACGCTACTACGCGATGGATCGCGACAACCGCTGGGAGCGCGTGCAACCGGCCTACGACCTGCTGACCCAGGGCAAGGCCGAGTTTCGCGCCGCCACGTCCGTGGAAGGCTTGCATCAGGCCTACGCGCGCGACGAGGGCGACGAGTTTGTGAAGGCCACGGTCATCGGCGAGCCGGTTGTCATGCAGGATGGCGATGTGGCGGTATTCATGAATTTCCGCGCCGACCGCGCGCGCGAAATGACCCGCGCGCTGACCGATGCCGCATTTGACGGTTTCGCGCGCGAGCGATTTCCCAGGCTGGCGCAATTCGTCACGCTGAGCAGCTATGGTGACGATTTCAGCCATCTGCCTGCCGCCTTTGCGCCTGCTTCCATCCGCAACGGTTTTGGCGAATATGTTTCCGGCTTGGGGCTCAGGCAGTTGCGCATCGCGGAAACGGAAAAATACGCGCACGTCACGTATTTCTTCAGCGGCGGCACGGAGCAACCCTATCCGGGCGAAGACCGCATCCTGGTGCCCTCTCCCAAGGTGGCGACCTACGACCTAAAGCCGGAAATGAGCGCGCTCGAGGTCACCGGCAAGCTCGAAGCGGCGATCCGCAGCGGGCAGTACCATGCCATCATCTGCAACTACGCCAACTGCGATATGGTCGGCCACACCGGCATCCTGGAAGCGGCGATCCGGGCCATTGAGGCGCTGGATGGCTGCATCGGCCGCGCAGTGGGCGCGATGCTCGAATGCGGCGGCGAGGTGCTGATCACCGCCGACCACGGCAACGCCGAGCAGATGATGGACTGCAGCACGCACCAGCCGCATACTGCGCACACCCTCAACCTGGTGCCGTTCCTGTATGCAGGCCGCAAGGCATCCATGATAGAAGGCGGGGCGCTACGCGACGTGGCGCCCACCCTGCTTGCCATGATGGGCCTGCCGCAACCGCCGGAAATGACGGGCAAGCCGCTTATCGTTTTCCGGTGACCTGAAATTACTAGCTACGGATGAACACAGGTGTTCACGGATCATCTGATGAACG
>JACRAQ010000015.1 GCA_016213335.1 Nitrosomonadales bacterium
CATGATTGATTGCGCGGAAGACCGCGCGCGCTTCCAGCAGATGCTGCACAAACTCGGGCTCAAGCAGCCGCCCAACCGCACCGCGAGCAATACGGCCGATGCGCTGGCAGGCGCGGCGGAGATCGGTTATCCCCTGGTGGTGCGTCCTTCCAACGTGCTGGGCGGGCGCGCAATGGAGATCATCCATGCGCAGGCCGACCTGGAGCGCTACATGCGTGATGCGCTGGAGAGCGCCAAGATTTTTCCGGAGCGCATGCCCATCCTGCTCGACCGCTTTCTCAACGACGCGATCGAGGTGGACGTGGATGCTGTGTCCGACGGCAAACAGGTCACCATCGGCGGCATCATGGAACACATCGAGCAGGCGGGCGTGCATTCCGGGGATTCCGCATGTTCGTTGCCGCCGTTCAACCTGTCGGAAGAGTTGCAAAACGAATTGCGCCGCCAGACCGTGGCGATGGCCAAGGCGCTCAACGTGGTCGGGCTGATGAATGTGCAGTTCGCTATCCAGGGAGAGACGGTGTACGTGCTGGAAGTGAACCCGCGCGCTTCGCGTACCGTGCCATTTGTATCCAAGGCGACTGGCGTCCCGCTGGCCAAGATTGCCGCGCGCTGCATGGCCGGTCAGACGCTGGTGCAGCAGGGAGCTACACGGGAAGTGATCCCGCCCTATTTTTCGGTGAAGGAAGCGGTGTTTCCGTTCATCAAGTTCCCTGGTGTGGATACCATCCTCGGCCCGGAAATGAAATCCACCGGCGAGGTGATGGGCGTGGGCGAAAGTTTCGCCGAAGCTTTCGTCAAGTCGCAACTGGCTGCGGGCGTCAAGCTGCCAGCCTCGGGAAAAATATTCATCAGCGTGCGCGAGGTGGATCAGCCGGGTGCGGCGGAAGTCGCCAAGGCGTTGCGCGCGCTGGGCTTCTCCATCCTCGCTACACGCGGCACGGGGTCGGTGATCCGCGCGGCTGGCGTGGAGGTCACGCTAGTGAACAAGGTGGCCGAAGGCCGGCCGCATATCGTGGACATGATCAAGAACGGTGACGTGAAGCTGATCATCAACACCGTGGACAGCAAGCGCAGCGCGATACAGGATTCCTATTCCATCCGCCATGCCGCCTTGCAGGGGCGGATCACGTATTACACCACGCTGGCTGGCGCCCGCGCCGCCTGCCTTGGCATGCAGCATCTGGCGGAACTACAGATATACGATTTGCAGGCGCAGCACCGGAGATTGGCCGCCAGCAGCTAGCCGTTAGTTTTCAGCTGATACAAGCCGCGTAGAGACAACACCAGCTAACGACTGGCGACGATGAAAGTTTTATTATGAGCAAAATCCCATTGACTGTGGTTGGCGCGGAGCTGTTGCGCAACGAGCTGCATCAGCTCAAAACCGTTGAGCGCCCATCGGTGATAAAGGCAATCAGCGAGGCGCGCGCGCAGGGGGATTTGTCCGAGAACGCGGAATATGATGCGGCCAAAGAGCGGCAGGGCTTCATCGAGGGGCGCATCGCGGAGCTGGAAAGCAAGCTGGGCAGCGCGCAGATAATAGATCCGAAAACCATCAACGCCGGCGGGCGCTGCGTGTTCGGCTCGACCGTGGTGCTGGAAGACGTGCAGAACGGCGATGTGGTGACTTACCAGATAGTCGGCGACGATGAGGCGGATATCAGGCAGCGCAAGATTTCCATCAGCTCGCCCATCGCGCGCGCGCTGATCGGCAAATACAGCGGGGATGTGGCCGAAGTGATGGCGCCGGGCGGGGTGCGGGAATACGAGGTGGTGGATGTGCAGTATATCTAGCTTGTAGCCAGTAGCGGGTAGTTTGTAGCCAAAACAGTGTGCTTTTGCTGCGAGCTACCTGCTTCCAAGCTGCTTCTTGGTAAGCAGCTTGCCTTTGCGCTTTGCTGGCTTCTTTTCCGGCTCTTCCCCTTGCGGCTGGTATACCACCAGGATTTTACCGATGTGCTGCACCGGGGCGGCGTCCAGTTTTTCGCAGATTTCCAGCAGCATGGCATCGCGTGCCTCGCGGTCACCGCTCATCACACGGATCTTGATCAGTTCGTGGCTTTTCAGGCTGCGGCTAATTTCTTCCAGTACGGAGGAAGTTAGTCCGGCATTGCCGATGATGACGGTGGGATTGAGCGGATGGGCGCGCGCCTTGAGGTTTTGGCGCTGTAACACGGAAAGCGTTAGCATGGGGACTCCAGAGGTAAGCTTGTAGCGGGTAGCTGGTGGCTTGTAGCTTGTAGCAAAACCGGGGCTGGCTACCCGCTACGAGCTACAGGCTACGAGCTAAGAAGCACCACGGCATTCTAAGCGATGAAGCGATCAAAAACCAGCAAACAATGGATGCACGAGCATGTCAGCGACCCCTATGTGCAGCGCGCGCAGAAGGAGGGCTACCGCTCGCGCGCGGCTTACAAGCTGCTGGAAATTGACGCGCGCGACCATCTGCTCAAGCCCGGAATGGCGGTGGTTGATCTCGGTGCCGCTCCCGGCGGCTGGTCGCAAGTCGCGGCTGCCAAAGTGGGGCGGGGCGGCAAGGTGATCGCCCTCGATCTGCTGCCGTTGCATCCCATACCCGGCGTCGAGTTCATTCTGGGCGATTTCCGTGAAGATGGCGTGCTGGCGCAACTGGAAGAACGGCTGGGCGGCAGGCAGGTTGAGCTGGTGATTTCCGATATGTCCCCCAATATCAGCGGCATCGGAGTGGCCGATCAGGCGCGCGCCATGCACCTTGCGGAACTGGCGCTGGATTTTTCCGTGCGGCATTTGAAACCGGGAGGCGCTTTTCTTATCAAACTGTTTCAAGGCGCTGGCTTCGAGGATTATGTCAAGCAGGTGAGGGGCCGTTTTGTCCGCGTGGTGATACGTAAACCCAAGGCGTCGCGCGACCGCAGCAGCGAGGTATACCTTTTGGGGCTGGAGCAGCTGCAACAGCTTGAGTAATCAGGCGATACAGTGTCTAATGTGCATTATGACCGTGGCTTGGCACTTGCCATTTTGAGGAGCAATTTTGAATAACCTGTTTAAGAGCATCGGAATTTGGCTGGTCGTCGCTTTGGTGCTGATGACCATATTCAACCAGTTCAATACGCGTCAGCAGCAGACCGTGCAGGCGCAAATGGATTACTCGCAATTCCTGGAGGAGGTCAGGCAGGGGCACATTTCCAAGGTGACCATCGAGGGGCGCACGCTGAAGGCGGTAACCAATGACGGCAAGCGCATCTCCAGCTACGCGCCGCAGGATTTGTGGCTGGTGTCCGACCTCATCAAGAACGGCGTCAAGATCGAGGCGCGCCCTGAAGAAGAACAATCGTTCCTGATGAACATTTTCGTGTCCTGGTTCCCGATGCTGCTGCTGATCGGTGTATGGATTTTCTTCATGCGCCAGATGCAGGGCGGCAAGGGCGGCGGGGCGTTCTCTTTCGGCAAGAGCAAGGCGCGCCTGCTGGATGACTCGAAGGAGCGCGTCACTTTTGCCGATGTGGCCGGTTGTGACGAGGCAAAAGAAGAGGTATCCGAACTGGTGGATTTTCTGCGCGACCCGACCAAATTCCAGAATCTGGGCGGGCGCATTCCGCGCGGCGTGCTGCTGGTGGGTAGCCCAGGCACCGGCAAGACATTGCTGGCGAAAGCCATTGCCGGTGAGGCCAAAGTGCCGTTCTTCTCCATCTCCGGTTCCGACTTTGTCGAAATGTTTGTCGGTGTGGGTGCGGCTCGCGTGCGCGACATGTTCGAGCAGGCCAAGAAGCACTCCCCCTGCATTGTATTCATCGATGAAATCGATGCGGTCGGCCGCCAGCGGGGAGCAGGTATGGGTGGTGGCAACGACGAGCGCGAACAGACGCTGAACGCGCTACTGGTGGAAATGGATGGCTTCGAAGGCGCCAGTGGCGTGATCGTGATTGCCGCGACCAACCGTCCCGATGTGCTTGATCCGGCGCTGCTGCGCCCGGGGCGTTTCGATCGCCAAGTGGTGGTGCCGTTGCCGGACATCCGTGGCCGTGAGCAGATATTGATGGTGCATATGCGCAAGGTGCCGGTTGCTTCCGATGTGAAGGCCGAAATTCTGGCACGTGGCACACCCGGCATGTCTGGTGCGGATCTCGCCAACCTGGTGAACGAGGCAGCGCTGTTTGCCGCACGACGCAGCAAACGCTTTGTCGAGATGGATGATTTCGAGTCAGCCAAGGACAAGATCATGATGGGTGCGGAACGCCGTTCCATGATCATGCCCGAGGAGGAGCGCCGCAATACCGCCTACCACGAGTCCGGTCATGCTGTGGTGGCCAAGCTGCTGCCCAAGACCGACCCGGTGCACAAGGTTACCATCATCCCGCGCGGGCGTGCGCTGGGCTTGACGATGCAACTGCCTTCTGAAGACCGTTACAGCATGGACAAGAATCGCATCCTTGACACGATTGCCGTACTGTTCGGCGGGCGTATTGCGGAAGAGATTTTCATGCACCAGATGACGACGGGTGCTTCCAATGACTTTGAGCGCGCTACCGACATGGCACGCCGCATGGTGACGCAGTGGGGCATGAGCGATGCGCTGGGGCCGATGGTCTATGGCGAGAACGAGGGCGAGGTGTTTCTCGGGCGTTCTGTGACTACCCACAAGAATGTTTCGGAAGCCACCATGCAGAAGGTGGATGAGGAAATTCGCCGCATCATTGACCGGCAATATGCTTTGGCGCGCGGGTTGATCGAGGCCAACAACGACAAAGTTGAGGCGATGGCACGCGCACTGCTGGAATTTGAAACTCTGGATTCCGAACAGCTCGACGACATCATGGCCGGCAAACCGCCACGCCCCCCCAAGCCGGTGCAGCCCAGCCAGAGTACGCAGCCGCCGCAGGATGCCGCGCCCACCGCGCCGGTCGCAACGCCCACTCAACCGGCGCAGGGAACCTGAAAGATGGGGAAGGGTTAAGGGGGAAGGGGTAAGGGTGAAAGCCCAAGGCGCGCAAAGCGCGCACCCTTCTCCCTTCTCTCTTCTCCCTTCCCCCTTCTCCGATGTTTCTTCGCTGCGGCACATTCCGATTCGATCTCACCCGCCCATTGATCATGGGCATTGTGAATGTCACTCCGGATTCGTTTTCCGATGGCGGACGCCACTTGCGCGCCGATGCCGCGCTGGAACATGCCCGGCATCTTCTGGCCGAAGGGGCGGACATGCTCGATATTGGCGGCGAATCTTCCCGCCCAGGCGCGCAGCCAGTCAGCGCGCGGGAAGAGCTGGAGCGCATCATGCCGGTGATCGAAGGCCTGTGCGGGGAAGCCGTTCCGCTTTCGGTGGACACCAGCAAGCCAGAAGTGATGCGTGCGGCGCTGGGGGCAGGTGCGAGCATGGTCAACGATATCAACGCGCTGCAACAACCGGAGGCGCTGGCGGCCGTGGCAGTGAGCGGCGCTGCGGTGTGCCTGATGCACAAGCAGGGCACACCGCAAACCATGCAGGTGCAGCCGTACTACCATGATGTGGTGGGCGAAGTGAAAGAATTTTTGCGTGCGCGCATCGCGGCCGCAGAAGCGGCGGGCATAGCGCGAGAGCGCATCGTCATTGATCCGGGCTTCGGGTTCGGCAAGACCCTGGCGCATAATCTTGCCATGCTGCGCGACCTCGGCGCGTTGACGGAATTGAATTTGCCGGTGCTGGCCGGGCTGTCGCGCAAATCCATGCTGGGCAAGATTACCGGCCAGGAGGTGGAACAGCGGCTGCCAGCCAGCGTGGCAGCGGCGCTGCTGGCGGTGCAGCGTGGCGCGCGTATTGTGCGGGTGCATGACGTGCGCGCGACGGTGGATGCGCTCAAAGTCTGGAATGCGGTGGATAACGAAAATGCGGTTAGCCGCGGGTGGATAAGTACGGGTTAAAATCATGCCTGGACACGGTGCAATCTGCTGGCGGGTGTTATCCGTGCTCGCCCGTGGCTGTTTCTCGCTTTAAGACGAATGGAGTAGCGATGTGAGCAGAAAATATTTTGGTACGGACGGTGTGCGCGGGAGGGTGGGGGAATTGCCCATTACGCCTGAATTCGTGATGCATCTGGGCTATTCGGCTGGCAAGGTGCTGGCAGGTGCAGACTGGCATTTGGCGCAGGATGAACGCCCTGGGGTGCTCATCGGCAAGGACACACGCATTTCCGGTTACATGCTGGAATCCGCATTGCAGGCCGGCCTGATCGCTGCCGGAGTGGATGTGTATCTGGCCGGGCCAGTCCCGACTCCGGCCGTGGCGTACCTTACCCGCGCACTGCGTCTGCAGGCAGGCATTGTCATTTCTGCATCGCATAATCCTTTTGAGGATAACGGCATCAAGTTTTTTTCCAGCGCCGGAGAAAAGCTTCCTGATGAAACCGAGGGGGCCATCGAAGCGGGGTTGGGCAATTCCATCGTTACCATGCCATCGGCCAGGCTGGGCAAGGCCAAGCGCATAGACGATGCCGCAGGGCGCTATATCGAATTCTGCAAAAGCAGCTTTCCCTATGAGCTTGATTTGCGGGGACTGAAAATTGTGGTTGACTGCGCGCACGGCGCGGCCTACCACATTGCGCGCCATGTGTTTCATGAGCTGGGGGCGGACGTAACAGCCATCGGAATCCAGCCGGACGGCAAAAACATCAACGACGGCTATGGCGCAACAGCGCCAGCCAATTTGAAAAAAGCGGTACGCGAACATCGCGCCGATCTGGGCATTGCCCTGGATGGCGATGGCGACAGGCTGGTGATGGTGGATGCGGAAGGGAATTTGTACGACGGCGACCAGTTGCTTTATATCATCGTCAAACACCGCAAGGCGCTGAACATGCTGCAGGGGGGGGTGGCTGGCACGCTGATGACCAACCTGGCTTTCGAGCACGCCATGCAGCGCATGGGGGTGCCTTTCGCGCGTGCTAAGGTGGGCGACCGCTATGTCATGGAACTGCTGCAGCAGCGTGCTTGGCAACTGGGAGGGGAAAATTCGGGCCATATTATTTGCCTGGATCGCCACACCACCGGAGATGGCATCATTTCCGCCCTGCAAGTGCTGCATGCCTTGCGCACCTCCGGACAGACCCTGGCACAAGCGGTGGCGGGTCTGACCTTATACCCGCAAGTGCTGCTGAACGTGCGCGTTGCCAAAGGCGCGAATTGCACCGGGCAGAGCGGTGTGCGCGCCGCCGTTTCGGCCGCAGAAGCGGAGCTGGCGGGCAAGGGGCGCGTGCTGCTGCGGCCTTCCGGCACCGAACCGCTGTTGCGTGTGATGGTCGAAGGCGAGGACAGGGCAGCGGTGCAGCGTTGGGCGGAAACCATCGCGCAAGCGGTGCGCGAGGTGACTCAAGCGGTGGCATAAGGAGGGGTTAAGCCTGGTTTAAGGTTCAAGCGGCAAATTGACGGCCAGCGGCCCAGCGGAACATTTCCCGGTCCGGCAGGTCAATGGTCGCGGGTGTGGTCTCGATAACTCCGGAGGGATGCGCAATGAATAAACTGGTAGTGAGCGTATTGGCAGTAATCGGCTCGGGTAATGCCTGGGCAGTGGATTTTGTGGATACGGCCAAGGTTATTTCGAGCACGCCGATATACGAGCGTGTTTCCGAGCCCAAGCAGGAATGCTGGTATGAAACCGTGAGTTCGGGCGGAGCAGTCCCCAAGTCAGCGCCGGTAGAGGAGCGCTCCATCGGTGGCGCTTTGGTGGGTGGTGTGGTGGGCGGTGTGGTGGGCGGTGTGGTGGGCAGCCAGATCGGGCAAGGTACGGGCAATACCGTGGCTACTGCAGCAGGTGCGATCGCCGGCGCCATCATTGGGGATCGGGTCGCAAACCCGAGTCAGGGAACCACGCAAACAGCAACCCCGGCGCCGCAGACGCGCGAAGAACGGCATTGCCGCCAGGTAGATAACGTCCGCGAAGTCATCCGTGGCTACAACGTAACCTATCGCTACAACGGGCAGGAGGTTACTACCCGTTTGCCTTATCAGCCCGGCTCCACGGTGCGGGTGGGTGTCAGCGTGCTGAGCGATGGCAACGGCGACGATGCCCGCGACTCCTATAGCGGCGGCGATGCCAGGGATAATCGTGGCGGCGATAAACGGGAACGCCATCGCAAGGATCGCGGCTACGATGATTGAGCGGTTTCTGGAGCGAGCGTCATAGAAGAAGCCCGGGTTCGCCGGGCTTTTTGATTGGTGCGTCCGGTTGGATCGTACCCCCTGAATGCAGCATGTACCGGATTCGTCGCAAGGTGCGGGCTGGCCACACCTATAGAGTGATGCGGCGAATGGCGGTGCCGCTCAATGCAACAGCAGCGACTGCCGCACCGACACGGAGCAGACCGACATCAGCGTGCCGGGCATGACGCCCAGCGCCAGTACCGCCAGGCCATTGGCAGAAATCAGCAGGCCGCTGTCTGGCTGGATGGTGATCGGGGCGTGGCTTTCCGGGGTGTCGAAATACATCAGCTTGACAATGCGCAAGTAGTAGAAGGCGCCGATCAGCGAGAACAGCACCGCCAGCACAACCAGCGGGATGTGCCCGGCGTTCACTGCTGCGCTGAGTACCGAGAACTTGGCGTAGAAGCCCACGGTGGGCGGGATGCCTGCCATGGACAGCATCAGCAGCATCATGACGAAGGCGAGCCAGGGGCTGCGCTGGTTGAGTCCTTTGAAGTCGTTGAGCGTGTCCGCCTCGAAGCCTTCGCGCGAAAGCAGCATAATCATGCCGAAGCCGCCGAGGCTCATCAGCACGTAGACCACCGCATAAAACATCGCTGAACCATAGCCCTCGACGCCGCCGCTCAGCACGCCGATCAGCAGGAAACCCATGTGCGCAATGGTCGAGTAAGCCAGCATGCGCTTCAGGTTGGTCTGGGCGATGGCGCTGATGTTGCCGAGTGCCATGGACAGCACGGCGAGGATTGCCAGCATGTCGGACCAGTGCGTCATCAGCGGCTGCAGGCTCTCAACCAGAATGCGCATGACGAAGGCGAAGGCGGCCAGCTTCGGGGCGGTGCCGATCAGCATGGTCATGGCGGTAGGCGCGCCGTGATACACGTCCGGCACCCACATATGGAATGGGACTGCTCCCAGTTTGAACGCCAGGCCGGACACCACGAACACCAGGCCGAGCACCAGCAGTTGCGGATTCTGCACGCCACCCTTGATGGCATCTGACACTGCGGTTACTTCCAGTGTGCCGGTGGCACCGTATAGCATGGACATGCCGTACAGCAGGAGGCCGGAGGCCAGTGCTCCGAGGATGAAGTACTTCATCGCCGCCTCGGTGGCGGAAACGGAATCGCGCTGCAGCGCGACCATCGCATAGAGGGAAAGCGACAGCAGCTCCAGCCCGAGATAGAGGGTAAGGAAGTGGCTGGCGGAAATCATCACCATCATGCCGAGGAGCGCAAACAGCGCCAGTACCATAAATTCGCCGGAAAACAGCCCGCGCACCATCAGATAATTGCGCGAATACACCAGCATCATGGACATGGCGAGGTAGCTCAACAGCTTGAGCACGTCGGACATCAAATCGTCCACGAACATGTTGTGGAACAGGTGGGTTACACCATGCTGATGCGTGCCGACTGTAATCACCGCGCAGCCGAGCAGGGTAATCTGCACCAGCAGGTAAGTCAGTGTCTTGTTCGGGCTGGTGACAAACAGATCCGCGATCAGGATCGCGCACACCATAACCAGCCGAAAAATTTCTGCGTAGGCGGGAGACAGGGTTGCGAAATAATTCATGGCGTCCTCAATTGATGGCGGCTCAGAGTTTGGAGCGC
>JACRAQ010000077.1 GCA_016213335.1 Nitrosomonadales bacterium
AGCGTGTACAGGTAGGGTTCGATTTCGCGGGGCTCCATCTGGCGCGAACTGGCCAGCCAGTTGATGGCCTGCGCGGGTTCGCTGGTATTGCAGTACACCTCGGTGCGGTTGCAGGTGGAGAGGATGGTCGCTTCCTTGGCTGCTCCGTGCTCGACCAGGTTGTGCAGGGCCGGCTCCATCGCCTCCACCCCGAAAGCGAAACGCTCGCGCACCGTGAGCGGCGCAGTCTGGTGGTTTATGCCAAAAGTGAATAGCTGCATAAGGACTGGGCAGTGTTCCGGTTACGGCAATCTTATTTTTTTTTGTTCACGATCAAGTCGTGGATAAGCGGGGCGAGGATCACCTCCATCGCGAAACTCATCTTGCCGCCTGGCACCACGATGGTGTTGGCGCGCGACATGAAGGAATCGTGGATCATGTTCAGCAGGTAGGGAAAATCCACACCTCTGGGGTTGCGGAAACGGATCACCACAAAGCTTTCATCCGCCGTGGGGATGTCGCGCGCGATAAACGGGTTGGAAGTGTCTACCGTGGCCACGCGCTGGAAGTTGATGTCGGTGCGCGAAAACTGCGGGGTAATGTGGTTGATGTAGTCCGGCATGCGGCGCAGGATGGTATCCACGGTCGCCTCGGCGGAATAGCCGCGTTCCGCCTCGTCGCGGTGGATTTTCTGTATCCATTCCAGGTTGACGACGGGCACCACGCCAATGCTCAGGTCAACATGCCTCGACGCATCTATGGTGTCGGTTTTCACCATGCCGTGCAGGCCTTCGTAAAACAGCAGGTCGGAGCCAGGCTCGATGTCTTCCCAGGGGGTAAACTGGCCGGGACCCAGGCTGGTTCCCAGACGTTTGTTCAGCTCCTTCGCTTCCGCTTCGCTGTGGATATAGTAGCGCCGCTTGCAGGTGCCGGTTTCGCCGTATTGCCTGAAGGTTTCCTCGATCTTGTCGAAGTAGTTCGCTTCCGGGCCGAAATGGCTGAAGGAATGGTTGCCCGCCTTGGCGGCTTCCGCCACGGCTGCACGGAACTCCATGCGGTCCAGGCTATGCAGGCTGTCCCCTTCGATCACGGCGACGCTTACCGGGTTGCGCCGGAATTCGCGGCGGACAATGTTTTCGAATGCGCGCTTGGCGGTAGTGGTGCCTGCGCCGGACGAGCCCGTCACAACTACAACCGGGTGCTTTTGGGACATGTTTAAACTCTCCTGATGGTGCCAAATTTTTTTACTGTGCCGCATTCTAGCAGAACCTGCGCTTGTCGGGCCAACCTGCGGGCGCGCGGACATGCATTAAGCCGCTATAATGCCGGTTTGACGAATCATTGCAGGTTACAGAAAACATGCTGCCGGAATACCAACCCAGAGATATCGAAGCGAGCGCCCAGCAGGACTGGGATGCGCGCCGCGCGTTTTGCGCTGCCGAAGACGGCGGCAAACCCAAATACTATTGCCTTTCGATGTTCCCTTACCCCTCCGGCAAGCTGCACATGGGGCACGTGCGCAACTACACCATCGGCGACGTGCTCTCGCGCTACCACCGCATGAAGGGCTGCAACGTGATGCAGCCGATGGGCTGGGACGCTTTCGGCCTGCCCGCAGAAAACGCCGCGCTGGCCAATAACGTTCCGCCCGCCGCCTGGACCTACTCCAATATCGGACACATGAAGCAGCAACTGAAGTCTTTGGGGCTGGGCATAGACTGGTCGCGCGAAGTGACCACTTGCAGGCCGGAATACTACCGCTGGGAGCAGTGGCTGTTCACCCGGCTGTTCGAGAAAGGCCTCATCTACAAGAAGACGGCGGCGGTGAACTGGGATCCGGTGGATTGCACCGTGCTCGCCAATGAGCAGGTGATAGACGGACGCGGCTGGCGCAGCGGCGCGCTGGTCGAAAAGCGCGAGATACCGATGTATTTTTTCCGCATCACGCACTATGCCGAAGAGCTGCTTGCCGGGCTGGACCGGCTTCCCGGCTGGCCGGAGCAGGTCAAGACCATGCAGCGCAACTGGATCGGCAAAAGCCACGGCTGCGAGATCGAGTTTCCCTACGATGCTGCCGTCGGCAAAGAGGGTGCGCTGAAGGTCTACACCACCCGCCCCGACACCCTGATGGGCGCGACATACGTGGCGGTTGCGGCAGAGCATCCGCTCGCCTCACAGGCCGCCGCGAACAGCCCGGAGCTGGCGGCTTTCATCGCCGAATGCAAGCGCGGCGGCACCGCCGAAGCCGATGTTGCGACCATGGAAAAGAAGGGCATGGACACCGGCTTGTTCGTCAAGCATCCGCTCACTGGCGAAAGGCTGCCGGTATGGGTTGCCAACTATGTGCTGATGGGCTATGGCGAAGGCGCGGTGATGGCAGTGCCCGCGCACGACGAACGCGATTTCGAGTTTGCCGAAAACCACGGCTTGCCCGTCAAGCATGTCGTGGCGAGCAAGGAATTGCTGGCTGGATGGGGAAAACTGGAAACTGCCCTCAGCAGCGAAGGGGTAGAGATCAGCCGGGAAACAATGGATCGCTTTGGGATGCTGGCTTGCCTGACCGATGCCCTGGAGAACCTTTCCTGCGCGCCATCTGAGATCCTCATCAAGGCGGTGAACGATTTCGCCGTGCAATTGCAGGGCGAGTCGCCAAACACCGAATACGGGACTCTGACCTGCTCCGGGAAATATAACGGGCTGGAATTCCAGCAGGCGTTCGATGCGATTGCTGCCGATCTGCAAGCCGGAGGCCTGGGCCGGAAGCGCACCCAGGTCCGCCTGCGCGACTGGGGCATATCCAGGCAAAGATACTGGGGCTGCCCGATTCCCATCATCCATTGCCCGGACTGCGGCGACGTACCGGTGCCGGACGAGCAGCTTCCCGTGGTGCTGCCGGAAAACGTAACCATTACCGGCGCCGGTTCGCCGCTGGCGAAGATGCCGGAATTTTACCGGTGTACCTGCCCCAGGTGCGGCGGCGAAGCCCGCCGCGAAACCGACACCATGGACACCTTCGTGGAGTCTTCTTGGTATTACGCGCGCTACGCCAGCCCGGGTTGCAGCAGCGGCATGGTGGACAAGGACGCCGCACAACGGTGGTTGCCGGTGGATCAATACATCGGCGGTATCGAGCACGCCATCCTGCATTTGCTGTATGCGCGCTTTTTCCACAAGCTGATGCGGGATGAGGGGGTTTTCTCCAAGCTCACAGCCCCCCACCCCAACCCTCCCCCGGAGGGAGAGGGGGCGACCGTTGTGCTACGCACGGCTCAAAACCTTGACGAGCCATTCACTAACCTGCTGACTCAGGGCATGGTGGTTGCCCCGACCTTCTACCGTGAGGATGCATCAGGGAAAAGGCAATGGATCAACCCCGCCGACGTGGATGTGGAAACCGACGCGAAGGGGCGGCCGACCGGCGCGAAGCTGCGCGCCGACGGTTTGCCGGTAGCCATCGGCGGCACCGAGAAGATGTCCAAGTCGAAAAACAACGGCGTAGATCCGCAGGCCATCATAGACAAATACGGCGCGGACACTGCCCGCCTGTTCATCATGTTTGCCTCCCCGCCCGACCAGCAACTGGAATGGTCGGACAGCGGCGTGGAGGGTGCGTACCGCTTCCTGCGGCGCGTCTGGAATTTTGCGCACGACCGCCAGCCCGCCGGCGGCAACCTGAATCTTCTGCCCGATTGGAGCGATGCGGCGCAATCAACCAGGGATCAGCGGCGCGAAATCCATTCGGCGTTGAAGCAGGCCAATTTCGATTTCGGCAAGCACCAGTTCAACACGGTCGTTTCTGCCTGCATGAAGATTCTCAACGCTCTCGAAAAGCGCGGCAGCAATGACATGGCAGACTGCTCCCTCGCGATTGCGGAGGGTTTCTCCATCCTGCTGCGCCTGCTCTCTCCCATCACCCCGCATATCGCGCAAACGCTGTGGAAAGAACTAGGCTACGGCGACGACATCCTCGCCGCACCATGGCCGGAGGTGGATGAGGCGGCGCTGGCGCAGGACGAGATCGAGCTGGTGATTCAGGTAAACGGCAAGTTGCGCGGCAATCTGCGCGTGGCGAAAGATGCTGACAAAGCCGCGCTGGAAAGTATGGCTCTGGCGCACCCGGCGGTACAGAAGCAGCTTGCTGGCGGCGTGGCGAAGAAAGTCATCGTGGTGCCGGGGCGCCTGATTAACGTCGTGGTCTGAACTGGGGGAAAACGATGCGCGTAGCCTCGCTGATGTCCGCCCTGTTGCTCGCCCTGCTGCTGGGTGCGTGCGGTTTCCACTTGCGCGGCCAGAACGCTTTTGCGCTGCCGTTTCAGACGCTTTATGTGCAGTCGGCAAATGATTACGCTCCTTTTATTGTCGAGCTGAAGCGCGCCATCGAAGCCAGCAACGTGCAAATTGCCGATTCCCCCGAGCAGGCGCAACTGACCCTGCACATCGTTTCAGAGCTGACGGACAAACAAATACTTTCGCTGAGCGGCGGCGGCCGGGTGCGCGAATACCGCCTGCAATACCGCGTTTCTTTGCGCGTTTACGACCACAAACAGCAGGATTGGCTCGCCCCGGAAGAAATTACCTTGCGGCGTGACTTCTCCTATGACGACGTGCAGATTCTCGCCAAAGAGCAGGAAGAGGCGATGCTCTACCAGAACATGCGGGGCGACGCGGTGCAGCAGATATTGCGCCGCCTGAATCACGCAAAACAGCCGCAGCAAGCCGCTCCATGACACCGGCGACCACGTCGTGAAACTGTCTGCCGAAGATCTTCCGCGCCACCTGGCCTCCGGGCTGAAGCCGCTGTATGCCGTCCACGGCGGGGCGCAGTTGCTGTGCATCGAGGCGGCCGACGCCATCCGCGCGGCGGCGCGTGCTGCGGGCTACGGCGAGCGCGAAATCCTGACCGCCGAGCCCGGCTTCAAGTGGGTGGAGCTGCGCCACAGCGCGCAAAACCTGTCGCTGTTCTCCGCGCGCAAGCTGGTGGACCTGCGGATTCCGTCGGGCAAGCCCGGTGTGGAAGGCGCGCAGGTGTTGCAGGAGTACTGCCAGCATTTGAACACGGATATTGTCACGCTGGTATCCCTGCCGAAGCTGGACAAGACCGCCCTGGGCAGCAAGTGGTTCGCGGCGCTGGAAGCGCATGGCGCGGTGATCGCCACCGAGGAAATCGCGCTGGATGCGTTGCCCGGCTGGATTGCCGGGCGCCTGCAGCGGCAGGGTCAGACAGCTGGCGCAGAAACGCTGGCTTTTCTTGCCGGGCGGGTGGAAGGCAACCTGCTGGCGGCCTGGCAGGAAATCCAGAAGCTTGCCCTGCTGTTTCCCGCCGGGCCGCTGACTTTCGAGCAGGTGAAAGATGCGGTGATGGACGTGGCGCGCTACGATGTGTTCAAGCTGTCCGAGGCCATGCTCGCGGGCGATGCCGCGCGCTTTGTGCGCATACTCGACGGTCTGCGCGCAGAAGGCGCCGCCACCGTACTGGTGTTATGGGCGCTGGCCGAGGATATCCGTGCGCTGAACAAGATATTGCGCGCGCTGCAACGCGGCGGCAACCGCGCTTCCGCGTTGCGCGGCGCAAATGTGTGGGGCGTGCGCCAGAAGCTGGTGGAGCGCGCGGCCAGGCGCTTCAGCCCGGCATTCGCCGAGCGCGCGCTGCGCCAGGCCGCGCACGCGGCCAAGGTGGTGAAGGGCTTGCGCCCGGGCGATGCGTGGGACGAGTTGCTGCAACTGGGAGTGCGTTGCGCGCGCGCGAAAGCGGCGTAGTGAGCCCGTTCCTGGCCACGGACATGCACGGGTCAACACCGGTAAATCCCGTGGCTGAAATTATTGGGGGTACTTTGGAAACGAACGGCAAGTGCCATTCAGGCCCGGATAATCCGTGCCCCTCCGTGACTGGATGCTACTCCGGGTAAAATTATGGACGAAATCATTCTGGTATTGACCAATCTTCCGGATCGCGCCAGCGCGCAACGGGTGGCGCAGGCGCTGATAGAAAACCGCGCTGCAGCCTGCGTCAATCTTCTGGCAGAATGCAGTTCGATGTATCGCTGGCAGGGCAAGGTGGAAACGGCGAATGAGATTCCGCTGTTGGCCAAGACCACGCGCTCGGCTTATCCGCATCTCGAGGCGATCATCCGCGCGCACCACCCCTACGAACTTCCGGAAATCGTTGCTGTCCCTGTGATAACCGGTTTTCCAGGCTATCTGCAATGGGTGGCACAGGAAATCCGGCCGCCTGCGAGCGGGAGCAACTGAGGAACTGAGAACCATGCGCCACGTCATTCTGTTTTTGCTGTGCTTTGTCCCCTCATCCTACGCCGAAGGGCTGCTGGATCGCCTGCCATCGCTGGGCGGCGCAAAACAGGAAGTCATCCTGCCGCCGGACCAGGCGTTCGGGGTGGAAGTCAGCGTGCGCGATGGGCACACCCTGATCGCCAGCTTCAGGGTCACTCCCGGCTATTACCTTTACCGCGACAAGACCAGCCTGAAGCTGGTGGATGATCCCGCCAAAAACACGGGCGTCAAGATTGCGAAAATTGTCATGCCTGAGGGGGAGATCAAGCACGATCCCAACTTTGGCGACATGGCGGTATTCCACCAGTCCATCCAGGCAGAAATCGTGCTGGAGCGGAGCGGAATCGCGGCGCAACACATAACGGTTGAAGCAAGTTATCAGGGGTGCAAGGATAAAAGCCTGTGTTACCCGCCAGCCAGGAAATCGTTCAATATCGCACTGCCCGAAGCCAGCGCCGCACCCTTGAATGCGGGCGCCAGCGCCGCAGCAACGGCGGCGCAACCGGCGCAATCCGCTCCCGCAGACAGCGAGAGCGCCCAGATCGCCAAGCTGTTCAAACAGGGCAGCTTCTGGCTGATCGTGTCGTTTTTCTTCGGCGCCGGGCTGTTACTCGCCTTAACTCCCTGCGTGTTCCCGATGATCCCCATCCTGTCCGGCATCATCGTCGGACGCGGCCACAACATTACCCACATGCACGGCTTCATCCTGTCGCTGGCCTACGTGCTCGGCATGGCGCTCACCTACGCGGCGGTCGGCGTCGCAGCGGGGCTGTCCGGCTCGCTGCTGTCCAACGCGCTGCAAACGCCGTGGGTGCTGGGCAGTTTTGCCGGCGTGTTCGTACTTTTATCCTTGTCCATGTTCGGCTTCTACGAGCTGCAACTGCCCACCTCCCTGCAAAGCAAGCTGACCGGCGCCAGCAACAAGCTGCATGGCGGCCACCTGAGCGGGGTGTTCGTGATGGGCGCGCTGTCGGCCCTTATCGTCGGCCCGTGCGTCGCAGCTCCCCTGGCGGGCGCACTGCTCTACATCGGGCGCACGCACGACGCGCTGCTGGGCGGGGTGGCGCTGTTTGCGCTGGCGATGGGCATGGGGTTGCCGCTGCTGCTCATCGGCGCTTCCGCCGGGACCCTGCTGCCCAAGGCGGGCGCGTGGATGGAATCAGTCAAGCGCTTCTTCGGCGTCCTGCTGCTGGCAGTCGCCATCTGGCTGATTTCACCGCTGATTCCCGTGGGTGTGCAAATGCTGCTGTGGGCGATGCTGCTGGTGTTGTCTGCGGTTTACCTGCACGCGCTGGATGCGCTGCCGCACAGTGCGGGCGGCTGGCACAAACTGTGGAAGGGGATCGGCATTCTCGCGCTGCTGCTCGGCAGCGCCTACCTCGCCGGCGCGCTTTCCGGCGCGCGCGACATTCTCCGCCCGTTGGGCGCGTTCGGCAGCGTCCAGACGGAAGCGCCCGCGCACGTACAATTCGAGCGGGTAAGAAACGTGACCGAACTGGATGCGCGCCTGGCGCGGGAACGCGGCAAGACCGTCATGCTCGATTTCTACGCCGACTGGTGCGTGTCGTGCAAGGAGATGGAGCGCTTCACCTTCAGCGATCCCAAGGTGCAGGCGCGGCTGAAAAATGCCGTGCTGCTGCAGGCCGACGTCACCGCCAACAGCGAGGAGGACAAGGCGCTGCTTCAGCGGTTTGAGCTGTTCGGCCCGCCCGCCATCCTTTTTTTCGACAGCAAGGGAGCCGAACAGGGCGACAATCGCGTGACCGGATACCAGAATGTCGAGCATTTCCTCAATTCGCTGAAGAACGTCGGGCTATAGGGCACCTAAAAAATTACCCGCTCATGCTTCGGCAGGCTGTGCGTGTGCTGTTGGGGCGAATGCCCCTTACAGCCACGGCTGCCCCTTGCGGGTGCAGCGCGAGCGGGTAACTTGCTGATTTACGATAGAGACCGTTCGCCCTGAGCAGCCTGCGCAGCGGGCGTGTCGAAGGGTCGAGCATCTGTCAACCGCAGTTTTTCGGATGATTAGCCTACGAAAAACCACGAAAACTCTGGCGCTTGAAACCACCAAAAACCAACCCCGCCGCAGCGGGGTTGGTTGAAACGGCGAACCGGTCAGGCGCTCTGCTTCCTGCGCTTCGCGGTGAAGCCCAGCAACCCCAACCCCGCCAGCAGCATGGCCCAGCTTTCCGGCTCGGGGACGGCGGAAGCAACGGGTGGCGCGACATCCTGGAGCAAGAATGCACGGCTAGCGCCATTCAGGACTCCATATCCCACAATCTGTCCGCTATTGTTGATGTCCTTGGCTATTAGGCCAGCCCATCCCGCCGCGACCACCGGCACTAGCAGATCGAGGTCGGTCATCGCACCGTTACTGTAGAGGAAAGAATGAGCCGCCGCATTGCCCGCAGTGTACGACCATCCCACCACCTGCCCGGAATCGTTGATGCCGTAGGCAAAGCTAGTTGTTCCACCCAGGGTACCGAGGTCGGTCATGCCCGCGCCGTTGGTGCCGGTAATGAAGGCGTGAGAAGCAGCATTGCCCGCAGTGTTCGACCATCCCACCACCAACCCGGAATTATTGATGCCGGTGGCGTAGCTATATGCTCCACCCAGGGTGCCGAGGTCGGCCATGCCCGCGCCGTTGGCGCCGGTGATGAAGGCATGTTGAGCTGCATTGCCCGCAGTGTCTGAATATCCCACCACTTGCCCGGAATTGTTGATGCCGGCGGCAGCGCTTTGTGTTCCGCCAAAAGTACCGAGATCGGTCATGCCCGCGCCGTTGGCGCCGGTAATGAAGGCATGTTGAACGGAATTGCCCGCAAGCAAAGAACGTCCCACCACCTGCCCGGAATTGTTGATGCCGGTGACGTTGCTCCATGTTCCGCCCAAAGTGCCGAGGTCGGTCATGCCAGCGCCGTTTGTGCCGGTGATGAAGGCGTGAGTAGCGACATTGCCCGCAGTGTAAGCATATCCCGCCACCTGCCCGGAATTGTTGATGCCGGCGGCAGCGCTTTGTGTTCCGCCCAAAGTACCGAGATCGGTCATGCCCGCGCCGTTGGCGCCGGTAATAAATGCATGTTGGAGGCCGCCAGCAGCTTGAGAAGCTCCCGCCACCTGCCCGGAATCGTTGATGCCGTAAGCGTAACTATATGCTCCACCCAGGGTGCCGAGGTTGGTAATGGTCCAGTCCGCGCGGGCCGTTGCCGGAATGGCAGCTGCAGAAATTCCGGTGAGAAGGATCGCGGCGCGCTTGAGTTGCGTGAGTTTCGTGTTCATTTTTGTTAGTTCCTTATGCGGTTGGTTATTTTTTATTGTCGTGAAACAAACTGCCGGGGGGCGTTGTACGCGAGACGGGTGGAAAAAACAACTGTACTGAAGTACAGGGACACGAATGGTTATGGGGAAGTTGATTGCCCGCCGCATTAATGGTGCGCCCCTGCTCCCCCTTTTCAAAAAAGGGGACAAGCAAACGAGCTGCGTTTATATAGCGGCGTGATGTTAAGGGCGCTTCTGGAAATTCGTCACACCGGCAAAAGCCGGTATCCAGCTTATTGAAAATACTGGATTCCGGCCTTCACCGGAATGACAAAACCAGAATTTTTAGAAGTGCCCATAAACCCAATTCCGTTCGCCTGAGATTCGAAAGGTTCTGGTTGCGTAGCTGGTGGTTCGACAAGAATCTCAACACGAACGGTTAAGTGAACAGCATCAGGGTTATAAAGAACCCTACGGGATCGCTACCGCCTCGATCAGTTCGCGGACGAGCTTCTCTCCATCCGAGGTTTGCACGTTCTGTGCGCTCACCAGGCGGTGGCTGGCGATGCCCGGCAGCACCGCTTGCACGTCCTCAGGAATGGCTGCATCGCGCCCGTCCAGCAGCGCCCAGGCGCGCGCGGCGGCGAGCAGCGACAGCCCGGCGCGCGGCGACAGCCCATGCAGGTAGCGTGCCGACTCGCGGGTGTGCCGCAAGATGGCCTGCACGTAGTCGAGCAGGGCGGGCGCGACGAACACCCGTTTCACTTGCTGTTGCAGGTCGAGCAGTTCGGCGGCCTCCATCTGCGGTGTGAGCCTGGACACGATTTCGCGCCGCTCCACGCCGGAGAGCAGGCCGCGTTCCGCCTGCACGTCCGGGTAGCCCAGCCGGATGCGCAGCAGAAAACGATCCAGCTGCGATTCCGGCAGAAAAAAAGTGCCCGCCTGATAAGCAGGGTTCTGCGTGGCGATGACGAAGAAAGGCGCTGGCAAGGGCCGCGTAATGCCCTCTATGGTCACCTGCTGCTCCTCCATCGCTTCCAGCAGCGCGCTCTGCGTCTTCGGCGTGGCGCGGTTGATCTCGTCGGCGAGAACCATTTGCGCGAAGATCGGGCCGGGGTGGAAGCGGAACTCGCCGCTGTCGCGCCGGTACACCGACACGCCGAGAATATCGGCGGGCAGCATGTCGCTGGTGAACTGGATGCGCTGGAACTGCAAGCCCAGCGAGCGCGCCAGCCCGTGCGCCAGCGTGGTCTTGCCCACGCCCGGCAGGTCTTCGATCAGCAGGTGCCCGCGCGCCAGCAGGCAGGCCAGCGCCAGCCGGATCTGGTGCGGCTTGCCGAGGATGACCTGCTCGACCTGGCGGATCACGGCGTGCAGCGAGTGGCCTGTCATGTTTCCCGTTGCTCCCATTCTTCGATCAGGCGCTCGAATTCCGCCTGGGGAACCGGTTTGCTGAACAGGTAGCCCTGAAAGCTTACGCAACCGCGCTCGATCAGCGGCGAGAGCTGTTCTTCCGTTTCCACGCCTTCGGCGATGACATCGAAACCGAAATTGCGCGCCAGCCCGGTGATGGTCTGCACCATCACCGCATCGCCGGGGTCGGTCAGGATGTCGCGCACGAAGGACTGGTCTATCTTCATTATGTTGATCGGCAGGCGCTTGATGAATTGCAGGGAGGAATATCCCGTCCCGAAATCATCCATGGAGAAACGCACCCCTTCGGCGCGCAACGCGGTCATCTTCTCGATGGCGACATCCACGTTTTCGAGCACCAGATTTTCGGTCAGTTCCAGTTCCAGGCGGGATGGGTTGGCGGCGGTCCTGGCTAATATCTTCTTGACCGTGTTCACGAAATCCGGCTGGTGGAACTGCACCGGGCTGATATTTACGGCGAGGTGCAGTTTGCTGGCGACCGGATGTTGCTCCCATTCCTTGATTTTCCGGCAGGCCGTTTCCAGCACCCAATAGCCTATGGGCAGTATCAGCTTGGTCTGCTCTGCCAGCGGGATGAACTGTGATGGCGGCACGCGCCCGAGAACCGGGTTATCCCAGCGCAACAGCACTTCGGCGCCGAGCAGTTCCTTGCTGCGATTGGTCTGCAACTGGTAGTGCAAAGTCAGTTCCTCGTTGGCCAGGGCGTTGCGCAAGGCATGCTCCATCTGCGAGCGGGCCTCCAGCGCGGCCTGCATGCGGGGCTCGAAAAAGCGGAATGCATTCCGCCCGGTTTCCTTGGATTGGTACATCGCCAGATCGGCCCGTTTGAGCAGTTCCGCGATTTCGATATTGTTGCCGGCGAACATGGCTATGCCGATACTGGGGGTGCTTTCGTGCAGATAGCCGTTCAGGTCATACGGCATGGTGAGCGAGGTGCGGATCTTTTCGGCGATGTTCGCGGCAGCGGGAGCGGCCACTTCTTCTTGTGTTCCCAGGCCTTCGAGCAGTACCACAAACTCGTCCCCGCCGAAACGGGCGACCGTGTCGGATTCGCGTATGCACCCGGAAATCCGGTTTCCCACCTCGATCAGCATCAGGTCGCCAACATTGTGCCCTTTGGTGTCGTTCAACATCTTGAAATGATCGAGATCCAGCAGCAGCAGTGCGCCGTATTGTCTGTTGCGCTGGCTTTGCGCCAGGGCGATGTGCAGGCGATCCATCAAATGGCGGCGGTTCGGCAATCTGGTCAGCGGGTCGAAGAAGGCCAGCAGGCGGACTTCCTCTTCCGCCCGTTTCCGCTCGCTGATGTCCACGAATACCCCGACATAATGGGTGATTTCGTGCCCCTTTTTGACGGACGTGATGGTCAGCCATTTCGGGTAGATTTCCCCGTTTTTACGCCGGTCCCAGATTTCGCCGGACCAGCGCCCTTCCGCATTAATGGCTGACCACATTTGCCGGTAGAACTCCTGGTCTTGCCTGCCGGAACTCAGGATGCGCGGGTTCTCCCCGGCCACCTCGGCAAAGCTGTAGCCGGTGATGTCTTCAAATGACCGGTTTACCCTGACGATATTGCAGTCGCGGTCGGTCACCAGGATGGCCTCCTGGGTCTCGAACGCGACGGCGGCGACACGCAGCAACTGCGCATCGGTTTCGCGTTGCGTGACATCCTGTACGGTGCCGAGCGAGCGCAATGGTTTGCCTGAGTCATCGAAATGGGTGGTGCAGCGTTCTTCCACCCATTTGATCCGCCCGCCCGCCAGCAGCAGCCGGTGCGTGATCTGGTATGGCTGCCTGTCCTCAAGCGAATTGCTGTAGGCACGGTTTACCCGGTCGCGGTCATCCGGGTGGATGGTGTTCAAAAAGCCCTCATAGGAAGCTGCGAATTTTTCCGGGTCTATTTCGAACAGGCGGAAAATTTCATCGGACCAGTGCAGCTTGCCGGAAACCAGATCCAGCTCCCAACTGCCGAAGCAGCCGACTTTCTGCGCTTCGGACAGTCTTTCGTGTTCCCTGTCCCGTATGGCGGTATTTTCCCTTAGTTGCTGCACCATGGCGTCGAATGCTTTGCCCAGCGCCGTCAGTTCGTCGTTGCCACTCAATTCGGCGCGCGCGGCATAATCTCCGGCGGCCAGCTTCGACGAGGCTGCCACCAGCACATTTACCCGGCGGGAAACCAGGAAATGCAGCATGAGGGCGACCGCCAGCGCGGCGCCCAGAGAGATTGCGCCGATGGCGGCGGTCTGCCGGAGCGTGGTGGTTTCTGCCCCCGCCAGTTGCGGCGCAACGTCGTACTCGACATACAGCAGCCCCATCTGTTTTTCCAGGCCGCCGCGATGATACTGGGTGACCAGGGGAAAATAGCCCTGCAACAGGGTGCGCTCCTCGGGGTTGAAGGCGAGAGAGCTGCTGCCGTCGTGCAGGATGAGCGCCGCATCCATGGGGCGATAGCGGGTGGTGGCGGCGGCTTCGCCGCCCTTCCAGCTATAACGGTTTGCCATTACTATCCGGTGATGTTCGTCCACCAGCATCAGGCTGCGGATGTTGGGGAAAGTCGCCGCGACAGACAGGTTCAGCAGCGCTTCTTCCCGGTTGCCTTCGGTCAGGCGGTTGTACAGGAGATTCTGCAAGCTTCCCATCTGGAACCGGATATCCCGGATGGCTTCCTGTTCGGCTTCCTGGCGGTTTTCATGGTTTTCCAGCACGTAGAGCAGGAAAGAGTTGGTGATTGCCACGATCACCAGAACCAGCGGGATGAGGAGGGAGAGCCGCAGTTTCATTTGGCGATGCAGGCCTCGATCCCGGGATCCAGCGCCTGCCGGATGTCCGCGCTATGCTTCAGCTGTCCGGCTTTCCACATGGTCTGGGACAGATTCTCCGAGGGGGGGATGATGGCGGGTGCCATGCCGGAAAGCAGGCGCAGGTTTTCGGTTTGCGAGGTTATCGTGATGCCTCCGGCCATGACCCGGTATTCCTGCGCGCTCACGCCAAGACGCTTGCCCATCTTCGCGGCAGCATCGTCCGGAGATTGCTTGAGATACGCCAGCGCGCGGAACCACTGCCGGGCCACATCGCACACCTCCTTGTGCCGGGCCTGGAATACCTCCTCGTGCACCAGCATCAAGTCGAATATCTCGTTCGGAATCTGACTGCTGTCGAAGATGGCATGGGCGCCCAGGGCGGCAAGTTTGGATTTGAACGGCTCGAAGGTGATGAAGGCATCCGCCTGGTTTTGCTGATACAGCGATGCATGCCTGCTTTCGTTGGCGGGCAGGGCGTTCACATCGTCGCGCGTTAATTTTGCCGCATCCAGCAAGCGGCTCAGCATATACACACCGAGCGGGATGTTGGTTATGGCGATGCGTTTTCCTTTCAGGTCTGCCAACGATTTTACTCGCGGACTCGCCATCACCGCATCGGCGCCGTTCGAGCTATCCATCACCAGCAGAATGCGCAGCTTGACCCCGTTGCTCAACAGCTCCAGCGTCTCGTCCAGCGTCAGGGTAGCCATGTCGGCGGAATGGTTGCGGAACGATTCGAGCGTGATGTCGGAAGAGGGGAGTTCGAGTATATTGACCTTGCTGCCGCCGAGGTAGCCGATGTCGCGCGCCAGGTAGAGGGGCTCATATCCCGGCCAGGGGCTGCTGGCGATGCGCAGCGGGGCGGGCGCTTCCTTGAAGCATGAGGCGAGGAGCGGCAGGATGCCGAGGCAAGCCATCAGGCAGAGTCGGCGCCAATGCCTAATGCGTGGTATGCACATGTTCAGTCTTCATTGATAACCATGCGCTGATAATACAGCTTTTGTTTTCTGCCGGCGCGTTCCGGCCGGGCTACGGGAATATGGCCGCAGCTACCTTGCGGTCTTCGCTCAGCAGCACGTTATAGGTGCGGCAGGCGGCGGGGGTGCTCATGAATTCCACGCCTATGCCTGCGGCCATGAGCGCCCGGTACAGGCCCGGATGCGGAAAGCATTGCTGCGCGCCGGTGCCAAACAGCAGCACTTCCGGTTTCAAGGCAAGAAAATAGGCGAAGTGCGGCTCGGCCAGCGCATCAAATCCTGGCGGCTGCCAGTCGGTGAAAATCTGCTCCGCCGTGACTATGACGGGATGATCGTAGCGTACTCCGCCGACCGCGACGTAGCCTGCGCCGTGGGCGGTGAAAATGTTCCGGGCGGCGTGCGCTTCGAGGTGCAGTTTCAAGGGGTCTCCATTTGCCGCAAGGGGCGCGCTCGGATAGAATTGCGGCCTTTGCAGCCCTTGATTTCAGGGGGTGGAGCGAATTCTACCGGATTCGCCGCCGCTTGAACCAGACGGTTATTTAATTGTGACACGATCCGCCGCCTCCACTATGAATACCATGCGACCCGTGCTGAAATCCGCCAAGCTCGCCAATGTCTGCTACGACATCCGCGGCCCGGTGATGGCGCGCGCCAGGCAGATGGAGGAGGACGGGCACCGCATCATCAAGCTGAACATCGGTAATCTGGCGCCATTTGGCTTCGAGGTGCCGGAAGAAATCCAGCAGGACGTGATCCGCAACCTCGCTGATGCTTCCGGCTACTCCGATTCGAAAGGCCTGTTCGCGGCGCGCAAGGCCATCATGCATTACACCCAGCAGAAGAGCATCGCCGGGGTGGGCCTGGAGGATATTTTCATCGGCAACGGCGCCTCCGAACTGATCGTGATGGCGATGCAGGGATTGCTCAATACCGGGGATGAAGTGCTGATCCCGGCACCGGACTACCCGCTGTGGACGGCGGCGGTCACGCTGGCGGGCGGCGCGCCGCGCCACTACCTGTGCGACGAGCAAAGCGGCTGGCTGCCAGATCTGGCCGACATCCGCAGCAAGATCAGCTCCGGCACACGGGCGATCGTGCTCATCAACCCGAACAACCCCACCGGCGCGCTGTACCCGATTCCCGTGCTGCAGGAAATCATCGC
>JACRAQ010000076.1 GCA_016213335.1 Nitrosomonadales bacterium
ATCTGCGGCACCTTCATGGGCGGCATAGCGGTCATCGCCAGACAGGCGGGCTACCGCGTTACCGGCTGCGACGCCAACGTCTATCCGCCGATGAGCACGCAGCTTCAGGAACAGGGCATCGAGCTGATCGAGGGCTTCGGCATCGAGCAGCTCGAGCTCAAGCCGGATGTCTTCGTCATCGGCAACGTGGTATCGCGCGGCAACCCGCTGATGGAGGAAATCCGTAACCGCAACCTGCCCTATATCTCAGGGCCGCAGTGGCTGGCGCAGAACATCCTGCACGACAAGTGGGTGCTGGGTGTCGCGGGCACGCACGGCAAGACCACGACCTCTTCCATGCTGGCCTGGATATTGGAATACGCGGGACTCCACCCCGGTTTCCTGATCGGCGGCGTACCGCAGAATTTTGGTGTCTCGGCGCGGCTAGGTTTACCCTCTCCTTCCGCCCTCCCCCGGTGGGAGAGGGGACTTGCAACCGCAGTTCGGAGAGAGCCCCCTCTCCCACCGGGGGAGGGTTGGGGAGGGGAGCTCTTCGTCATCGAGGCCGATGAATACGACACTGCCTTTTTCGACAAGCGTTCCAAGTTTGTGCATTACCGCCCGCGCACCGCCATCCTCAACAACCTGGAATTCGACCACGCCGACATCTTTCCTGACCTTGCGGCTATCGAAACGCAGTTCCACCATCTGGTGCGCACCGTGCCGGGCAACGGCCTTATCGTCAGCAACGGGCGTGATGCGGCGCTGGAGCGCGTGCTCAACCGCGGCTGCTGGACGCCGGTGGAATGGTTCGGCCTGCACCAGGGCTGGAACATTGATGCGGATGACACCGTATCTCTTGACGGCGAACCGCTCGGCACGTTGCAATGGGATCTGCTGGGTGACCACAACCGCATGAACGCGCTTGCCGCCCTCGCTACTGCGCGCCATGCCGGTGTGCCGGTGGAGCAGGGGCTTGCCGCGCTGGGCAATTTCAGGAACGTGAAGCGGCGCATGGAAGTGCGCGGCGTGATCAACGGCATCACGGTGTATGACGACTTCGCCCACCACCCCACCGCGATAGACACCACTATCGCCGGGCTGCGGCACAAGATCGGATCATCACGCATCCTCGCGGTGCTGGAGCCGCGCTCCAACACCATGAAGCTCGGCGTGATGAAAGAGGCGCTACCCGGTAGCCTGAAAGATGCCGACCTGGTGTTCTGCTACGGCGCGAACCTGGGATGGGATGCCGCCGCCGCGCTCGCCCCGCTGGGCAGCAAGGCCATAGTGAAGGACGATCTCAACCAACTGATCGAGGCGATTGCCGCTGCCGTAAAATCAGGTGATCACGTGCTGATCATGAGCAACGGCGGGTTTGGCGGGATACACGAGAAACTGTTGAAGCGGTTGTGATGGCTGGTCAAGCGGGTCTGACATTCTGGCTCGGCTGGCTGACTTAGCTGATGCAAAGTGTATGCTTGACCACACCATTGTAATCAGCAAACAACTTCCTTCGGTTAGTCGAAAGGGTGAGATATCTCACCCTGTAGAGCTAAACTATATTTGCCACTAGCTTGAGTAGCAAATTTCTTTGCCCATTCATCTAAGTCAGCAGTTTCGAAAAATATTGTCTCGAGAGCGCATTCAATCATTGGATTATTGCCTAGTGGTAGAAGTCTACGCGGGTCTGTCTGAAGGCCTAAACAAACTTTGCCTGTCGAAAAGGCAACTCCAAGTTCAAATGCGGCACCCTCATCGATAGCACGGCCATCTAATATGATTAGAAGCACATGGCAATTTTTCAATGCTTCTAAATCGCGCTCAAAAATGGAGGCGTAAGTATCGCAAATAGAAACTCCCCGCGCTACAAGGTCAACAACTTTTCCTCCATCTCGCTGGGGCAAATATACATCTAGATGCTTTTCTAAAAGTGCTGTGATATCTAGATTAAATGCCAATTCGGACTGTGAGAATAATGGGGCAGCCAAATATACCAATGGGCGGACACTATAAATGCTCATGCCATCTTCCCCTCATATTTTAATAGCGAACCCATCAAGTCAAATGTCTCATAGGGTTTCCGATGAATTATCTCAGACACTTTTTTGGTAACCTCCAAGACAGACAAGTGCCGTGTATCAATCACGTGGACACCCTTGACTTTTTCTGCCCCCAAATAGACCTTGCGCAAATCTTCTTGCATTTCTTTTATCTTCTCCGGCGTGTACTTTTCTCGCCCGGTGGTGCGGACACGGGCCGAAAGTACTTCTTCATCCCCCATAAGAAGAATTACAACACCGGGTTCAATATTCCATTTTCTATCAGGGCAAATGGCATCCAACAGGGTCGTTGCTTTTTTTGGCCTATCCATTTCCTTTGTAAAAACCAGAGGGTCAAGGGGCGGGCGATCAACGCTGGAAATGCAGTAATCAAAATTTCGAAGCCTATTATTTTTTTCGTGGAATTGATTAGCTATCCAGTTATCTGCATTTTTTCGTTCATCGTCGCTAAGATCTTCCCAAGGGATAGCCAATACTGAGGGGCGCGCTTCTAGCCACTCATCCAGAACCTGCAAGCTGCGAAGCTGGGCCGTCGTGGTGCTTTTCCCAACTCCAAGCGCCCCCGTCAAATAATAGATATATTTCAAGTTGGCTTCGGCACGCGCGCCCAAGTCTTTGAAGTCTTGTTCTGGGGTGGCATCCTTGTTGATTACATCCAGAAGGGCTTTAATTTTCTTAGAGGTCAGAAAAAGAGTAATTAAGTTGTAAACATTAAAGTTTGTTTCAGCTATAAGTGTCCTTTGCTCTTCGCTTAAACCTGAATTACCTTCTCCAACATAATAAACGTAATAATGATAATTACCCGGATTGATTTGTGCTCCGCGCATTAAGACATTTCTTAACTCGTCTTCCAAGGAACAACCCAAGATTAGACAGGTATTCCGCGCAAAATGTGAGAGAAGAAAGGACGTATCATGACCCCTAGAACCCACATATTGAGCAGAATATGCGGCTTCTGAAAACACAAAACGATCAGTTGGAAGTTCCATGCGCCTAGTTTGATCAGGCACTATTCCATGAGGGTGATAAATCACACCAGCCTTACGTCTAAATTGCGGCCAAGGATCAGTGACGACCTCATACCCTCTGGTTTTATCCTCTGGTCGTTTACGAATTTCAATTGAACGCTCCAAGAAGTCATCAAAGTTGAAGTTAACCGTCAAATGACTTTGGTTTACCAAAGGCAGGATAGAACTGAAATAGGGATGTTCATTAAGAGACTTGCTAAAATCCGGATCTACGTCTGCATATAAATATTTGGCAAAAAGGCTAAGCCACTTATCTGTAATTTTGCTATGTTTTGCCAGATCAGATTCTTCGGTAATATCTTTGAGTGTCCTATCACGAAAGCGCTGAAACAGCATTTCCGTTTTATAGGGTAGCGATTTCTCTTTAACCTCCCCCTCTAATAGCTCCTTCCCATCAACCTCCTCTGAAGCAGCCAGTTTCGCTACTAATGTTTTCCATTGAGGTATCTTGAAATCGCTTGCGACACCAGCTCCTAGCACTAGGCCGAATCTCTTTTCTTCAACTTGATGCCGTAAATGAACTATGGCTCTTGGATAATCCTTGAGTACATCACAACATAGCGTCTTATCAGTTGCCATAAATTTAGACTAGCTTTAATTGTTGGCTGAGTGTTTTGGCTCCGACTTGACGGGTACGCCAGTCACGGGGGGCCAATGCTTTACGTATGGGCTTTGAAGTTCCCTCCAAGCTTTCAATGTACTTCTCTAGTACATTAAGTACATGAGGGTCATATTCGTCGTAAACATGATTAACATTCCATAGCCCAGAAAAGTTAATGGCTTCGCGGCTACTCCATCTACCTAGCCAATTTGCGCTAGGCAGATCCAGGGGGCCAGTTGGCCCAGATAGCAGAGCTATTAAATTTCGCTCTAGATAGGCGCGATCACTATCTGCCGATGGCTCGTCATTAACCTCAAGCCACAAAACAGGCATAACAGAAATAATTTTTGATACTTCCAACTCCATTTCTTTTTCACCAGCCCTAACCGCTTCTGGTGCAGACTGCCCAGCCCCCCACGTTTGGTAGGCGCTCTCTAGTCCGCGTTTCCTAATTAGTGAATCACCTATGTGTAATCTGAAAATAGAGCCGCGATGGTTTCCACTTCCATTTTCTCCACCTCTATGGGTTCGGAGTCTATTCCATAGGGTAGCTTTCGACCCAGCACTTACCGAGTGTGTGCCAATACGCACGATACGGCTTTCAAACGGACTGGTCATTCTAGTTTCACCGGGTTGCATGAAAAAATAGATACCGCGCTGGGGGACGGTTTGCCCTTGGCGAGCACCTAAATGGAGTGCTTCTGCCTGATCAGCTTTCGCAATTCTGTTAATTAATTGGTAGAAACGATCAATATCCCTAAGTCGCACCTCTTCTTTTATTAGTTTTTGAAGCCATGATACTTGGCGACCGATTCCTAACTCAGACATTGGGGCGCTAGTTAATCTGCCGTCTTGCGAGAAAAATTTTTGGAGATGACTTCTGTACTTTTCGCCAGCTAAAAAGATAATGTTCGCAGAAGGAGAGATTAGCGGCACTAGCCGCGCATGTACCTTACTAGACCATTCTGCTCTTTCAGTCTCACTCATTTGATGAAGTGATTCGTCGTATGGCTCTACTTTTTCGTCGGGAACTAATAACCCATATTTTGCGGATAGAATAAACCAGGATGTGCATCGAGTTTTGGCGTATCGCCTCGCCCCAAGAAAGAGGGGGGACTTATACAGATTTTCTGCCGTGCTAGGGTACAGTGCTTTCTCACTAGTACAGGCGACTAAGCAAACTGTTTCCATCAAGAGTAATTTGTCTTTATTTGAGCAAGCTAAAATTGCCATGCGTATTCATGCAACTTGCAAGCATCGCAAGCACCACATGGGGACAGCCCTGTATTTGTAATTTTAGGTCTATAGCAACTCCAGGTGTCTTCGCTGGCAAGCCCAAGTCGTTTAGCTAACCGTCCGATCTGTGGTTTGGTTTTGGACTGTAGCGGTGCAATAAGTTTTGCTCCTTTTGGGATGCCATAGGAAAGCATCTTGCGAAAGCTCTCGATGAATTGAGGAGTGCAGTCAGGGTAGCCGGAAAAGTCAACTGAATTGACGCCAGTCCAGATTTCGTCTGCTCCAAGTCCAGCTGCTTCCGCCGCAGCAAGCATTAAAAATACGCCATTCCGGCCAGGCAAAAAGGCCGTTGATACCCCTCTTCGTATTTCAGATACCGATCTATTTGTTGGGATAACGCGCTGGGGTTTATCCCATGAAACTTTTATCACCCTTCGTTCGATTTCGAATCGTTTGCATTGAGCGGCGGCATAATCAAGCTCAATACGATGAGTTTGATTGTAGTCAACACCAAGACTGAATACTTCATGACCACGCGAAGCTGCTAGGAGAAGGCAAACTGTTGAGTCCAACCCGCCACTATGAAGGACTACTACCCTTTTATTCATCAATTTCTCCCGAGTTCAACGCGAAAAATCGCTTTATCTTAAATCATTCTTGGTATGAACAGCATATTAAAGGTAGCAAGGTAAGTTTTTTGGGTAGATGAGTTGCGACCTTTTAATTCTACTAGCTATAACTCGCTACCATATTCACCGGTATAAATGCTAGTACGCTAGTTGTTAATCCTCCTCAACTGCGTAAATACGGCGATGCTCGCGTATTGCATACCGATCCGTCATCCCCGCGATGTAATCGGCCACGGCGCGCGCCTGGTCGGCCTCCTTCTCCCGCTGGTATTGCGGCGGCAGCAGGCGCTTGTCTTCCGTGAACGCCTTGAACAGGTCGCCGATGATGCGGTGCGCCTTGGCGTTCATGCGCATGACGCGGAAGTGGCGGTAGAGATGGGTATGCAAAAATGACTTCAGTTCGCGGCTTTGCTCGCGCATGCCATCGCTGAATGCCGCCAGCGTTGGCGCGGCACGCACTTCATCCAGGGATTGCACGCCCTGCGCGCTGAGGTTCTTTCCCGTTTGCAGGATCAGGTCGGTAGCCAGCGTGCCGATCATGCGCCGCACCGTTTCGTGTATCACGCGGCGTTCGCCGAGACTGGGGTAGGTTTTGCGCACGTCGTCGAGATGTGCGGCGAACAGGCGCACTGTGGCGAGCTGCTCCAGTGTGATCAGGCCGGAGCGCAGGCCGTCATCCACGTCGTGGTTGTTGTAGGCGATCTCGTCGGCGAGGTTGGCGATCTGCGCCTCCAGCGAGGGGCGCTGCCTGTTGAGGAAGCGTTCGCCCAGCGCGCCCAGTTTAACGGCATTCTCCGGCGAACAGTGCTTGAGTATGCCCTCGCGCGTTTCGAAGCGCAGGTTTAGCCCGTCGAAGGCAGCATAGCGTTCTTCCAGCACATCCACCACACGCAGCGATTGCAGGTTGTGCTCGAAGCCGCCTTGTTCCTTCATGCAGTCGTTGAGCGCATCCTGGCCGGCATGGCCGAATGGGGTGTGGCCGAGGTCGTGGGCGAGTGCGATGGCTTCCACCAGGTCTTCGTTGAGCCTGAAGCGGCGCGCGATGGAGCGGGCGATCTGCGCCACTTCGATGCTGTGGGTGAGGCGCGTGCGGAACAGGTCGCCCTCGTGGTTGACGAATACCTGGGTCTTGTATTCGAGGCGGCGGAATGCGGTGGAGTGGATGATGCGGTCGCGGTCGCGCTGGAATTCGCTGCGCCCGAACGGGGCTTCTTCGCGCATCAGCCTGCCGCGCGTGTTGCTTTCGCTTACCGCATATGACGCGAGTTCAGGCATTTGCCACACATGCTTCCAGCGTCTGCCGCAGCAGGTCCTGCGGCGCTTCCGTCACCACCGCATGGCCGATGGCCTTGAGCAGCACGAAGCGTATCCTGCCGCCTACCACCTTTTTATCCAGCCCCATCAGTTGCAGATATTTTTCCGTTCCCAGTGCCGGAGCCACTACAGGCAACCCGGCGCGCTCAAACAGGCGCCGCGCGCGCGCGGCATCCGGCGCATCGATCCACCCCAGGCGTTGCGAGAGATCGGCGGCCATGACCATGCCCGCCGCCACCGCCTCGCCGTGCAGCCACATGCCATAGCCCATGCCGTTCTCGATGGCGTGGCCGAAGGTATGCCCGAGGTTGAGCAGCGCACGTTCGCCGCTCTCGCGCTCATCCGCGCCGACAACTTCGGCCTTGTTCCGGCAGCTGCGTGCGATGGCGTACTGCAGCGCCTCCGTGTCGCGCGCCAGCAGCTTTTCCATGTTCTGTTCCAGCCACCCGAAGAAGGGCAGGTCGCGGATCAGGCCGTACTTGATGACTTCCGCGATGCCCGCGCGCAATTCGTTATCGGGCAGGGTGTTGAGCGTGGCTATGTCGGCCAGCACTACCTGTGGCTGGTAGAACGCGCCTATCATGTTCTTGCCCAGCGGATGGTTGATGCCGGTTTTGCCGCCGACGGAGGAATCAACCTGTGACAATAGGGTGGTGGGAACCTGGATGAAGGGCACCCCGCGCAGGTAGGTTGCCGCCGCATAGCCGGTCATATCGCCGATTACGCCGCCGCCCAGCGCGATCAGCGGCGTATTGCGCTCGCAGCGGCTGCGCAGCAGCGCGTCGTAAATCAGCCCCAGCGTTTCCGCGTTTTTGTATTGCTCGCCGTCCGGCAGGATGACGGGCAGGGCCTCCACGCCTCCGGCGCGCAGCACGCCGCTCAACTGCTCGAGATACAGCGGCGCCACCGTGGTATTGGTGACTACAGCGGCGCGTTTGTGCGGCAAACAGGGCATCAGCAGGTCCGGGCGGCCCAGCAGGCCGGTGCCAATGTGGATGGGGTAGCTGCGTTCGGCCAGGCCGACAGTCAGGGTTTGCATGGTTGCGATTGTATCAAGTGCCGAGCCCGGCTTCTAACAAGCGTTCCAATTCCTTGAGCAGTTGCTGCACCAGGCCATGCACGCTTTGCTTGCCGGTAGCGATCACCAGGTCTGCCACTTCCATGTACAGCGGGTCGCGCTGCTCGTAAAGTTCTTTTAGCCTGGCGAGCGGATCGGCGGTCTGCAACAGCGGTCGGTTGCGGTCGTGGCGGGTGCGTTGCCAAAGATCGTGCACGGAGCTTTTCAGGTACACCACGATGCCGTTGCGGCGCAGCGCACTGCGGTTCTGTTCGCTCAGCACCGCACCCCCTCCGGTTGCCAGAACGATATTGTCGAGCCTGGTCAGTGTCTGAAGGGCATTGGTTTCGCGCTGACGGAAACCGGACTCGCCCTCGACATCGAAAATATGCGGGATCGTCACCCCGGTGCGCCGCTGGATTTCTTCATCGCAGTCTGCAAAGGTTTTGCCGGTATGCTGGGCGAGCAACTTTCCTACCGTGGTTTTGCCGGCGCCCATCATGCCTACGAGAAAGATGTTGCCTGAAGGGCGCTTGGCAAGTGCGTCGGGTTCGGTTTGCATAACAGGATTGTAGCGAAAATTCTTCGTTGGCACCGCCGCCAGACGCGCGGCAATTTGATCTGGCCACAAAAAAGCCCGGCCATGGGCCGGGCTTGCTGTTCTCCGCTGCCCGCTTAGCGCAGGCTGAGGGTCTCTTTCAGCACCTTGGGTGTAATAAAGATCAGCAGTTCCGTTTTGTTGTCGGTGCGATTTTCGTTTTTGAACAGCCATCCGATCACCGGCACATCTCCGAGCAGCGGTACCTTAGATGTGGACTTGGTTTCGGATTGTTTGTAGACGCCGCCGATCACTACCGTGCCGCCATTCTCGACCAGCACCTGGGTGGTCACCTGGTTGGTGTTGACGCTCGGCACGCCGCCATACGAGGTTCCCACCGTGTCCTGGTTTACGCCCAGCTTCATGTCCACGTTGTTGTCCGGCGTGATTTTCGGCGTCACCTTGAGGCTCAGGTTTGCCTTCTTGAACTGGACGCTGGTTCCGGAAGAGCTGACGGTCGAGTACGGAATTTCGACGCCTTGCTCGATGGTCGCTTCGGTCGAGTCCGCCGTTACCACGCGCGGGCTGGCGATGGATTTGGTAACGCCGTCCAGTTCGGAAGCGGTCAGCTCCAGCGACAGAACTTTTGTGGCATTGCTGTTGAACAGTGAAACCAGCAGTCCGCCCGTCCCTGCGGTGTACGCGGAGGTGGGCAGGTTCACGTTGACATCAACCTGGCCTTGCGTCGGGACGCCGCCTACGTTAAACACATTGTTTCCGCCACCTGCCGCAACGGCAGGCTGCCTGAACCCCAGCCTTCCCCCCAGGGTCAGGTTGAAATTATCCGTGGCTTCAACGAATCTCGCCTCGATCATGACCTGCCGTACCGGCACATCAATCTGCTTGATGAGCTTGCGCGCCTCCTCCAGGCCGGTTGGCGTATCCTTGATGAACAGGGTATTGGTGCGCGCATCCACCACCGCGCTGCCGCGCTTGGACAGGATGCGCTGCTTTTCGTTGGTCAGCATGGCAGCAATCGCGTCGCCTTTCTGGTAGCTGAGCTGGAAGCTCTCGGTGCGCAGCACTTCCATATCGGCAATCTCGTTCTGGGAGGCCAGGCTGATTTTCTCCTTGGCCGCCAGCTCGTCGCGTTTGGCGATCTGCATCACGTTGCCGTTTACCCGCCTGTCCAGATCCTTGCTTTCCAGAATGATATCCAGCGCCTGGTCCCACGGCACATCCTTGAGGCGCAAGGTGAGGTTGCCCGTCACCGATTCGCTGATGATCATGTTCATGGGGATGTTGTTGCTGTTGATGAAGTCGCCGATCACGTACAGGGCTTCGCGGACCGAGATGTTCTGGAAGTTCAGCGTCAGCTTTTCGCCAGAGTAGCCTGCGGGGCCGCCTTTTACCAGCTTGTTCGGGTCTTCTGCCACCGGCTTGATTTCCACGATGAACTTGTTATCTGTCTGGTAGGCAGCCTGCTCCCACAGTCCCTTGGGCTCGATGATCATGCGCACGTCGTCGCCTTGCACGAACGTGTCTATCCCTTCTACCGGGGTGGCGAAATCGGTCACGTCAAGCTTGCGTTGCAGGTTGCGCGGCAGGCTGGTTTTCAGGAAATCCACGATCAGTATCTTGCCCTGGCGCTTGATATCTATGCCCATGTCGCTGTCTGATAAATCAATTTGCACGCGACCCTCGCCATTCTTGCCGCGATGGAAATCCACGTCGCGCAGGCTGTGTTTTTGCGCGGCTGGCCTGGATTCGGCAAAACGGGACGCCGGGGCCGCCGCCATTTCCTCCGCAGACTTGCCTTGCAGGGTGATCAGCAGGGTGTTGCCGTCAACCTTGGCGTCGTAGGACATCATCTGGCCCAGGTTGATCACCAGGCGCGTACGGTTGCCCGCCTGCACGATATTGGCGCTGCGCAGGTCGCCCTCGCTGAATTCCTGCGCCGACTTGCCCAGACCGTTGGCCGTGTTGGGGAAATCGAATGCGATGCGCGGCGGGGTGTTGATGGTGAATGCGGCAGGCGGGCCCGACAGCGCGCTCTTCAGCCCGACTTTCAGCACCAGCTTACCCCCTTGCGCGTTGCTGACGCCGAGAGACTGGATGCTGTTTTGCGCTTCCGGGCTGTTCTGTGCGTGGGCGGTCAGCGCGCAAACCGCAAATAGCGCGGCTGCTAGCCGGAAAATGTGATGGAACGTGCTGTTAAACAGTTTCATGTTTGCTCCCGATCATTCTATTAGTTGCAGGCTGCTCATGCGCTCCGACCAATCTCCGGCGCTGTCCTGAATGGTTTCCTTGATTTTTACTTCGGTGTCCGATATTTCCGTGACCTGCCCGAAGTTCTGGCCAAGGTAATTGCCGACCTTGATGCGGTGCAGCTTGGTGTCGGGCGAGCGGACGATGGCGTGCCCGGCTTTGCCCTGGTGCAGGAAGCCCACCATTTTCAAACTCTCCAGCGGGAATTCTTCCAGCGCCTCGCGGCGGCGCTCCAGATCAGGCTGGTTCAGGCCGGGGCGCTCGCCCCTCTTCACGTCCTTGCGCGGTTTGAACGGGTCGGGCAAGCCGCCTGCATTGTCGTAGCTGAAAGGCTCATACGGCTTGATCTCGGGCGGCGGTGCCACTTTGCCGCGCATGTTGGCCCCCGAGTTCTTGACGAAGTCGCGCAAATCCTGAAACTCCTCCCGGCCGCATGCAGAAAGCAGCAGGGGGGCAAGCAGCAACAGAAGGGGCAATCTCGTCATTTTTTTGCTCCAGCCTTGGCGGCAGCCGGTTTGGCGGCCTTCCTCTGGGCGGCGAGCTCTTCCTCGTCCAGATAGCGGTAGGTTTTTGCCGTCGCATCCATGGACAGTTGCGCGGTTGTGGGGTTGATGCTGATGTTATTCAGCGTCACGATGCGTGGCAACTGGGAAATGTCGCTGGCAAACTTGCCGAGGTCGTCGTAAGCGCCCGTTACTTTTATGGTGATCGGCTGTTCGGCAAACACGCCGGTCACCACCTCCGCGCCCGGGCGGAACAGGTCAAACTGGAGGCCGCGCCCCAGCCCCGCCTGGTTAATGTCCGTCAGCAGTGCGTCCATTTCCGATTTGTTTGGCAGTTGTTTGAGCAATGCGCCGAACGATTGCTGGGTGTCGGTGAGCTGTTTTTTGATGATATCGAGGTTGATGGCCTGCTTCTTTTTGTCGAGGAAGGTTTCTTTCAGCTTTTCCTCTTCCTGTTTGACCCTGCCCAGATTTTCCCACTGGTCTTGCCAGTCAAGAACAGCGCCTGCAAACACCACCCCCAGGAATATTGCCGCAAATGCGACCAGCTTGACCAGCCACGGCCAGCCGCCCGGATTTTTTGGATCTATGCTTCTCAGTTCTGCCAGCAAATTCATTGAGGCACCTAACCTTTCGTGGCGGCGGGTTTGGCCGGAGCGACGGGGGTGGCGGGCGCTTGCTTCTTCAGGCTGAAGTTCAAGGTGAATTCGCTTACGCGAGCCCCGTTTGCAGTCGTTGCGTGTATCTCGACCAGCGCCGGCAGCTCCAGCCACGGGGAGTTGTCTATCGCCCGCATCAGGGTGGAGACCCGTGCGTTCGACTGGGCGTAGCCGATCAGGCTGATCTTGCTGTCAGTTTGTCTGATGGATTTCAAGTACACTCCGTCTGGCAAGATCCGCAACATCTGATCCATCAAATGAACCACATCCGAGCGGGTGGTTTGCAGGTTTTCTACCACCGTCTTGCGTGCCAGCAGAGACTCGGTCTGCTCGCGCAACTTGTTGATTTCCGCGATCTGCTTGTTCAGGATATCGATTTCCTGTTTCAGGTACTGGTTGCGGCGCTCCTGGTAAGAAATTTCGGTGCTGATGTATGTGTGCACGAAGCCCACCACCAGCACGCCCAAAAGCAGCGAAATAACGCTGAACGCGATGAATTGAACCTGGCGGGCCTTGCGCTTGTGGGCGCGGTGCGGCAACAAGTTAATGCGCATCATGACGGGTCGAACCTCCTCATCGCAAGGCCGCAGGCTATCATCAGCGCCGGCGCGTCGGCCTGCAGCTGGCGCGGTTTGATGCGGCTGGACAAGGTCATCTGCGCGAACGGATTGGCCACCAGCGTGCTCACCTG
>JACRAQ010000079.1 GCA_016213335.1 Nitrosomonadales bacterium
GAGGAGGCAGAGGAGGCAGAGGAGGCAGAGGAGGCAGAGGAGGCAGAGGAGGCAGAGGAGGCAGAGGAGGCAGAGGAGGCAGAGGAGGCAGAGGCCGCTGCCGCCGCCGCTTCCGAGGCAGCCTGGGCTGCGGCCGCAGCTGCATCGGCGGCAGCTTCGGCAGCCACGATTGCCGACTGCGAAGCTGCTTCCCGCGCTGCCATCGCCGAATTTCTGGTTGCCTGCATGGCATGCTCCGCCGCCAGTGCGGAGCGCTTTGCGGTTTGAGCGGTGAAGTTTGACAGCTCCTTCAGTGATACCAGCGACTCGGTATAGCGCTGATTGACGATCACATAACCTTGACGCAGATTGGCGATCTCTCTTTCCAGCTCTTCGTTCATCGCACCCCCTCTCCTGGCAAATAACCGGCCTGTGCTAACTGGGACTGACTGGCTTAAAGCTGTAATGCTGCTCGCGGAATAACGCCAGACACGCATCCACCACCTGCGGGTCGTAATGCTTTCCCCTCCCCCTGATGATCTCCTCCATCGCTGCCTCGGCACCCAATCCGGGACGATACGGGCGGTGTGCCGAGATCGCCTCGACCACGTCCGCCACGCTGATGATGCGCGCCTCGAGGATGATCTGCTCGCCCTTGAGTCCCTGCGGATAGCCGGAGCCGTCCAGCCGTTCATGGTGTTGCAGCACCATCTGCGCGATCGGCCATGGAAAGTTGATGCCTTTCAGGATGTCGTAACCGGCCTGGGCATGGATCTTGATCAGGCTGAACTCGATGTCGGTGATCCTGCCCGGCTTGCTGAGGATTTCCGCCGGAACCTTGATCTTGCCCAAGTCATGCACCGTGCCGGCGAGATGTACGGCATGCACCAGCTCGTCGGGCAGCCCGATCTGCCTGGCGATCGCCATCGCCAGGTCGGCCACCCTGGCCTGATGCCCGGCGGTGTAGGGATCGCGCATTTCGACGAGGCCGGCCATCGCCCGTACCGTGTCTTCCAGGCTGTCGTGCAGTTGCTCCAGATGCCGCCGGCTTTGTTCCATGGCCAGGTTGCGTTCCTGGCGGGTATGCAGGGTGCGCACCCCGAACGCCAGGTCTCCTGCCATCTCTTCCAGCAGTTCGATTTCATGGGCAGCGAAAGCATTGACCTCTTCGGCATACACGTTGAGGACGCCGAATACCGTGCTGTCATCGTTCAGCAGCGGCAACGCAAGATTGGCCGCATAGCCATGTTGCCGCGCTGCGGCCTGCCACGGCAGGCAATCGGGGTCGTTGGCTATGTTCTGGGACAGTTGTGTTTTGCCGCTACGGATGGCGCGCCCGCTCGGCCCCATGCCATGTTCGGTCTCTGCCCAGGTGAACTGCATGACCTTCGTGCAGCCATCACCTTCACCGGCGTGCGCCATGATCTTGATGGACTTGTCTTCATCCTGTTGCTTGTAGCCCACGCAGGCCAGCCGGTAACCGCGCTGTTTGATAATGGTCCGGCAAATTGATTGCAACAATTCATCCTCGCTATCGGCACGGACGAGGCTCCGGTTTACCTCGCTCAGCGTGGCGAGGGCGCGGCTGGCATGCGCGGTCGCGGCCTCTGCCGCCTTGCGTGCGGTAATGTCCTCTCCCGAGGAAAGCACCCCGCTGATCTTCCCGGCCTCATCGAACAATGATGCGTTGTGCCATGCGACTGCGAGCACATTGCCGCCTGCGGTCAATATATCGTTCTCGAAATATTCAATGGGAGCGATGTCTCCACCCATTATCCGGTTGAAGGCCTTCCTGACCTCCGCCACCACCGGCTCGGGCAGGTAGTTATCGAACCAGTCCTTGCCGAGAATCTCGGTCTCGGGATAACCCAGCATCTCGCATCCCTTACGGTTGATCATCTGCACCCTGCCCTGCGTATCAAGCGAAACCAGCATGACACCGGCGACATCCAGATAGTGTTGTGTCCGCTGCCGGGATTCTATGAGTGCCTGCTCCGCTTTCTTGCGCTCGGTAATTACATCGAACACAGCCACGAAAAAACCTCTCTCGGGACTGTACGCTGATACCCAGAACCACTGTTGCAGCGCCTTCACATATAGTTCGAAACGTTCCGGCCCGCCGGACAGAGATATTCGTCCGTAAATCTCGAGTAATTCGGGGTCGGACTGCCGTATGCCAGGAATGACTTCGGATATTTTTTTGCCGACGACGTTCTTCAATCCTGTCAGTGTTTCGAATGCGGTATTGACGCTGAGATAAATGAAATCCTGCGGCTGGCCCTGCTCGAAAATCATCTGGCAATAGGCGAAGCCGTTCATCATATTTTCGAACAGGTAGCGGTAGAGTTTTTCGCTCTCGCGCAATGCCTGTTCCGCCTGTTTGCGCTCTGTGACATCCATCAGATAGCCGATGTAGCCGGTAAAATTTCCGTCACTGTTGTAGCGCGGGCACCCGTCATCGCGCAGCCAGCGATATGCGCCGTCATGACGGCGCAGCCGGTATTCCATGCTGAACGGCGCGCGCCGGTCGAAGGCCGACACATACGCCTCCAGGTAGTGCCGCAGGTCGTCCGGATGCACGCCTGACTCCCATCCGTTGCCCATTTCCTGCTCCAGCGTGCGCCCGGTGAACTCCAGCCACGACCGGTTGAAATAATTGCACAGCCTGTCGGTGCCGGAAGCCCAGATCAGCGCCGGGGAGGAGTCGGCCAGCGTGCGGTAGTTCTGCTCGCTCTCGCGCAACAGGCTTTCGACGCAGCGGCGCTGGGTGATGTCCTCGAGGATGTGCACGGAGTGGAGATAGGCGCCCTGCTCGTCACGGATGGAAAAGGCGCGCAAGCGGTAGACCGCGTCGCCGACTGCCATTTCTTCTTCTTCTGCTTCTGTTGTTTCTTCGTTTTCCATCGCCTGCAAACAGCTGTGCAGCGGGGCGGAGCCTCTCGGGAAGACTTCGTAATAGGGCCGGCCGATGATCTGCTTGAAGGATACCCCGGCGCATTGCCGATAGGCATTGTTGCAGCGCAGGATGCGGAATTCCCTGTCGTGCAGGAAGATCGGATCTTCCACCACGTCCAGGGCGGCCATCCACTCCCGGTGCGCTTGCTCGACCTTCCTGCGTGCCGCTTCAAGGTCCTCGAGCATGAACAGCAGCGCGCTGCGGTTGTCTTCCAGTTCTTTGGTGGCTGCTTGATGCTCGGCGTCATGGCGTTCGCAACGAGCCTGCGCTTCGGCCAGCGCGCGTTGCGCGGCTTGCAGTTCACGTTGCAGTTTCTCCGTTGAGCCGGTCACGAGTGTGTGCCGTCCGGTTATGCGGCGGTGTGCTGATTGCGCAGCGCGGCGTTTTCTTTTGCCAGCTCCTTCATGCGCAGTTCGCGTCCCACGGTCAGGCGCTGGAACCGCCGCAGGTCCTCCAGCTCGTGACGCAGCGCTTCCCGGGTGGCGCGATGTTCCAGGAAAACCGCGCGCATGCGGTGGGTGCCGTGCAGGTATAGCGCGGCCGTAGCCAGCATGATGATATCCGAGGCAAGTTCATGGAACGAATACTCTTGCGCCAGAGCCGGCATGGAAAACAGTTCCAGCGTGCGCTCGACCGCTGCAAGGGCAAACCCCAGAGAAAGAAACAGCCAGGCATGCGAGTGGCCGGTCAGGCGGATCAGCCGTAAAGCCGCAGCTGCCGCACCCAGTGCCAGTGTCAGACTGGCGAGATGGAGCAATACTTCCATTTTGCACCTCTTGATTTAACTTGCCTTACCGGCAATCCGGTGATGTTTTCTGTATTTGCCGTACCGCCTTTGTGCGGCAATCAGTCCTTCGATTGCGCTTTGCCGGACAACAGATATTGCCCATACAAGTCCTCGCCTATGGGGCGTTTATCAGAGCATCTGGCAAATTCAGCGATCTTCAAATCTTCGTTCACGACATGCTGTGCGACCCATTTATTGAGAAAGAACAGCAGATCCTCCGGGAACTCTTTGTGGTGGCTGATCTTTGCCAGCATCATATCCAGTTGCACCAATAAGTCGGCATGGATAAGCGCGTGTTCATCCACACCGGGATATCCGATCTCGTGCATCAGGTTCTCTTCGCTGGTAAAGTGAAATTCAGTGAATTTCTTTAATTCCATCATCACCCAACGTATCAATTGCTCCCCTGCCCGGGTCTTGATCGCAATATCCAGTTTGCGGCACAACAGGATCAGCATGCGGTGCTGTGTGTCTATTAAGTCATTACCCAGCTCCAGGCCTTTTTCCCAATGTATATACATGATTATCCAGATAACCTCAGTTGAGGGGTTCGCGGGTGCGAATTCATCCCGCAGCAGTTCTTGTGCCCTGCGGGTATTCGCGCGTTTCAGTCGGGTGAATCTGCTCCAGCATCAGTGCGGCTTGTTGAGATCGCACAGTATTCCCGCATCCGCCCCCAGCATGACCATCACTTCTTCCGGTTTCATGTGCAGAAGATCGCCGATACCCCCGTAATCACCGGGCAGGGCGGCATCATCCCACCCGTTGGCGGAGTGGCGTGCGAGATTGACCGCCAGGACAACGTTGCGCACGCGCTGCTCGTTGGCGCGCGTGCTATCCATCAGGGCGAGCAGCAGCTTGGGCAGATTCCACTCGCGCGCCAGCGCGGACTGCAATGCCGCCAGTGGAAATCCGAGCACCTGCTCCTGCGCGGCATGGCTGCGCAGGGATTTGTCCTGCTGCTTCATGGCGCGGATTTTCATCATGTCGTCAGGGGCGAAGCACCACATCAGCATTTCCGCCAGATCATGCAGCAACGCGGCGATGCGCACTTCCTCGAAATGCAGGTCGCGCAACCGCACCGCCCAATCGAGCGCGTAGGATGAAGCGCGGTGCGAGCGGCGCACCACGTGCAGCAAATGGATCAGCGCTTCCAGATTCCCGCGCGGCATTTCTTCCGCCAGCGGCTCAGGCGCCAGCTTGTTGAAAAACGCTTCCACGCCGAGCATCAGCAGCGCCTGTTCGATCTGCATCACTTCATGCTCTTGTTTGCGGTGTTTGTGCTGCTGCAGGTAGCGCAACAGCTTGACGGTCATCATCGGGTCGCGCGCGATGATCTCGGCGACTCTGCGGGCGCTCAGGCGTTCCGGATTTTCGCGCAGCGAGGCCAGATCGCGGGCGGTTTGCTTCAGCACCGGGATTCCGCTGTGGCCGAGAAAGGCGACCCATCCGTTCAGACTTTGTGGTTTTTGCTGGGGCATGGCATCTCCTGCCTCATCTACTCGCAGGAATATCGGCAAGGCGGAGAAAAGCTTTAGGGAAATAAGCACTTCGCGCTGAATTTACCTGGGCTAGAATGTGCGCCGCAGCGCTGACGGTGGCGTTTTGTTTGATGGAGAGAGGAAATATGGGCAGGGTTTTATGGGTGGGTTTGGCGGCGCTGCTGTGTGCGGCGCAGGCTCGGGCGGGGGAGGTGGCGGTGAGCGATGCTTGGGCGCGCGCCACCGTGCCCGGTCAGTCCGGCGCCGTGCTGCGATTTTCCGTTACCAGCCAGAAGGAAGCCAAACTGCTGGGGGTTTCCAGCCCGGTGGCGGGCGTCGTCGAGATGCACAGCATGACGCACGATAAGGGGGTGATGAAAATGCGGCCCATCGCTTCGTTGCCGCTGCCGCCTGGCAAAACGGTCGAGCTGGGATCGGAAGGCAATCATGTGATGCTGCTCGAGCTGAAACAACCGCTCAAGGCGGGCGACAGCATCCCGTTCAGCCTGGCTGTGCAGTTTGCCGGCAAGCGCAAGGCTACGGTGCAAGCCACCGCCGCAGTGAGGCCGCTGATCGGCGACGATTAAATTTCCGGGCTACAGCGACAGGACGAATTTTACCAGCGCCCGGGTATCGGCATCCGTCACGGGCGGCGAGTTGGCGGGCATCGGGATGCTGCCCCACGCCCCCGAGCTGCCCTTGGCCACCTTGAAAACCAGGCTTTCTTCTGCAGCGGCATTGCCGCGATACCTGGCCGCAATGTCCTTGAACGACGGGCCGATCATTTTCTTTTCCATCGCGTGGCAGGAAAAGCAGTTGCTTCTTTTTGCCAGCTCGATTTTTTCCGGATCATATCCCGCCGTGCCGGGTATGGCGGCTTCCGTGCCGGGCCCATTTCTGGAATCGCACGCGGCGCACAGAACGCCTGCCAGCAGTAGCATCATTGCCTGTTTTGCCTCGAACATTCCTTCCCTCCTTGAGTTCCTGTCATTAAAAAATTCCGCGCGGCAGGAGCGCTACTGGCTTGCTTCCAGCCAGTGCAGCAGATAAGCCCACTGTTCCAGCTCCCGCTCCGCCAGATATTTCGGCAGATCGAACAGGGACTTGCCTTCAAAGGCGGCGTTCACGTAAGTCTGGGTTTCGCGCAGATAGGCCAGCACCGGCAAATCCAGTCCGGAGATGAACTGCTCCAGCGTGGTTGCCGCGCGGGTGTGCGGCGCCATGCGCATGCCCACCACGCCGACGAACGTCTTGCCCTTGCGCACCGCTTTTTCATCGCGCAGCACTTCGAGAAATTCCCGCGAGGCCTGGATATCGAACAGCGAAGGCGCGACCGGCACGATGACTTTGTGCGCCAGTTTGAGCGCATGATCCAGATTCTTGCCGTGCAGCCCGGCAGGAGAGTCAATCACCAGCCACTCGGCTGCTGCGGATTTTTCTCCTTCAGCCTGAAGCAGTCCGATCCTGGGCAGGGTGAAAGTGCGGCTGGCCAGCCACTGGCTGGCCGATTTCTGCCGGTCGAGGTCGAGCAGGGCAACACCGTGGCCGCGCGACGCCAGATAGCCGGCGATATTGACGGAAAGCGTGGTTTTCCCGCTCCCGCCCTTGGGGTTGGCGATCAGAATGGCTTTCATGGAACCCGTCCTTTCCGGCAGTCCAAAATGTGCGGTGTCCGGCGCCCCCGTTCAATGCGCGAGTTTGCCGATCTCTTCGGGCGAAAGTTTTTGCTGTGCCGCCTCGAACAGCTCGCGCTCCTCGAACCGGATATGCTGTTCCAGCAATTCGGCGAACCCGGTCATGGATTGCGCGCCATTTTCGCCGATCAGGCGCCGCAAGGCGGCGTGCTCCGCAAGCGTGCGCTGCACCAGGTCTGTGGCACCCGCCCGTTCAAGCGCGGGCAACAGCCCGCTTTCTTCGGCCAGGAAATGCGGCTCCAGCTCAGTGGCAAAACGCGCCCGGATTTCCTGCCACGCCCGTTGCGCGTCCTCCGTGCCCGCTGCCTTCCTCGCGCGTTTGGCCAGCACCAAGCCGTGATGGTGCTCGTTCGACAGCTTGCGCAGGGCGGGGCTACGCTTCATGGTCAGGCGGCCAGCGCGCGCCCGCTGGCGGCATCAGTCGTGCCGGAGAGCAATATCTCGTGGGGGGTCGCATCCAGGATGCCACGGCGGATGGCCTCCTTCAGGGTTAAATCGATCACGTCTATCGGGTTGTAATCGTCTGTCAGCACGATGCCTTCGCTGGAGCCGTTCCAGACGTAGCGCTGGGCCAGCGCCCTGCGCAAGCCGTCGCGCACCGGCAGCGGGAGTCCGGTTTCGTCAAGTGCAGGCAGTTCGTCCAATGGTTCGCCGATCCCCGCGACGATGGAGATGTTCCCCATGCTTTCGCCGGAGCCGGGAATATACAGCGGATAGATCCGCACCCAGGGGAAGGCCGCTTCCAGTGTGCGCATGACGGAAGCCGTCATGCGCCGCTCTCCCGCCAGGCTGCCGATCAGGTTGATCCCCAGCACGCCGCCCGGTTCGAGCCGCGCCCTTACCAGTTCCAGCGCCTCGCGCGATAGCAGATAGCCGGGAGTGGAGTCGCCGCTGAACACGTCCAGGATGATGTAGTCGTAACGCGTCTTCGCGGTAGCGAGAAAATATCGCGCATCAATCAGGTGGGTGCGCTGGCTGGCAGGAAAGCCGAAGTGGGTGTGTGCCGCCGCCACGACGGCCGGTTCAATATCCACGACCTCGGTTTCGATGCCGCGAGCCGCGTAGCGGCGGGGGATGGTTCCCGTTCCCAGCCCGATCACGAGAGCACGTTTTCCTCCGGGATTGGATGCCAGCGTCAGGTGTTCCAGCATATAAGAGTATTCGTAGATGGACTGGCCGGTGGCAACATCTATGCCGCCCTGTATCTGCCCGTCAATCAGCATTTCCCGGATATGCCCCTTTTCGCCCCGGTAATCCACGACCTGCACATGCCCGTAATAGCTATCCCGGCTGTCCACCACTTGTGCCACGGTACCATCCGCAAGCACCACTTTCCCTTGCTGCAAAGGGATCGAAGCCGCCAGCAGCGCCACCATGGGCAGCAACAGCGCCGCCATCTGCCCGCGGAACAGCGCAAAATATACTGCCGAGAGCGCCAGCAGCAGCGCGCCGCTTACATGGAAAGCTCGGCTCAGCCCGAGTTCGGCAACGAGGTAGTAGCCGGTAAGCACCGTGCCCAGAAAACTGCCTGCGGTAGAGATGGCGTACATCAGGCCGACGGTGCGTCCGAGCTGGCTCCATTCCCTGGCGGCAAGGCGAACCAGGAATGGTGACACGCAACCCAGCAGAAACAGCGGCGGGCCGAACAAGGCCAGCGCGCCGATAAACGCGCCCCAGCGCAGCCCGAGCGGCAGGGCGGCCTGTAGCACGGCCGCTTTGGCGAACGGAACCAGCAGCAGCAGAACGCCGGAGGCAGCGATCAGGCTGAACAGCAATGCCGGTGAGCCAGAGCGGTCGGCCCACCGACCGCCGGTCACATAACCGGCGGCGAGCGCCAGCAAGGTAACCGCGATCAGCGCGGTCCAGACAAACAGGCTGACGCCGAAAAAAGGGGCGATCACGCGCGCGCCCAGCACCTCTACGGCCATAACCAAGCCGCCCGTCAATCCGGCGGTGAGCAGCAGAAAGGGTTGGAAAAGTTGGGGGAAGCGTTGCGTCGTCTCGTTGCTCATATATTCTCCAACTGTGATATGTCGCGCACTGCGCCCTTGTCGGCGGAAGTGGTCATGCAGGCGTAGGCCCGCAACGCCGCCGATACCAGGCGCTTGCGTTCGCACGGCTTCCACGCCCGCGCACCCAGGGCTTCCATTGCCGTGCGGCGGCGCGCCAGCTCCTCGCCGGAAACAGCCAGGCGGATGCTGCGTCCGGGAATGTCAATTTCGATCCGGTCGCCTTCCTGCACCAGGCCTATTGCTCCGCCTTGCGCCGCCTCGGGCGAAACGTGGCCGATGCTCAAACCCGACGTGCCGCCGGAGAAGCGGCCATCGGTGAGCAGTGCGCACGCCTTGCCCAGCTCCTTCGATTTCAGGTAGCTGGTAGGGTACAGCATCTCCTGCATGCCCGGCCCGCCCTTGGGACCTTCGTAGCGGATCACCACCACGTCGCCCGCCACAATTTTGTCGGCGAGAATGGCTTCCACTGCCGCGTCCTGGCTTTCGAACACGCGGGCGCGGCCGTTGAATTTCAGGATGCTTTCGTCCACGCCGGCGGTCTTTACGATGCAGCCGTTCTCGGCGATGTTGCCATACAGCACGGCCAGCCCGCCGTCCTGGCTGTAGGCGTGCGCCCTGTCGCGGATGCAGCCATGGGTGCGGTCATCATCCAGCGACGGGTAATGCATGGACTGCGAGAAGGCGATGGTGGTGGCCACGCCGCCGGGAGCGGCGCGATAGAAGGTTTTCACCGACTCGTCCGCCGTGCGCATCACGTCATGTTTCTCCAGCGCGTCGGCCAATGTCCTGCTGTGCACGGTCGGCACCTTGCGGTGCAGCAAACCGGCGCGGTCGAGCTCGCCGAGTATGCCGATCACGCCGCCGGCGCGGTGCACGTCTTCCAGATGGTATTTCTGCTCGCTGGGCGCCACCTTGCACAGGTTCGGCACGCGGCGCGACAGGCGGTCAATGTCTTTCATGGTGAAATTCACGCCGCCCTCGCACGCCATGGCCAGCAGGTGCAGCACGGTATTGGTGGAGCCGCCCATGGCGATGTCCAGGCTCATCGCATTTTCGAACGCCTCGAACGTGGCGATGCTGCGCGGCAGCACGCTGGCATCATCCTGCTCGTAGTAGCGGCGCGTGATTTCCACCGCCACCCGCGCGGCGCGCAAAAACAGTTCCTTGCGCGCGGTGTGGGTCGCCACCAGCGAGCCGTTGCCGGGCAAGGCCAGCCCCAGCGCTTCGGCCAGGCAGTTCATCGAGTTTGCGGTAAACATGCCGGAACAGGAGCCGCAGGTAGGGCAGGCGGAACGCTCCAGCGCGGCCACTTCCTCGTCGCTGCAACGGCTGTCGGCGGCGGATACCATCGCGTCCACCAGGTCCAGCATCTGCGTCCTGCCGTGCCAGACGATCTTGCCCGCTTCCATCGGTCCTCCGGAAACGAACACCGCCGGGATGTTCAGGCGCATTGCCGCCATCAACATGCCGGGCGTGATCTTGTCGCAATTGGAAATGCACACCAGCGCGTCGGCGCAATGCGCGTTGACCATGTATTCCACGCTGTCCGCAATCAGGTCGCGGCTGGGCAGCGAATACAGCATGCCGTCGTGGCCCATGGCTATGCCGTCGTCAATGGCGATGGTGTCGAATTCCTTGGCTATCGCGCCGGCCTTCTCGATCTCGCGCGCCACCAGTTGACCCATGTCTTTCAGGTGCACATGCCCCGGAACGAACTGGGTGAACGAATTGGCGATGGCGATGATGGGTTTGTCGAAATCGCCGTCCTTCATGCCGGTGGCGCGCCACAAGGCGCGCGCGCCGGCCATGTTGCGGCCGTGGGTGGTGGTGCGGGAGCGGTACGTTGGCATTCTGTTTCCCTGAAAATGAAAAATCGCGCCAGCTTGGGCGCGTACTTGGATAACATATAGCGAATTTTAACCCAACTTCACTCGTGCAGAATGCTTATCCACCCGCAATTTGATCCTGTCGCCATCCGCCTCGGCCCGCTTGCCATTCATTGGTATGGGCTAATGTACCTGCTCGGCTTTCTGCTGTTCCTGTGGCTGGGGAAAAAGCGGCTACGCGGGTTGCGCCGCCCCGGATGGGATGGCAAGTTCCTCGACGACCTCCTGTTCTACGGCGTGCTGGGCGTGGTGCTGGGCGGGCGGCTGGGCGAGGTGCTGTTCTATCATCCGGGTTATTACCTGGCGCATCCGCTGGAAATTTTCGCGGTGTGGCAGGGCGGCATGTCGTTTCACGGCGGCTTCCTCGGCGTATTGGCAGCGATGGCGCTGTTCGCGCGCAAGCGCAAATTGCAATGGCTGCCGCTGATGGACTTTGTCGCCCCGCTGGTGCCGCTGGGCTTGGGCGCGGGGCGCATCGGCAACTTCATCAACGCCGAGCTGTGGGGGCGGCCCGCGACCGTGCCGTGGGCGATGGTGTTTCCCAACGTGGACAACATTCCGCGCCACCCTTCGCAGCTCTACGAGTTTGCCCTGGAAGGTGTGGCCTTGTTCGCACTGCTGTGGCTTTATTCCGCCAGACCCAGGCCGGTGGGCGCAGTGTCAGGCTTGTTCCTTGCGGGCTATGGCAGTTTCCGTTTTCTCGCCGAATTCACGCGCAACCCGGATGACGGCATTTTCGGCCTGATGACTTTCGGCATCAGCATGGGGCAATGGCTCAGCCTGCCCATGGTGCTGGCCGGAGCCGGGGTGATGGTGTGGGCATACCATAGAAAACCCAATGAATAAATTTTGCATTCTGCCTGTTAGCACCGCACATCTCTGATACCCCGCCGTTTATCCGGAAATTCCATCGCTGCGCTAAAGGTACTACCGGTCTTTCCGATAACTGTTTCCAACAGCAGATTTGGCTGCCTGACCTAGGCGTGCCGCAATCGGCAAACCGGAATCACAAGGAGGTTTATGCCCATGCCCTGCATGACAGGGCGGGGTGTATCTTGCCCGCCGAAAGGCGGGAAGCGTGCGTCGGCTGCGTTTTCCCTTCTCGCCGGCCCCTTCCATTCGCAAGTGCCACCGATCTTTGCGAATCGCCCGCTTGTCAGAACGGGCGCCGCCAGCAGCGGAATGGCAGCCGTGTATCTGAATACGCTGGAAATGGGCGCATGCGTTGTGAATACTGTCACTCACATAGCCCCGTCGCGGAGGTGGACCAATCATGCAACCTGCCAGTGACTATCGAAGAAACGCCGGTTTCACCACTATTGAGCTGCTGGTCGTACTGGTGATAGCCGCCATACTGGCGGCTATTGCGGGGCCGTCTTTCATGGATTTTATCAACAACACACGCATGACTTCCGCAATGTCGCAGCTTACCGGTGACCTGAATCTCGCGCGCAGCGAGGCCATCAAGCGCAACATGCGCGTGCTGGTTTGCGTGCGCAACGCTGCTGGCGCCGACTGCGGTACTGGGACGGACTGGCGCAACGGCTGGCTGGTTTGCTATGACGGCGACCAGGACGGTTCCTGCGATGCGGCTACTGCCGACGCCCCCAACCCGCTGGTGGTGCGTCAGGCCCTCAATGCGAGCATGGCGCTGACGGCCAATGCAAACCTGATCCGCTTCAATCCCAGCGGCACGCAAGGCGCAGGGGGTGCGGCAACCCTGACACTTGCAGGCACGTGGGCCGGGGCGCAACTCAGCATAGCCAGCATCGCGGCGACCGGAAACATAAGCAGGCAATAGGGGACGAAAATGCGCGCCGACTACTTGCCCCGCAACCCGACCGCCAGAACTGGGCAATGCGGGTTTTCCATGCTGGAAATCCTGATTACACTGGTGGTCGTCGCCATTGCGCTGCTGGGCACGGCTGGCTTGCAGGTCTATGCCATGCGCATGGGAAAGAGCGGGCAGTTTCGCACCCAGGCGATTTTCCTGGCTTCCGACATCGCCGAACGCATGGAAGCGAACAAGGCTGCGGCCGTCGCGGGAAGTTATGTCGTTGCTGCCGCCAGCTCGCCCAGCGCCGCTGCCGCCGACTGCGGGGCATCTCCCTGTGGCGGCACCGCGTTGGCCGGTTATGACATCAGCCAGTGGGAAACCAGCGTCGCCAGCCTGCTGCCGCAGGCCAGATGGCAGATAACGCAGGCTGTCGCAGGCAACCCCAGCACGTACAACATATTCATCCAGTGGACAGATCGGAGCGCTGACAAGTCGAGTCATGGCGAGACGTTTTCCTACACCGCAACGAGAACCGTGAGCAATTGACGCCATGAATACGCTGCGTTGCAACCGGATGGGCACCCCGACAAGCCGTGCATTGGCCGAAGCCGGATTCAGCCTGATCGAGATGATGATTTCCATCACCATCGGAATGATGATCGTCGCCGCATTGATCGGCGTGCTGTCCAGCAATTCGCGCAGTACCAAAACCAACGACCGTACTTCCGAGCTGCAGAGCAACGGCCGCTATGCGCTCGATCACCTCAAGCGCGAGCTGCGCCACGCTGGTTATCGCGGCTATACCTGGGCGGAGCCGAACACCCCGACTTCGGTAATTGCGGTCAATAATGAATGCCTGGGTGCCGGTGCTGCCGCCGACGCTTTTGTGCAAAACGTCCGCCAAGGTATATGGGGGGCGAACGACAGCAATCCTTATGCCGCCAACTGCCTGCCAGCCGCCAATTACCTGCGCGGAGATGTGTTGGTAATCCGGCGCGCGGGCAGCGCCCCGGCCACCGCTCTGGTGGCCAATACCCTGTATTTGCGCTCCACTTACGCCGCCGGTGAGGTGTTCCAGGGCACCGTGGCGCCGACCGTCACGGGAGCACCGCAAGCCGATTTTGCCCTGCAGGAGTATGTCTATTACATCGGCAGCGACGACAGTAATACGGCGGTACCCGCATTGCGCCGGGTTTCATTGCAAGACAACGACATGGTTGACGAAATGGTGGTTAGCGGCATCGAGCACATGCAGGTGCAATATGGGCGGCTCGATACCGCATTGAATACCCAGTATTCCAATGCAAACAGCATCTCCGGTGCTTCCACGGATTCTCCTGCGACGCTGTCCAGTTATGCGTGGGACGAGGTCAACTCGGTGCGCATCTGGTTGCTGGCGCGCAATGCCAAACTGGAACCGGGTTACGCCAATACCAGCACCTATGCGATGGGCGATGTGGCCTACGGCCCGGTGAACGACGGCTTTCGTCGCCAGCTTTTCACGGCGGTCGTGCAACTGCGCAACTGAGGCGATGGCCATGCATTATCTTTCCAATCCATGCAGGCAGACTGGCTCCACCCTGATAATCAGCCTGATTATCCTGGTCATCATGATGCTGCTGGGCATCGCTGCAGTGACGACTTCGAACACCCAATACAAACTGGCAGGCAACCTGCAATTTGAGGACTCGGCCATGAATAATGCCGAAACAGCCGTCAACACCGCAGAAACGGCGCTGGCAAATGGTGCCATCGCCATCCTCGACCCCGGCTTTACCACACCCTACGTGAGCGCCAATGGACCAGTCACTGCCGGCCTGTACCCGGCCAACTCCGGCATAGATCCGCTCGCGTTGAATTGGCCAGGTGTTGGCGGTAATGGCAACTCCTACTCTGTCCAAGCGTTGGGAAGCCAAAATTACATTATCGAGCTTATGTCCATCAACAGTCGCCTGACCGGTTCCGGCCAGACGGTAGGCGGGCGCGCCAGTTCCGGTTGCAGCCAGGTGAATACCTACCGCATTACAGGGCGCGGCACCAGTGCGCGTGGCGCCGTCAAGTTTGTCCAGTCTTTCTACAGCGTTTTAAGCTGCTAATTTAAGGGGATCATCATGCTCAACTCTCCGCTGAAGCCGATAAAACTCCAGATTGCCGGCACGGTTGTATTGCTTGGCATTACTTTAGCCACGATCAAGCTATCACTGGCCATTGCCGCGTTCAGCCCCGCAAATCAGCCAATCGGCTATGTTTCGCAGGACGAGGTTACCAATTACAACCTGATTGGCGGCAATGAAACGTTATTCCGCACCGAATACAAGAGGGACTATTGGGGCGGCAACCTGTTCGCCTATCCGGTGGATGCTGCCGGGAATGTGCAAACCGGCGCGGATCGTTGGGGCAACGGCGCAAAAGACCATATTGATGCGCAAAACTGGGACACTGGCCGCCTGATCGCCACCATGAAGGACGATGGCACCAGAGTGGCATTCCGCCCCACCAGCCTATCTGGCGCACAAACGGCATCGCTGGCGGCCACGGTTCATTCCGTCGCCTATTCCGGCGCGGACATACTGAACTACCTGCGCGGCGACCGCACCAACGAAAGCACTTCCGCATCCGCCAGCCTGCTGCGTCAACGCAGCACTGTGCTTGGCGACATCGTCCATTCACGCCCTTACTATGTGGCGGACGACACCGACCCCACTGTTTTTGTCGGCGCCAACGACGGCATGTTGCACGCCATCAATGCGGCGAATGGCACGGAACGCTGGGCCTATGTCCCGTCCATGCTGATCGGCAAGCTCAAGATGCTGGCCTATAACCCCACCGATGCGGCGCTGACTTTCGCGCACGACTATTTTGTGGACGGGCAGATAAATATCGCCACGCTATCCAGCGGCGCGCGTGTGCTAATCGGCGCATTGGGCGCGGGCGGCAAGGGCTTGTACGCGTTGGACATCAGTACCCTGACTGCGACCGATGAGGCTACGGTTGCCGCCAAGATACTGTGGGAGATCACCACGACTACAGTGAATTACGCTACTCCGGCAGCGCACATCACTGCCGGATCTACTGCCGCGAACGCAGCAGCCTACAGCAAACTGGGCTATACCTATGGCACGCCTACGATCGCCAGGATCAATCATGGCGGAACCGGGATGGATGCCGTCATCATCGGCAATGGCTATGACGAGGCTGCGACGGGAGAATCCTATCTGTACGTCATCAATGCGGCGACAGGCGCGCTGATCAAGGCCATCCCGGCAGGCACGGCAGGTGCCGCGAACCCTAATGGTTTGATGAACCCGGCCGTGCTCGATACCGACGGCGATGGCTATGTGGACCGCGTGTATGCTGGCGACCTGAACGGCACCCTGTGGAAATTCAATCTTTCCGGCACCAACGTGTCTTCCTGGAGCGCCAGCGCGCTTCACGTCACGTCACCGGCGCAGCCGATCACGACCACACCTGGAGTCGCCGTGCATCCGAACGGCGGCTACATGGTCAGCTTTGGCACCGGCAGGGTATTCACCGGAACTTACGGTACTTACAACCACGACACCTCGACCTGGACTGCTGCATCCACCGGGGATCTGGGCGACACGTCGGTGCATTATGTGTACGGCATCTGGGATGGCGCGCCGGTCGCCAATGCCGTTTTACTGGAGCAGACGCTTACCGAGCGTTCCTATACTTACTCCGGCGCCACCACCAGGGTGCGGCGCAGCACCGCCAATGTACCGGTCTGGGCCAGCGGGGCGTCCAATCACAAAGGCTGGAAGGTCGCCTTGCCAGCCGGGGAGCGGGTGATCGGCGAAGGCACTTTCACCGAGAACGGGCGCTTTTACTTCATCGGCTATAACCCGACCGTGGCCCCGCACCGGGTTAGCGGCACCACGACCGACATCTATGGCGAAAACTGGCTGATGGAGCTGAACTATCTGACCGGTGGCAGCAGCACCGCGCCGTTCCTCGACATGGACAGCAACCTGCTGCTCAACGACTCCGATCGCATTGTGTATATCGCGTCCGACACGAAACCCGTCGGCAAGGTTGACGGCGACCGCATCGTTGCCGGAACCGATGCGCTCGGCAACGTGGTCAGCCGCAATGAAGACGGCATTCCGGTCGGCAAATGGCTGTCCAACGGCGTGCAATCCCAACCGATTCTGGTGCAGTTGCAAACGCTCAACACCACTCTGTTCAACCAGAATCCGGACGTGATTTTCCCGACCACGGCAACCACGACCCGCGGCGTTGCGGGCGGCCACTTCGACATAGACATATTCTACGGGCCAACCAACAACTGCTCGGGAGTGTCGGGGCTGGGAAGTAAGGCCTCGGGCGGCAGGATAGATTTCACGTACAGCGGCAACAAGACCTACACCAATTTCAGCATCACGATAAACGGCGTCAGCATTCTGACCGCCAACAACCCCGGCAGCCAGAGCAAGTCTGGCCTGGAAAGCTGGGTGGCATCGCATATCACCGCTGCCGCTGCTGCCAACTATAACATCACGACGGGCAGTAACCGGATCAATATAAGCGCAAAAGCCAACGGCTCCGCGTATAACGCCACCACCGCGAATATGGTGGTTTCCGGCACTGGCGTCGCAGCCGGCGACTACAGCAAGACCGCGATCTCCGGCGGTACGGATGACGTCATCCCCTATTCGTCGGTCTCGGGCACCAGTTGCACGAGAAATGTTCACCATCACGAATACGATGACATCTATGACAAAACCGGCCTGAACATGCTCAACGCGAGCGATTCCAGCTTCAACCTTTCCAACGCCATTGCCAGCACCTCCACCAATTTCAAGGTGCTGATGATGAACCAGTATCTGAATCCTGCAGTGAGACTGCACATTGGCAACAGTTCTTACAGCCCGTCAAGCTCCGCCGGCTACATTTCGGTCAAGGATTATCAGACTTCGGCGGGCCTGGATATCGCAGCCGTGCCCACCTATAACCGGAGCACTATCGGCAGCCTTGCCGTCTACACGCCGGTGGATGCACTCAGCGTAAAGGACTGGTGGGGAAATGGAGATTCGCGTAGCGGCCTGCATCCCACCAGCCCCCAGTGTGCTTATACGGACGACGGCGCCGGCGCCGACATGTACAACCCGGTCATTCCTCCCGCGAACGGAACCAACGGGGCCGGCACGGACGGCACGACAACGGGTGTTCGCCACAACGGCGCGTTAACCGTCCAGATCATCAGGGACACCACGCCGGCGAGCGCGGTGGAAGAAAATGTCTCGGGGCGCCCGGAATATGGCTACCGGGTCAAGCATGCGGATTTTTATACCTATGTGTTGGCGGAATACATCATCTACTGGCACCACCCCCGCAGGATTTGCTACGGGGATGGAACCAACAACTGGTACAACGGCAGCACCGGCGGCAACGGCCTGCCCTCCCTGTCTTCCGGCCCCTGGAATACCGCTGAACTGATGGTGGGCACGGGCTGGACGAAAAACGCTCCGGAGGACACCGTTACCGGGACTGCCGAGGACGCGCCTGATCCCGGCTCCACCGACCCGAAAATCGGCACGCTGGGCAGCACCGGAACCGTGGCGTCCACGACCACCGTCGTTGCAGGCAACGTGACCACCACCATTACCTATACCGACGGGACTCGCCAGACCATCGTCCAGACTGTCAACAACGATGGCACGGTAACCATCGTGACCACCCAGTACGCGGCCGACAATACCGTCACCGGCACGACGACGGACATCGTCGCCAATGCATCCGGTTCGGTCAAGACGGGTGGGGACGAGCGCGGCCTGCAGGCGCGCACGGGACGTATCTCGTGGCACGAGTTGGTCCGTCCGTGAGCGGCAATACCAACCCCGATATGTAACCGGAGAATGGATCATGCAACCAGATCGCAGCAGCGGATTCAGCCTGATTGAACTGATGGTCGCGGTGGTGATCGTCGCCATCCTGGCTGCCATCGCCGTGCCGAGCTACAGCAGCTATGTGGTGCGCGGTTCGCGCGCCGCCGCGCAGGCCGAACTGCTGGAACTGGCCAGCCTGCAGGAGAAGATATTCCTTAACTCCAGCGCCTACACGCCGAGCGTGGCGGCGGCTTACAACGGCACTTCAGCCGGGGGCCTCGGCAGAACTGACGGGCTGACTCCCGACGGCAAATACACGCTCAGCCTGGATATCGCCGCTCCGGCCCAGACGTTTACCCTGACCGCCACGCCGGTTGCCGGAAAATCCCAGGCCGGAGACGGCACCCTGACCATCAGCGAAAATGGCCAGCGTTGCTGGTACGTTGGAGGCGCTGCCGCCTGCACGGCATGGTAGCGGTTCCGGCTCCTCAACAGCGCAGTCTTTGATTATGATCCCGGGCGTATGTCCGGGAGCCATGCGCCCCGCTTATCCAGCATCCTCCGCTTATTAGCGCGCTGCCTTCTCCCGCACGGGGACAACAGGCGGCGGAACGCCGCCCGTTCTGCCAAACTGGCCACCCATCAGTTCGCGCTTTCTTGCCCATGAAATGCCCGCTAGCATTCAAGCCGTGAAGAAAGGGGTGGGCATGAAAACGGAAAAGAATTGCATCATGAATTGCGCGGGCAGCCGGGCGCAGCGCGGCTTTACCCTGATCGAGCTGATGATCGTCGTGGCTATTGTGGGGATACTGGCGCTGATAGCGGTGCCGTCCTACCGGCAGTATGTCGTCAAGGCTAACCGCGCGGCCGCGGAGAGCTTCATCATGAGCGTGACCAACAAGCAGGAGCAGTACATGCTCGACGCCCGCCAGTATGCGGCAACTCTGGCCCTGCTCGGCATGGCCGCCCCCGAAGATGTTTCCAAAAACTATAACATCACCATTACCAACATCGGCGCCACTCCTCCCACCTATACCATTACTGCCGTGCCGGCCGGCAGCCAGGCGGCCAGCGACACCCGGTGCGGGAGCGTCAGCATCAACCAGGCCGGAACCAAAGGCATAACCGGCACCGGCACGGTTGCAGAATGCTGGTAACCAACATCATGAAGAGCAGTGTCAGGCACAGGTTGCATTCCGCTCCGGTACGGCGGGCGAAGCCATCGGGCTTCTCTCTGGTCGAACTGCTCGTCACCATCGTGATCGTCGCCATACTGGCTTCCGCAGCCGTTCCTTCCTACCGCGAGTTCGTGGCCGGGCAGCGCATCAAGACCGCCTCGTTCGACATGATAGCCATGCTGACTCTGGCGCGTAGCGAGGCGATCAAGCGGAACGCCAGCGCTGCTGCTCCCGTGACGGTAATCCCGGCAGGCGGCGCGTGGGCCAACGGCTGGGCGGTGGCAGCGCCCGATGGTACCACCCTGAGCCAGCAAAGCGCGCTGAACGGCGTGACCGTCACTTGCAAATCGGGCACACCCGCCATCACCGTCGCCTGCCCGGCAGGCGGGCTCGCTTACCAGGGAAACGGGCGGCTCACTGCTGCGGTACAGGCGGATGCTCCCTCTCTGGAGATCAGCAGCACGTCGAGTACCGGCGTGCGCTGCATCAGCATAGATCTGAGCGGGCGCCCCAATGTCAAAGTGGGGAGCTGCTGACATGCGAATTTTTAAAGGAACAACCGGCAAACAGTCCGGCATGGGCATGGTCGAGGTGCTGGTGACGCTGGTCATCCTGCTGGTGGGTCTGCTGGGGCTGGCCGGTTTGATGACACAGGCGCAACGGTCGGAGATGGAATCCTACCAGCGCGTCCAGGCGCTGGTGCTGTTGCAGGATATGGTCGGGCGCATCAATGTCAACCGCAAGGTGACGTCCTATCAGGCCGTCACCGTTGGTACCGGCGCGGCGGCCCCTGTTTGCCCCGGCGGCACTATCGCCCAGCAGGATATATGCCAGTGGCACAACGCCGTTTTGGGTACGGCAGAGGCGTCGGGCGGCAACAGCGTCGGCGCCATGATCGGGGCGCGCGGCTGCGTCAGTTATGACGCAACGAGCGAAAGGATCAACAACTCGGGCCAGGTTGTCACCACCACTGTCAATGGTGCAACGGTCAACACCGCCATAGGCGCTGTCATCCCCAATAGCGGCACCTACACCGTCTCGGTCGCCTGGCAAGGGCTGGGGGAAACCGCGGCCCCTCCCGCCAGCCTGGATTGCGGGGAAGGCCAGTATGGTAACGAAGCCCAGCGCCGCGTCGTGAGCGAGCCCGTGCGATTTGCCACCCTGACCATGCAATGATGAAAAATACCGCCCGCAAAATTGAGTGCTTCTTCCCGCGCCGCAGCCAGGCCGGTCTGTCGCTGGTGGAGCTGATGATCTCGCTGACCATCGGTCTGGTGCTGCTGGCCGGCATCACCACGCTCATCGTGCAGCAGAGCACCACGCGCCGGGAAATGGAGAAATCCAGCCGCCAGATCGAGAATGGCCGCTATGCCATGGAAATCCTGCACGGCGATATCGAGCACGCAGGCTTCTACGGCGAGTACGCCCCTCCGGGCAGCGCCACCTACACGGTGCCTGATCCGTGCGCAACCGCAATCAATCTCCAGGGATGGGATGCCGCTTCTTCGCCGGTGGCCGTGCCGGTCGCCATCCATGGCTATGCTGCCGCCGACGCGACGCCCGCCTGCGTGTCGAACCGCAAGGCCGGAACCGCGATGCTGGTGGTGCGCCGCACGGCCAGCGCCACGGTTGACGCGGCGGCGGCCGTAGCCGGCACCACCTATCTGCAGGTGAACCGCTGCAATTCGGAAACCCAGCCGTTCCTGCTGGGGCAGGGCGGCTTCACCCTCACGCTGAAAGATTGCGTGACGCCTGCGCCGCTGCACGGCTATATCGTGCGCACTTACTACGTCAGCACTTGCAGCGTCGTAACGGGAGGAGCCTGCGCGGACACGATCCCCACCCTGAAAATGGTGGAATTCGTGAACGGCGCCCAAACGACCATCCCCCTGGTAGAAGGCATAGAAGACCTGCAGTTCGATTACGGCATTGATACCACGAGCGATGGCGCCCCCGATTCCTACACCACGGCACCAACGGCGGCCCAGTGGCGCGATGTGATGTCGGTGCGCGTCAACCTGCTGGCGCGCAACAACGAAACCACCCCCGGTTATATTGATGCCAAAACCTATACCCTGGGCGGCGCGTCGGCGGTTTCGCCGGGCGGCGCCTACAAGCGCCACGCCTACAGCCAGCTGGTGCGCGCCGTCAATCCGAGCGGGCGGAGGGAATAGCCATGAGCGTCAAAAGCAAACAAGGTGGCGCGACCCTGGTGGTGGGGCTGGTCATGCTGGTGGTGCTGACCCTGCTGGTGCTGTCCGCCATCCGCTCCGGCAACATCAACATGCGCATCGTCGGCAATATGCAGGCGCAGGAAGAAACGGCGACTGCTTCCGTGCAGGCGACCGAGCAGGTCATCAGCACCAACTTTACTGCCGCCCCGGCTTCCCAGGTCATTGCGGTGGACATCAACGGCGACGGCAACACGGAATACACCGCGAGCGTGCCGGTTCCGGTCTGCACCGCCTCGCTGGCAGTCACCAACGCCGACCTCAATCCGGCCAATCCCGCCGAGGCTTCCTGCATCAGCAGCGCCGCAGTCAGGCAAGCCGGGATAAGCTACCGGGGCAAGGATGCGTCGGCCACTGGGCAGTCCTGGTGTTACCAGCAGCAATGGGAAGTGCAGGCGCAAGTAACCGACGACCGTACCAGTGCGACCGCAACCAGCCGCCAGGGCGTATCCCTGCGCGTGCCGGCCGGCACGCTCTGCCCGTAGGTTTGTAGGTTTGAAGTCAGCTGGAGGAGGCACCATGAAAATGACACGATACCTTTCGATCTGCGCGCTGGCCGCCCTGCTGGGACTACCTGTTGGCGGCAACGCGGAAGACATTGATATTTACAGCGGGCTGAGCGGCACGGGCAATACGCCGAACGTGCTGTTCGTGATGGACAATGCCGCCAATTTTTCATCCAGTGCTGCGGGGACAACATGCAAGGAACAGGCTGACGGCTCGCTCGTCATCAATGCTGTTGCGGGCACCGATACCGCCATGAGCGGCACCGTCGGCGGCATCGAGCAATGCGCCCTGTACAACGTAATAAAAAACCTGCCAGTAAATGAGGATGGCAGCGCAAGAGTAAACATCGGCATGATGGTGTACAACGCCAACAATATCCGCGATGTCAACAACTTGAATTGCGGCGCGGACAGTTCCTCGGGGGGGTGTCTTGCGCAGCCGCTGATTCCGATGGATGCCGCCAACAAGACCGGCTTCCTGAGCTGGATCAAGTCCTGGAAAACCACGGGCGGCGCGGGTAATGGTTACGTCAAGGCAGATGGAGAAGCAACTGCCGCAACCATGCAGGAGGCTTGGGCCTATTTCTATGGCAGCACGGGGCTGTCGGGGCGTTCCTATGCGGGCATCAAACCCGCCAGCGGCTGCCAGAAAAATTTCGTGATTTTTGTCGGCAACTCATACAGTAGCTCCGGCACGCCCGGTGACGGCGGCAGTGTCAGCCCAGCCAGCGCCCTTGACAATGCCCCCGGCGTGACTGCAGCCCAGAAAGTGCGCCTCACCAACTCCATCACTTCTTCGTGTGGCGCTTATACCTTTCCGGCTGCCGCCTCCACTCATGAGAACGGCGGCTACTATGCTGACGAGTGGACGCGCTACATGAACCAAGCCGATCTTTACAGCGGGGCGGGCGATCCGGCGAGCACCCAAAGCATAATCACCTACACCGTAGGAATACTGGGTGCAAGCTGCCAGGCACAATACGCCGCGCTGCTGGATAACATGGCGGAGTACGGCGGCGGCAAGTATTTTGCCACGTCGGACTACACCAGCATGGTCAGCGCCATCCTGCAAATCCTCAATGAAATACAGGCCGTCAACAGCGTGTTTGCTTCCTCCAGCCTGCCGGTCAGCGTGAATGCGCAAGGCACCTATCTGAACCAGATCTACATGGGTATGTTTCGTCCCGATGCCGGCGCGAAGCCGAGGTGGGTGGGCAACCTCAAGCAGTATTCGTTCGGCATTGACGCCAACAATAATCTATATCTGGGAGATAGCGTGGGCAGGGGGGCGATCTCTTCCGCCGGCACGGGCTTCTTGTCCGCCAACGCGATCAGTTACTGGACCTGCTCCAGATCGGATAACCCCTATGTGACGGATACGACCAAAACTTCTGCCGCAGAATTATCCAGTCTGACCAGCCAGGGGCAAATCTGCGCCAGCGATCCGGCTGGCGGCTTTTGGGTTAACACGCCGGGCATGGCCAATTCTGCCAGCCAGACTTTTGATCTGGCGGACGGCGAGCTGGTGGAGAAAGGCGGTGCTGCCCAGCAGATGCGCCTCGCCAACCTGACCAACGACTACGCGACGGCGGCCGGTTCCGCCACCAACCCGCGCAAGCTTTACACTTTTTGCCCGGGCGGGACCAGTTGCAAATCGGACCTGACGCATTCCGACAATGCTTTCGCCACCACCAACCCCGCTTTCACGGCCGGGATGTTTGGCGGCTCCAGCAGCGTGAACGTCTCGAGCCTCACCCGTTCCGGCGATACGGTGACCGTTACCACCGCCAGCAACCACGGTTTCGCGAATGGCGATAACATCGCCATTGCCAACGCGTCCCAGAGCGACTACAACGTTACCAAACCAATTACACGAATATCTGACACCCAGTTCAGCTACTCAATCACCACCGTAAGCCCGCCGACTCCGGCATCTACAATAACGGGAAACTATCATACCTTCGCCGCATCTCCGCGCACGGTTACCCAGCTCGCCCGTGCGCTCGGAAGCTCCACCATAACCGCCACATCGGCAGGCCACGGGTTTTCTGCCGGCGATACCGTGGTCGTCAGCGGGTCCGGTGAGTCGCAATACAATGGCACTTTTGCGATTGCCGGGGTAACTGCCAACACCTTTACCTATACCGTCACCGGCATTCAGGAAACCCCGCCCACTGCGGCGTCTGGCGGCACAGCTTCAAAAGGGGCCATCACCGCGAATATTGCTACCGTGGCGCGCCCGGCGGGAACCACGACGGTAACCGTGACTACCAGTCCGGCTCACGGTTTTCCTCTTGGAGCTGTTACCGGCGTTACCCTTGCGGGTATCCTGGATGCCAGCGGTAATGCTACTGCCTATAGCAAGAAGCGAAATATTACCGTCACCAGCACTACACAATTCACTTTTACCTACCCGTTTCTCGCTTCCGATACGGCGATTGGCCCCACGACGGTCAGCAATACCGGCATTATGGCCAGCCCGACCGTTGCTTTGCCACTGACTATCACCAGCCTCACGCGGAATGGCGATACGGCAACGGCCACCACATCGGCGGCGCACGGGTTTGCCGATGGCGCCCTGGCGGTAATTAACTACAACGGAACGCCGCCAGCAAACGAAAGCGCTTATCTTGGCACCTTCAACGTTTCGACTTCGGGCCCAACCAGCAATACCTTCAGTTACACCGTACCCACTACGCCCGCCACGCCCGCAACCGGCGCGAGCGGCGCAACCATCACCGCCACCGGGGGGGTGCCGGACAATGACGCGATTATCAACTGGATACGCGGCGCGGATAACAACGGCGATGAAACCGGCCCCGGTGGCGCGGTGACCGTCCGTCCCTCGCTGCACGGTGACGTGCTGCACTCCCGCCCCACGGTGCTCAACTACGGCGGCCAGAAGATCAGGATTACCGCTACCGCCGATTCCCTCGGCACGCGCACCGCGACCGCTTCCGATGCGGACGTTGCCAAGATCGGCAGTGTGGGCGCAACGGCGGACATCAGGTTTGCCAACAGTCAGACATGCGCGGTCACGGTCGCCACGGCAACCACGTTCCAGTATTCCAGCAGCAATTGCGGCGCAGCCGGATCGCAGGATGTTGCCACTACTTCTTCCAGCACGATCGTCTTTTACGGCGACAACGGCGGCGTTTTCCACGCCGTCAACGGCAACCAGGCCAACCCGCTCGGCAGCGCCCTGCCCGCGCCGGGCAGCGAGCTGTGGGGGCTCATCCCGAGCGAAATGTTCGGGAAGTTCAACCGCCTGCGCACCAACAGCCCGCAGCTGGCGCTTTCCACGACACCGCCGGGAATATCGCCCGCCCCGAGAACGAAAGAATATTTCGTGGATGGCCCGGTCGGGGTGTATCAGGATGTGCTCGAGAACGGCACAACGGCGGGAGCCTACATCTATCTGGCCATGCGGCGCGGCGGCAGGATGATCTACGCGCTGGACGTGACCAATCCGCTCACGCCCAAGCTGAAATGGAAAGTTGACAACAACACCCTGTGGAAAGTGGATAGCGCCGGCGTGGTGACGACCGTTGCTTCGGGCTTGAGCGAACTCGGCCAGACCTGGTCGGAACCCAAGGTTGCCTATGTGGCCTTCAGCGGCAGCGGCAAGTGGGTGCTGATCTTCGGCGCCGGCTACGCCCCCGAGGAAGACGAAGACCCGCCGGTTGCGGCGGATACCATGGGGCGCGGTATTTTCGTGCTCGACGCCTTTACCGGCGAACTTCTGTGGAAAGCCACCTACGGGGCCAGCAGTGCCTGCGCGGGTACTGCGACGCAGGCATCCTGCACGGTTGCGGGAATGGATTACAGCATCCCCGCAGACATTACCCTGATGGATCGTGACTTCGATGGATACATTGACCGGCTGTACGCGGCCGATACCGGCGGGAACATCTGGCGCGTGGACCTCGAGACCGCCAATGGACTGACCACGCCAAACTATTGGCGCGTATACAAACTGGCGGCGCTGGGGTGCGCGGATGGCCCTTGCTCTATTCCCCCTGGCACCCGAGCGCAGCGCAAGTTCTTTTATCCGCCCGAAGTGATCACGACTTCGTCCTATGATGCCGTCATTGCGGGCACCGGAGATCGGGAGCACCCGCTCTATGTTGATCCTGATGACACGAGAACCAACCGGGTAGTTTTGCTGAGGGATATTTATACCGGCAAGAGCGCCAGTGGAATGACTGCGATCACAAACAATATGCTGGCCGATATCGAGAATTGCGCCAATGACTACGGCTTCAAGTACAGTCTCAGAAGAGGCGAGAAAGTCGTCAACGCGCCGCTGGTGACGGCAGGGGTCGTTTACTTTGGCACCAACGAACCGGTCAGCCCGACGAGCAATTCGTGTACTTCGTCACTGGGTACTGCAAGGGGGTATAAGCTCGAGCCGTTTTCCACTAGCTGCCAGGCACCCACCTCGGTCGAGTTTGCCGGGGGCGGAATGCCGCCCTCGCCGGTGTCCGGGGTGGTCAACATCCAGAACGCTGACGGGACGGTCACGCAGGTTCCCTTCCTGATCGGTGGCGGCGAGCAAGGCTGCGTCGGTGCGGCCTGCGGCGGATCGGCCCTGGAAGGGCAGAAGCCCACCATCGTCGTTCCGACCACCCGCACCCGCACCTACTGGTACAGGGATGGCAAATAAGGCGGCATGCACACTTACGGAATCTGCGGCAACACCCAACCCGGCCCGCGTTTCCTTGCCTTCGGGACGCGTGAAGTCAGGCCAGAAGAGTCCGGTTACACAGCGGGAATAAAAAATAACCGGGGCGATATGCCCCGGTTATTTTTCAACTGCTGCCATGCGGACTGCTGCCATGCCTGTACCGCCGGCCTGATGGCTGCGCTTACCTTACGGTCACCGCAGAAACGGCGGGCATCCAGTGCAGGTCGCGCTCGAAGCTTGCCAGAACGGTGTCCCGCATATGGGTTACCGGCGTCACGACGGCATTACCCAGCAGATCGCGCTCGAAGCTGGCTACGATAGCGTTGTTGCCAAGGCGCAGGGAGCTGCTGAGAAAGTCCTTCAGGTCGGCCCTGGCAAGCATCGTATCCATGGTGACCGGGTCGTGGTGCATGCCACGCTCGAAGCTCGCCAGCACCTGATCCGACTTCGTGCGGTAGGCGTTGACGAGAGATGCATTGCCAAACGCTTGCTCGAAGCTGGCCGCCACCAGGTCCGGTTTCGCGCGGGAGGCGTTGATGAATGCCGGGTTGATAAATGCACGATCGAAGCTATCGGCAACCGCATCCGTGCCGGCATGAGCAAAGGCTGGCAGCAATGCTGCGGCAGCCAGGGTAAAAGCAAATTTACGCAGTTTCATTTTCAAATCTCCTGTTCAAGGTTGGCAAGTAATATGGCGGCGGAATCAGGCTGCTTGTGCAGGCTTGCCGCGAGTCGGTCTAGCCGTTTGATCCGCTCCTGTTTGCCATTTAACCAGCAGATTCTTAAAGGAAACTTAACGGTTTTCAAAAATATTTTTCGAGCAAACGACCGCTTTGATGGCTCAGGCTGCTTTCGCTGGCCACCCGCTTGCGGGTGATGCCGCAACATGAAGCGATGGAGAAAATCGTGGCGGGATGCAGGGCGGTATACTGTAGCCCGGAAAACATTTCTGGCTATTCTCGCCAGGCAGGCTTCAACCAGAGAGCGTAACCATGCTGAGCTTCATAACTGTGGCATTGCTGGTTTACGGTTCCATGCATCTTTATGCATTTGGCAAGATATGGGCGGTGCTTCCGCATTCGTTCAGGCTGGCGTTTGCACCGCCCGAGATTACCTTGATCACTATCGAGAGCGAGAGGAAATGATTGCCCGCGCAAAACAGGCGGAAAGGCAGGCGAATTAGAAGTGGAATAAACCCGCAGCTGCACGCCGCGACTGGTGGCTGCCAGGCGGACGTGCAAAAAAAGCCCGGCACTTGCGCGCCAGGCTTTTTTGCCAGCTCAGGAACCGGTTAACCGGCCTGAATGTTGGAGGCTTGCTTGCCTTTCGGGCCTTGTGTCACTTCAAAGCTGACCTTCTGGCCTTCTTTGAGCGACTTGAAGCCGTTCATGTTGATTGCCGAAAAGTGTGCGAACAAATCGTCGCCGCCGTCATCGGGTGTGACAAAACCAAAACCTTTTGCGTCGTTGAACCATTTAACTGTACCGGTTGCCATGTGTTTACTTCCTTATAAAAAACGGGAAAACTCCCGCGAACTATTTGAATCGAAAGTTGCACATGGAAAACCCAATACTGCAAGAACTTTGAATCAAATACCTAGGAGTCTTGTACGCGTCATAACTGATATCGTCAAGATAATTCTGCAAAAAGTGGGCTCAGACTGTCCCTTCGACAAGGCTGACCCGATAACTGCGTACCCAATATGCTGCCCCTGTTCCGCCACAAGTACTCATGGAAAACGCCATGCCGCGCCGTAACCACTATCACGTCTATGATCGGCAATGACCTGCGCGCGGCAGGGTTCGGGGTTTGGCAGGCTTGAGCGGCTACTCGCCCTGCACCGTCACTACGATGCTGCGGCTACCGCCGTGGTTCCGGTGTTCGCACAGATAGATTCCCTGCCAGCTCCCCAGCTTCGGCTGCCCATTGGTAATCGGGAGGTTCAGGCTGCTGCCGAGCAGGCTGGCTTTCAGGTGCGCAGGCAGATCGTCCGGGCCCTCGTCCTGGTGCGCGTAGCAGGGTGCGCCTTCGGGCACGGCATGATTGAAGTAGCGCTCGAAATCCTCGCGCACCGTGGGATCGGCATTCTCGTTGAGCGTTAGCGATGCGGAAGTGTGCATGATGAACACGTTCATCATCCCGATCCTGAAGTTGCGCAGCTCGGGCAGCTCGTGCAGCAATTCGGCGGTGATCAGGTGAAAGCCGCGCAGTCTCGGTTTCAGGCGTATTTCTTTTTGCAGCCACATGGCGATGCGCGCTCTCAGCGTTTAACGCCAGCGTCGGATTCATGCACGCGGACGGCTTCGCCCTCGATCACCACGCCCGAATGAGCCTCATCTTTGAACGCCCCGTTTTCCGCCTGCGCGCCAGGCGGTGGAAAGTTCCGCATCTGCTTGCGAAGCGCGCGCGTCTTCCACCACAGATAAGCCCAGGCTGTCACGCCAATGACCAGGAGGAGCGCAAGCAGCACGGCCGAGAACATCAGCGCCAGCCCAGCCAGCGCAGCCGTCACAACCACCGCGCCTGCTTTTCGCAACCGGCCTGGAGGTCTGGTCGAGGTATAAGAAATAAATTTATTCTGCATGGCGAAAGTTTATCCGATTCTTGCCGTACCGGAATTGCCGTGTGCGCAATCGCATATCCTGTGTTCCAGGGTCAGTCCGCAGCACCGATGTCCAGTGCAATCCGGCCCACTCCTTCGATTATTCCTTCAATGTGGTCACCGGCGGCCACAGGGCCGACTCCTTCCGGCGTACCGGTAAAAATCAAATCGCCGGGCTGCAAATGGTAGAAGCGGGACAGGTGGGCGATGATGGCCGGTAGCGGGTGGATCATCAGGCCCAGATCTGAAGATTGCCTGACTGTGCCGTTAACCTTCAGTTCGATCTTTCCCCTGGCCGGGTGCCCGATCCCGGAGGCGGGCGCCAGTTCGGACAGCACGGCCGCATTCTCGAAATCCTTGGCCAGATCCCAGGGCAGCCGCTTCTCGCGCGCCTGGATTTGCAGGTCGCGGCGCGTCATGTCGAGGCCGCACGCATAGCCGAAAACATGGGACAGCGATTGGCTCTCCGGAATCCGGAAGCCGGCCTTCCCGATCCCCGCCACCAGCTCCATCTCATGATGATAATTGGCGGTGCCCGGCGGATAGGGAACGGTTGCACCTGAAGGGGCATAATGGGCCGTAGCCTTGGTGAAATAGAAAGGCGCTTCCCGGTCGGCCTCAAGCCCCATCTCCCTGGCGTGGGCCTCGAAATTGCGGCCGACGCAGAAGATGCGCCGGATCGGAAAATGCGCATCGCTGCCCCGGATCGGCACCGATGCGACAGCGGGCGGGGCAAACAGGTATTTCGTCATGATCGTTATTGAAGGAATTGATGAAGTGCAGATTCTAATCCCAAATGCTTCACGATTTGAGCGGCAGCAAGTGCCGGCGTGTGGCTGGGGTGGGAGTGAAGTAACAGAGAGCGGTATACTGGCGGCTGAGGCTGGCTTGAACTTGCCTCCTTGAATAGATTGCAACTATTAAAACAGCAACACGCTTATCGCCATGAAAGCTGCGAAACGCAAGCAGAAATCGAGCTATGTCGTCGTCCGGGAAAACGGCGTGTTCGTCGCGCGGTGTTCCGATCTTGGGTTGGCTTGCCCCGGCGCGACCGAACAGGAAGCCATCGCGAGCCTGGAAGAGGCGCTGGCGTTTTACTTCGAAGACTTGCCCGGGCCAGCCGACGGCTAGCGTGATTGCAAGCAGGCAGGACGTGGACTGCCCCTTATTTCCTTGATTGCTCGCTACAGAATGAATGCCGTGAGCCAGAGTGCCAGCCCGCCCATCGAGAGCATGCCCAAGCCGGCTATGCTCGATGTCGAGAGCATCCGCCGCGACTTCCCCATCCTGCAGCGCAAGGTGCATGGCAAGCCGCTGATCTGGCTCGACAGCGCCGCAACGGCGCAAAAGCCGCAAGCCGTGATTGACCGGGTGTCGCGGTTCTACGAGCACGAGAACTCCAATGTCCACCGCGGCACCCATACGCTGGCGGAGGAAGCCTGCGACGCTTGCGAGCGCGCGCGCACCAGGGTTGCCGCTTTCCTGGGTGCTTTCTCGATGCTGGAGATCGTATTCGTGCGCGGCACCACCGAAGGCCTCAACCTGCTCGCCGCCATCTTCAGCGAAAGCCTGTTGCGGCCCGGCGACGAGATCGTGCTGACCGCAGCCGAGCACCACGCCAACATCGTGCCCTGGCAATTCGCCGCAAAGAAGACCGGCGCCGTGATCCGCGTCGCACCCGTGGACGACAACGGCGACATCATCCTCGAAGAATACGAACACCTGCTCGGGCCGCGCACCCGGGTCGTCTCCATTACCCATATCTCCAACGTGCTCGGCACCGTCATGCCCATCCGCGAGATGACTGCGCTGGCCAAGCGCCATGGCGCCACCGTGGTAATTGACGGCGCGCAGGGCGTCCCGCATCGTCGCGTGGATGTGCAGGAGATCGGCTGCGACTTCTACGTATTTTCCGGCCACAAGCTGTTTGCCCCCATGGGCATCGGCGCTGTCTACGGCCGCATGGAAATGTGGGAACAGATGCCGCCCTGGCAGGGCGGCGGCAACATGGTCGAGCAGGTCACGTTCGAAAACAGTACCTTTGCCCCGCCGCCAAAGCGGTTCGAGGCGGGCACCCCTGCGCTCGCACCGGCCGTCGGGCTGGGCGCCGCCATTGACTACCTCAACGGCATCGGCCTCGATGCGATAGAACAATACGAAACCGCCTTGCTCGATTATGCGCTGGAAGGCATCCGCAGCGTCAACGGCCTGCGCCTGATCGGTCAGCCCCGTGACCGGGGCGGCGTCATTTCCTTCGTGATGGATGGCATCCCGGATATGGAGGTTGCCAGGGTGCTGGACGCGGAAGGCATCGCGGTGCGCGCCGGCACCCATTGCGCGCAACCGATCCTCGCGCGCTTCGGGCTGGAATCCACCGTCAGGCCTTCGTTCGCGTTCTACAACACCCGGGCCGAGGCGGATATGCTGGTGGATGCGCTGCGCAGGATCGGCTGTCGGCGGTAGCAAATTTCCGGTTATCGGCCTGACTTCGGATGCGTGGCTGGGGATGAAGTAACAGGGGGCGGTATACTCGGCGGCGAAAACAATTCGATCCCGGCACGTTTAGCTGTGCAACCTACCTGAATAATGCATCCATCGCTTACGCCGCAACGCGAAAACTATCTGCTGTTCACGCTTGCGGGCATCCAGTTCAGCCACATCCTGGACTTCATGATCATGATGCCGCTCGGGCCTGTCCTGATCGGCTCGCTCGGCATGGGCACGCATGAGTTCGGCCTGCTGGTCGCGTCATACAGCTTCAGCGCTGCCGTAGCAGGATTATTGGCGGCGACATTCGTGGATCGCTTCGAACGCAAACGCCTGCTGCTGACCATCCTGGTTCTGTTCGGGCTGGCGACCCTCGCCTGCGGCCTGGCTCCCGGCTACGCCACGCTGCTGGTTGCGCGCGGCTTGGCCGGCGTATTCGGCGGCATCATGGGTGCACTGGTGCAAACCATGGTCGGCGATGTCATCCCGTTCGAGCGGCGCGCCCGCGCCAGCGGCGTGGTGGCAACCGCCTTCTCGCTATCCACCGTTGCCGGTGTGCCGCTCTCGCTATGGCTGGCCAACCACATCGGGTGGCGCGCGCCTTTCATCCTGATCGCGGGGCTGGTCGTCGTGTTCCTCATCGCCGGCCTGCGCCACCTGCCGGAACTGCGCCAGCACATCAGCACCGGTGAACGCGCCCATACCTTCGAGGAAATGTTTGCCGTGGTGCGCGACGCCAACCATTTGCGCGCCTTGCTGTTTTCCACGCTGATCATTTTTTCCGGCTTCACGGTGATTCCCTACATCACCCTCTACGCGGTGGGCAACGCCGGCATTTCGCTGCACGACATCCCATTCGTCTACCTCGCGGGCGGGGCAGCCACCCTGATAACCGCGCGCCTGATCGGCCGCTGGGCCGACCTGCGCGGCAAAGTAAAAATCTATCGGCTGATCGCCGCTGCCGCGCTACTGCCGCTGTTCGTGGTCACCCAGGCCGGCATCACGCCGCTCTGGCTGTGGCTGATTTACACCACGCTGTTTTTTGTCCTGGTCTCGGGACGCATGATCCCGGCAATGGCCATCATCACCTCGGCGGCACTGCCCGGGCTGCGCGGCACCTTCATGTCGCTCAACGCCACCATGCAGTCCCTCGCCATGGGCCTGGCTACCACGCTGGCGGGCTTCGTCATCACCCAGGACAGCGCGGGAAAAATCGCCGGCTACGCCACGGTGGGCTATATCGCAATGGCAGCGAATGTGCTGGCGATACTGTTTGTTTCGCGCATCGCCATGCACGGCCAGAAATAGGCAATCCATGGCCACCTCCCGCGGCCGCTGGCTGCTCCCCCTCGGCCTGTTTATCCTCTCCGTCACCTGGGGGTACGCCTGGGTGCTCTCCAAGCAGGCGCTGAGCTATGCGCCGCCCTTCGCCTTTGCGGCAGAGCGGAGTGTCGGCGGCGTGCTGGCGTTGCTGGCCGCGCTCAAGCTCACGGGCAGGCCGCTCAAGCTGGTCGCGCCCGGCGCCACGCTCGCCATCGGTTTGATACAAATCACGTGCTTCATGGCGCTATCCACCTGGGCATTGGTGGAAGGCGGCCCCGGCAAGACGGCGGTGCTGATCTTCACCATGCCCATCTGGACGCTGCTGCTCGCCTGGCCGATCCTGGGCGAACGCATCCGCGGCACGCAGTGGCTGGCCGCCGCCAGCACATTCACCGGCCTGCTGCTCATCATCGAACCCTGGAACATGCACACCAGCCTGCTCAGCAAATTTCTCGGCGTCGTGAGCGCATTGTGCTGGGCCATCGGCACCGTGCTCGTCAAACGCCTGCGCGCCAGGCAGCAGGTTGACCTGCTTTCGCTGACCACATGGCAGATGCTGATCGGCGCCGTGCCGCTGGTTCTGCTCGCGGTAGCCGTCCCCGAGCGCCCCACCGACTGGTCTGCGGCCTACATCGGCATCCTTGCCTTCATGTCCGTGATCAGCACCGCATTCTGCTGGTGGTTGTGGATTACCCTGCTCGACCGGGTACCCGCATGGGAAGCCAGCCTTTCCGTACTCGGCACGCCGGTGGTGGCGATCGTCTCCGCGCGCCTGCTGATGGGGGAGGATTTCAGCTTCGGCGAAGTGATGGGCATGCTGCTCATCGGTGCAGGCCTGGCGCTGCTGTCGCTGATCGGATGGGCGGCCAGCCGCCGCAGCCAGGTGAACTAAAGCTGTGTAGGGGGCGGCATATTGTGCATCGGGGCCTATCCGCTTCCGCAAGTTGCTGGTGTGCCATGAAAAAACTGGAGCGCAGCTTCATCGGTCTGAACCATTTGGCCGCTGCCGTCATCGCGTTTCGCAAGGTGCCGTTGGAGATTAATATTATTTACGGATAAGCTCGAAGCTAGAACACCAAAAAGGCTGCGGCGAGCCATACGCAAGCATGGGGTATCATTTGACGAAGCGGGAACGGTATTTCTCAGCCAGCCAGCACTCTCCGGCCCTGACCCAGGCCAGTAGATGGGCGAGCCGTGCTACATTACTTTTGGAGTATCCAGCCTGGGACAATTGCTTGCGGTCTTCCACACTCATCGCCCCGGAATCATCTGCATTATCAGTGCACGTCGTGTCACCCGTACAGAAAGGAAGCTGTATGAAGAAGGTCTTATCTTATAATTCATGCCTTATTACTTAACAACCAGAAGACATCATGGGATTCAGCATCACGCTCCTGCCGGACAATTACAATTTTACCGCCGAAGCTGGCGAGACCATCCTCGAAGCCGCGAAGAAACATGGCCACAATCTGCCGCATGGCTGCGCCGATGGCGCATGTGGTTTGTGCAAAGGCAGTGTGCTGCAAGGAACGGTGAATCACGGCAAGTCAACGGTCATCGCCTTGCCTGCGGAGGACAGGGAGGCGGGCCTCGCCCTGTACTGTTGCGCCATGCCCACATCCGATCTGGTCATCGAGCGCCGTGAAATGGTCAGCGACTGGACCATATTGGATTGGAATGGTTCGATGGAGTAATTACAATTCCAAATTGAAACGCCAATAATCTAACCCGTTCGTGATGAGCCTGCCGAACCACAAGCACCTATAACTCACACCCTTCGACAAGCTCAGGGCGAACGGCTTATGGTGGCAATGGGTGGATTAATTTGGAATTGGAATAAGCCTCGTTATCGAGATTTCATAAGAAAACACTGTATAAGCCGTCACACCGGCAAAAGCCGGTGTCCAGCCTAATGAAAATACTGGATTCCGGCTGGAGTTTACCCCGTACTCCGATATGGGGCCGGAATGACGATATGAGGCTTATTCAGTGTCTCCATAAATCAGCAAAGGCGCTCAAGCCAGGGCAGCTATGCCGCCACTCCCATCACCTTGCGGGCGGTTGCCGCAAAACTCATTTCACGCTTGCCACTGCAACGCGCGTCTTGGGTAAACCCTTATCCAGGAAAAACCGTTCCGCGATGTTTGCGGCATCTTCCGGGCCGGCGATATAGATTTCACCCTGGAGCAGGTCTGGGTCGCCAGAGCTGATGTTGCCGAGCTGCCTGAGCAAAGTCTCTTCACGCTTGCCACTCACGGAACGCAGGTCGAAGCCCGCAATGTGTTCTTCGTAGCGGAAGTTATCCAGCGCGTCCCGCCAGGCTTGTGCAACCTTCGGGAGATAGATGTTTTTCTGGCTCGATCCGAACCAGTGCAGGCAGATGTTTCCCGCTTCGAGCGATAGCGCGTGTTCGATCAGGCTCTTGATCGGGGCGAACCCGCCATCGAATGCAAGGAAGTACAGGGGGCGCTGGGATTTCTCATGCAGGATGAATTCACCGTGCGGACCCTCCATCTCCACCGCGTCATGCTCCTTGAGGCGCTCGAAGACATAATCCGAAAACAGGTTGCCGCTTTGCCTGTGGATGTGGAACAGCACATTGCGGTCATCACAGGGGCAGCTGGCGATCGGCAGGTCTGCGCTGAAGGAGCCCCCGACCCGCAGTGTCGCGTTTTGCCCCGCCAGGAAGCGCAAGCGCTGGGTGCGCGGGGTCTGGAGATGCAGCAGGAGCATGTCGTCGTTGATATGCCCGATGCTTTTGACCCTGGCGCTGATCTCCTGGAAAGGAATGTCCTGCACGCTGCCCGCCACAGCCGCTTCGATGACCACATCGCTGATAGCCGTGTTGCTGCACAGGAGAATATAGCCCTGGCTGGCTTCCGCTTCGGGGATGACGAAATCATGGTGGCGTGTTTTCTTGACTTCGCCCGACACCAGCCTGGCCTTGCACAATACGCAGTTGCCGCCGCTGCAACCGTAATTGAGCGGTATGCCGGAGCGTATCGCGGCTTCCAGAAGCGAGTCATGCCCTTCGACCAGGAATTCCTGTTTGCCGGGCAGCACCGTCACCTGCGCGGTGGTGATGCGCAGTACCGCGTCCTTGATCGCCAACGGGTTGATGAATCCGGGTTCCATAGCCAGCTCTACCTCATGTTTGATCCATGTCTTCAGCTCTTGCATCGTCGCGCGTGATTCGGTGCCGAGCCGGGATTCGACCTCTGCCAGCTTGTCCCATAGCTTGCCCAGCAGCGCATTGAACTGCTGCACTTGCCCCTGATTGATCGCCAGCGTCCTGCTGAGTTCGGTGACGCGCGCTGCCAGAACTTCCGCATCGGGCAGGACGCTCTCGAACACGCGCTTGCCAAAGGCGCGTTCCTTGATCTGGGCGACCCGCCTGGACTCTGCGGTGTCATCCAGTTGTGCATCCGGATAGCAGCTCAACAGGTTTTCGATGCTGACCATCCCGTCGTGGGAAATCATCTCCCCGTCCCGGATTTTCTTCTGGAATTCCGTGCGCGTAACGCCAACCAGTTTAGCGGCGCGTGACAGGCTCAGCATCTCGCTCATGGCTTCTTCCGATTTCAGTGATTCTTGCTGATTCAGTCTTCGCCGCCCAGCGTCTCCAGATGCCGCGAGCGCCAGTCGAGCACGGCGGTGCGCATCGCCATCTTGCCAGCAAGCTCGGGGAACTCGGCGCGGATTACCTCAGCGGCGAACTGCGACAGGAAGCGGCTCTTGAGTTCCGCGCGCGCACGGTCAACTCCGATCTCGTCGTAGGGCACCGAGGCCAGCAGCAGGAAGCCATCGTCGGGCACGCGGCCCGCCGCCATGTTGGCCTGGATGATGCCGGCGGCGGTCTTGATCGGTTCGTCGAGCTTGGGGCTGTAGGGGCCGATGATCAGCGCCAGGTTGGGCGTGTGCAGGAAGTCGAAGCCGCGGCCGAGGCAGATCATCCATTCGCGGTGTTCGATGTCGAGCGAGCGCTCGTTGCGACGCATCTGCGCGCGCGCCTGCTCGATGTGCTCGAGGTTGCCGTGCAGCAACGGCATCAGGTCGGCGCGCATCTGTGCCGGCATGTCGGGCAGCAGCGCGGCGAGTTTGAGCTCCAGCGTGGCGCGGTCGTTTAAGGTCAGCGCTGCCAGGTCGAGCTTCTGGCCATCGGTGCCGTGGATGATCAGCGCATCCTCGTCGGTCTCGAAGCCGCAGACCAGCGGATAGACCGTGCCGTGCGCTGCGCCGAAGATGTGTTCGACCTGGCGGCGGATCTCGTAGGTGTGGGCGATGGCGGCACCGGTGTCGTAGTTGAAACCGGCGCAGCCGCGCTGTGGATCGCCCTTCGAGTAATGGTAGGTGATGAAGAAGATCACGCGGCGGCCGCTGCTGACCATGCGCTGTACGTGGTGGGCCAGCACCTCGCCCAAGTGCGGCCAGCCGAGGTCGAACATGCCGCCGAGGTTGCGGAAGGGCATCAGGATGCCGACGGGGGTGTTGGTGGCGACCGGAATGTTGATGCGTCCGTCCATGCACTTGAGCACGGCAATCGCCGTCGGGTGCTCGGCCAGATAGCGCTCGCGCGCCAGCCAGGCTTCGGGGCTGCGGTAATTTGCGCCGTGGCGGTCGGCCAGGTCGAACAGCCAGGCTATGCGTTCCTGTATGGGTCTGCGGTGGATGGCCATCAGGGGTTTTCTCCGGAGTGCGTGTTCGAGCTAGTAGGGGCGGTCAGGCCGCGAAGGAGAAACCGCCCTGCATGCGCCCACGATTTTACACTGCATTCTTTCCACAAGCTTTCCGGGAATCCACGCAAGGCCAGCAGTGTCAGCAGCAAAATTATATTTCGCAGTACCCAATCAAACTGGCAATCCGGGCTGCATGGACTGCCGTGCCGGCTCATTCCCATTCCAGCACCAGGTACATGAAGCTGACATTGCGGCGGTTGATGGTGTCGAACAAGACCCATTTTCCCTGCTCGGATCGCGCGGCGCTTTCGATGGTCTGCTGCAAGCCCAGCCCTTGCCTGATCGCGGCACGCACATCTTCGAGCAGGGTGGTGAGATAGCGCTGCACGTTGTCCAGGGCGCCATGCCATTCCTGCACCACCGGGCCGTGGCCGGGGATGGCGCGCTCGGCCGGAATGGCGCGCAGTTGGGCAATCGCCTGCAGCCAGCCCTGAAGGTTGCCATCCATTGAAGGAGTGCGCTCGACAAAGAGCAGGTCGCCTGTCCACAGCGTGGCGGTGGCAGTGTCGAACACGGTGAGGTCGCTGTGCGAATGTGCGGGGGCATAGGCGGTCAGCAGCAAGGTGCGCCCGCCCAGGTCTATGCTTTGCGCCCCCCCGATTTGCAACGCGGGCGGGATCAGCTCGCTGCCTGCGGCATCCGCACCTACCCATTCGGCCTGATTGCGCAGATAGACTTCCTTGCGCTGCTCCATGCCCGCAGCAAGGTTTTCGTGGCCGACGAAGGTGGGGTTGTCCTTCTTGAAGGCGGCGTTGCCGAACACGTGATCGGGGTGGACGTGGGTGTTGATCACGAACAGGATGGGCAGGTCTGTCACCTTGCGGATCGCTTCGCGCAACTGCGCCCCGATTTTGGGGGAGCCGCCGCTGTCTATCACTGCCACGCCCTTGCTGCCGATGATGAAGCCGATGTTGCAGATGTCACCGCCGTAGCCGGCATTGATATCGCGATGCTCGCCGCGATGCACATAAACACCGGGCGCGGCTTGTTCGACCGCGAAGGGTGCGGCAAGTACTGCGCCACCGTGCAGCAGTGCGAGCAACAGCAGGCATTTGTTTATACATGGCGACATAAGTTTACTCTGCGAACCGGCATCGGGGCCGCGCGGTGCCCGGCATCCTCATGTGCTGATTTGCGCACTGTACTGGAAACAGGTAATACATCAGGGGCAGGCACGGTTTCCAGGCCAGCGGGCAGCTCATGTTATCCCTGCGCACGGGTTTGAATTAGTGATCACTGCCGGTGCGGAAAGCAAGCTCAATGAATTCCCGCATGGCCTCCGAAGATGAATGGGGGAGTTCGGAGTCGAATTATTTACAGCGGACGCCTCACTTGGTGCGCGGCAATACGGGCGTCAGTCCTCCTGGCAGAGCGGGGGCTGGCTTGACAGCAGGAGCAGGTACGGGGGCTGGCGCGGGTAAAGGCACAGCATTCATTGAGGGCGGCGGGTTGAGCGGCAATGTTTGAATTACAGGTGCTGGCATGGGGCTCACCACCTTGTCCAATGTGCCGGGGCTGGGGGGGATGATAAGTTGCGCAGGCTCTCTCAGGGGTGGCTGAGAAACAACCTCTTTCCTCATAGCCGGAAATGTGCCGGGCTGCGGCTGGGCTACGCCCGGAGCAATGCCTTCTGCCGGCTTGATAATGGCATCGGGGAGCTTGATCGTGCGTTGTACTGCGAGGTCGTTGATTTTTTGTTGCACGGCATCTCCAGCTTGCTTCTGCTGATTGCCCGATGGCTGTTTGGCACCCGACTGGGTATCGTCAGCGCCGCCGCCCTTTTTCTGCTGCGAGGACGAACTGCCATCGGCAGAGCCGGATTGCTTTTGCTGATTGGCAGATGATTGTTTGGCACCCGACTGGGTATCGGCAGCGCCGCTGCCCTTTTTCTGCTGTGCTGAGGTAACAGGCGCTACGTTGCCTGCAGTCGTATTTGCCCCGGAATTTGCGCCTGTCTCAGGCTTCACTCCCCTGTCCAGTTCCTGAGCAATACCAATCGAGGCGCCGAGGCTGGCAACCAGAGCGCTGATGGCGAGAGCAGCCTTGCGTTTCTTCAAGTAGCGGCGTTCAGATGAAGTCATTTCAATTCCTCCAGACGATTTAGCATCCATTCCTCAAGAGCACGGGCATGGCATTCGGCCTTTTCCAGTACTCCATTAGGGCGAGATAAACGATGGCGCTTGCAATAACTCGCTATTGCCTTATCCGGATCAAGCATCCCGGCCAGAGTGAAGCCCTGGACACCGGACTCTGCAAGCCAGTTTTCGGAAATGTCGCATGGTGTATTGTGCTCCTGCTTCAGCAATTGCGATAGCTGTTGATAAAGTGCCGTATAGATGCGTAGCCCCTCAATCGACAAGACTGCGCCCTGGTTTTCCAGATAGCCGGCGACCGTTCCTGTTTTACCCCTTTCACCCGTACTATCCGGAACCAATGGCAGGATGGTAAACCACTCATGGCCATGAGTCACATTGCGGCCGAGCGGGTAAATCCGGCAAACCATGGGCCTTCCAGGATGGACTGTGCAGCCGGAGACATCAAGAAACTTGCATGAGCCGTCTTCCAGCCGCTGAAGGTAATAGCCATCTGTCAAATGGTCACGAATGACATCCGTGGTGGAAACACCCAGTGCTTCGGCCAATTGAAGCAAATCAAAAGGGCCAACAGGAATACGATATTGGCGGCAGCAGCGTGTGCACCGGTTGCACTGATAAGCGAACCTGGAGTCCCTCGTCAGTTCGCTTTCCTCATCACCTGCAAAAACCTCACCGTGTGTCTTTTCCATCCTTGAGCCTTCATGCGTGCCGCAGCGAAAAAAATTTCAGGGTTGTATTTCCATTGTGAATTGTATTTCCTTTCGAAAGTTATCCAAAGGGTTAAGAAGATAAATGAAAAAATCCTGGGCAAGCCATGGTTTTACTGCGGCTTTACCCCGGACAAATATCCCCGTTCTCAATAGGTGCTGTTTACCGAGCCAGGGCATGGGTTAAAATCTGAGCGGTTTCCCCGCCATTATTTTTCAAACCCGCCTTGACCACCGCACTTTTCTCGCCAATGCGCAGCGACCACCTTTGTCAATGCCGCGAGCTGCGGCGTTGCTCCCGTCAACAATGATCCGCGCCATTGCCCTCGACCTCGGCAGCACTTCCATCAAGGCTGGCTTGCTGGATGGCGATGGCGTATTGGGCAACATCGTGTCGCAGCCCGCGCCGTCCGTCACCGGCAACGACGGATGCCGCGAAAGCGATGCACTGGCCTATGCCGAGGCCGCAGACCGGGTGCTTGCCGAGTGCCTCGCGCGCACCGCTGAAAAACCGCCGCTCGGCCTGTGCAGCCAGCGCTCTTCCTTCCTGATCTGGGGGCGCGCCACCGGCAGGCCCGTCACTCCGCTGGTTTCCTGGCAGGACACGCGCGGCGCGGCGAGCTGCGAGGAACTGAAAAACTCGGAAAGCATGATCCGCGAGCTCACCGGGCTGCGGCTCGCGCCGTATTATTTCGCGCCCAAACTGCGCGTGGTGTTGCGCGAGCATCCGGGATGGCGCGCGCAACTCGAGCGCGGCGAGCTGCTGGCGGGCACGCTCGACAGCTTCCTGGTCTGGCGCTGGACGCATGGGGCGCAGCATGTCAGCGATGCCTCCATGGCCGCGCGCACCCTGCTGATGGACATCCGGCAGGGGCAATGGTCGCCCGGGCTGTGCGATCTGTTCGGCATCCCTTCTGCCATGCTGCCGCGCATCCAGCCTTCTACCGGCATGAGACTGCAATTGGACAGCGGCCTTACCTTGCAGGCCAGCGTGGGCGACCAGTCTGCCGCGCTCATCGCGGGCGTTTCCGGCCCTGCGGAGGCGCTGGTCAACCTCGGCACCGGCGGCTTCGTCATCCGCTATCTGGAGGAAGGTGCAAAAACACAGGAGGGCTATCTGCGTACGCTGGTCTACCAGGACAGCCGCACGCATCTCGCCATCGAGGGCACGCTAAATTCCCTCGCTGCCGCTCTCGCGCCTTACCCGGTCAGCGAGTGCCGCGTTGAAGATTTTGGAATGGACAATATCTTCTGTCTCTCCGAGCCCGGCGGCATCGGCGCACCTTACTTCCGCAGCGATCTCGGTCTTTGCTTTTCCGAACCCGTCGGCCACCTGCCGCCACAGCGCGTTGCGGCGCTGCTGCTGGAAGGCATCATCTTCCGCGTGGCGCGCATCCTGGAAGATTTCCATCGCGCCTCGCCGCTCGAGCGCGTTTATCTCTCGGGCGGCCTGTCGGAACTGCGCAGCCTGCAACACGGTATCGCGCTGTGCGCGCCCTGCGCCGTCCATCTTTTGCAGCAGAAGGAATCCAGCCTGCAAGGCGCGGCGCTGCTCGCGGCAGGTCTGGCGCCGGCAAGCCATCGGGCAGCAGAAAAAATAGAGGCAGGAGACTCATCCCTTCCTGAGAAATTCCGGCGCTGGCAGGGCTGGTTCGATAGCTTGCTGAGAACAGGCTGAAGCAGATTCGCCATCAGCAGGGTGTGTAAGCGAAGCGCGCATCTCTTGCTGCGCCGGAGCTTGGGTTAAAATCCGTTCAACCCCAAGGCAATAATTGTAAGCACACCTTGATTTCCGTTCCCCACTCCCCGATGCGCATCTCACAGCTTAGCCAACGTCTGCGCGATCTCGGCGCCAAGCCGTGCCACGAAGACCGCCTGTTGCGTGGCTGGAGCCGGGTCTGCTCATATGACAGGAAGCACAGCCCAGCTGGGACATTCTTTCCGCTTGCGTTGCGCGATGCGTTGCCCGCCATCGAGGCGGAGCTGGATGGGCTGGCGCGCCTGCGCGGCGAATACCCAGCCGATGATGAGATCGCGCGGCTGCTGGTGGAGCTGCATGACGGCCAGATGGTGGAGAGCGTGCTGCTGCCGCGCGGCGGGCTGTGCGTTTCGACGCAGGTGGGCTGTGCCGTGGGCTGCGTGTTCTGCATGAGCGGTCGCGATGGCCTGCTGCGCCAGCTCGGCAGCGCCGAGATCGTGGCGCAGGTGGTGCTCGCGCGCAAGCGCCGTGCCGTGAGCAAGGTGGTGTTCATGGGCATGGGCGAACCGGCCCACAATCTCGACAACGTGCTGGAAGCAATCCAGTTGCTCGGCACGCATGGCGGCATTGCGCACAAGAACCTGGTTTTCTCCACGGTCGGCGATCTGCGTGTGTTCGAGCGGCTGATGGAGGGGATAAATCACAAACCCCCACCCCAACCCTCCCCCGGAGGGAGAGGGGGCAATGGTGAAGGGCAATCTTCAATTCCAGCGGTCAAGCCGGCGCTCGCGCTCTCACTGCACACCACCGAGGCCGCGCTGCGCGCCCGGTTGCTGCCACGCGCACCGCAGATTGCCATCGAAGAACTGGTGGAACGCTGCGAGGCGTATGCACGCGTCACTTCCTATCCGACCCAGTATCAATGGACGCTGATCGAGGGTGTCAACGACAGCGACGCCGAGCTGGGACGGATCGCGCAGCTCCTCGCAGGCAAATACGCCATCATGAATTTCATTCCCTTCAACGAAGTAGAAGGGCTGGCCTATCGCCGTCCTTCATCAGAACGGATTGAGTTGATGGTGGATACGCTGAAGCGGCATGGCATTCTCGCCAAGGTACGCGATTCGGCAGGGCAGGAGATAGAGGGGGCGTGCGGGCAGTTGCGGGCGCGGAAATTCAAAAGTAGTTATGATTGAGCGCTAAAACAGCAGCAGAAAGTCCGCCAGTGGAACGACCGCCAGCGGAATGCTGGATTTGTCCTGCAGGCGTTTTTCCAGCGCTTCGTCCGGGCGTTCCTTGCATACCGCAATGAACGCTTCGCAACCGAGCGACTCGGCGATCTCGCGGCTCTTGGACAATTCGCGGTCATTCAGCGTGGCGCGATATTTGACTTCGATGCCGACGCGTACAGCGCCAAGGTCGACGATGAAATCCAACTCGTTGTTGCGCTCGCGGTAATACGCCAACTCCACCAGCCACGGCCAGCGGCGCAGATGGTTGGCGACGATGTTTTCCGCATACAAACCCAATACCGGCTCGTCCGCCAGCAATCGCTCCGGCGTGAGTTTAAGTACGGCATTGCGCACCGCCAGATCAACCAGATAACTTTTAAAATTTCCTGCCTTTGCCGTTGCCTTGCTCCCGGTATACTTGCGCAATCGCCACACTAGGTCGGTCGCCTCCAGCAGGGGAAAATAATTGGTGATGGTCGCAGCCGCGATGCCGATGTCTTTGGAAAGTTTGGTGACATTGGTCTCGCGCCCAGGCTCGGCCAGCAGCCCGAGATAAAAGCGGCGCAACATCTCCGGCTTGCGGAATTCTGCCGCCACCAACAAATCCTCAAAGATCACGCGTTCAATCTGGTTCTGGTAGAGATATTCCTGCTTGGCAAGGATGTCGGGGAGTTTCCAGACTTCGGGGAAGCCGCCTTCGAAGAGAAAATGCTGTATAACTGGCGCTAAAATATTTTCATATTGCTGAGCTTCTTTAACAAAGCTATGTAGCTGGTCCAACATGTTAGGGAGTGGGAGGTTTCTACGAATCATGTCCCCGTAAACTTTGAAAGTCTTTGAACCATCGTTACTTTGGTATGTAAAAAATAAAAACTCCCGGAAGCTGAATGGCAACACCTGGTAGTCATGTATTCGGCCCAGCAAACTCTCGCGTGATTTGCGAAATATCGGTGCAGAAGCCGAGCCGGACACCACAAACCGCACTGGCGTTTTCAGGTCGTAATGCTTCTTGAGATACAGTTCCCAGCGCGGGAATTTCTGTATCTCATCGAGAAACAAATACACCGCGCCGCCTTTCGCGCGCTTGGCGGACTCCGCCACCAGGTCTTCAAAGAAGCGATCTACATCAACGTGCGGCAACAGCAGCGCCGGGTCGTCCATCGTGAAATAGACGATGCGTTGCGCCTGTTCTGTGCCGTGCTCCTGGATCAGCTTGCGAATGCACTGCCTGAGCAGGGTGCTCTTGCCGACGCGGCGCGGCCCGGTTACCGAGATCATCTGCGGCAGGCGCTGGATGTCGGCGTAGAGGTCGTCGAATACATCACGATGAAAATCAGGCAAGCCTGCAAAAGCGGTCTCGCCGTTGCTCCACCACGGGTTATACGCATCCAAAAAATTATATTGGGCCAGTGACATAGCCACTTTTTACATTATTTGCACGTATAATGTCAAATAATGTTAAATCTTTCTTAACTAACTGTCTTGAAACAACAAAGGCTGCCTATGCAGCCTTTGTCGATTTTTGCTGTGAAACTCATCCATTCTCGAACCGCAGTGCGTGGTTATTGCCAATTTATTGGCTTTAGCCCCGAAGGGGGTGAGAACCTCTTCGAGACAACCACGGCCTACCTCTTCTGTGTATAGCCCCGCCCCTGCAGCCCCCCTGAAGGCGCACTTCGCGGCAAAGCGAGCCTTTGATTCAGTCCCGCATGAAGGACTTATTGAGCCTTACATAAATGAAGACAGTGAGCAAAACCAAAAAGCCTGTCATTCCGGCGAAAGCCGGAATCCAGTTTGGACATAATTCCGAGTAGTGGACAAAGCTGTGCTTTGGGTATTGTCACACTTTGTGTGTGCTTGATAATTGCCTGGATTCCGGCTTTCTCCGGAATGACGGCTGCTATATATGACTCTGTCATGAATTAAGTGAAGGTCGATAACCAGGGGTTTCTTAATGCACAGCCTTGTTGCCCCATATCTCCCTCAGTCTCTTATCACGCCCGCAATTCCATCTGTAGAACATATATCGGGCGGAGTTCTTTTTGTAATAATCCTGGTGATAGCTTTCGTCACCCTTGATGGGGTAAAAGGTTGATGCATTCAATATGGGAGTAACAATTTTCTTGCCGGGAAATCCTTTCTCGATGTTCCTTCTGGATTCTTCGGCGATTTTCCTTTCATCGTCGCTGCCGACGAAAATGGCGCTCAGGTAGCTGTGCCCCCGGTCGCAAAACTGGCCTTCTGCATCGAAGGGATCGACGTTCACCCAATAATAATCCAGCAGCTCTTTGTAGCTGACGACCTTCGGGTCATAGGTAATCTCGACAGCCTCGTAGTGGCCCTCGTGGTTTCCATTGTAGGTGGGGTCTTTCAGCGTGCCGCCGGTAAAGCCGGAGATCACATCGGTTACCCCCTTGAGCTTTTCAAAGTCCGACTCCATGCACCAGAAGCAGCCACCAGCCAGCACGGCTTTATCGGCCGATGCGTTCGGGGAAAAAACAATGGCAAGCAAAACCAGAAAGACACCAGGCTTGATGTTCATTTTGCTCTCCTTATCGTAATGCCGGGATTTCCTGTCATGGTTCGACCGCGCCCGCAGAAGAAGTTGCAGACGGAGACATCGTAAAGAACATACCGCCGCATTTGCCTTGACTGTGTCTTTTACAGCAGTGCGCCTTGCGAGGATGGCCTGAACCCTTAAAACTTCCATGACATGCTGATACACTGACCGCCAGCGCTCGTGCAGGCTTGAAGAGCCACCTAAGGAAGCACTGAATAAGTTGTCACACCGGCGCAAGCCGGTGTCCAGCCCATTGAAGTTACTGGATTCCGGCTTCCACCGGAATGACTTTATGAGACTTGTTCAGTGTTTCCCTATGTATAGCAAAGGGAGAAGTTGCGATGAGCCTCGACCTGTATATCGGCAACAAGAACTATTCGTCATGGTCATTGCGGCCCTGGCTCCTGCTCAAACATCTGGGCATCCCCTTCACCGAGCACATGGTCTCGGTGGCCGGGCGCGACTACAACCCTGCCCTGCGCCCCATTTCCGGCAATGCCAGGGTGCCCTGCCTGCATGTGGATGGATTCCAGATATGGGATAGCCTCGCGATCGCGGAATACCTCGCCGAACAACACCCGCAGTTATGGCCAGCCGATGCCAGGGCGCGTGCGCGGGCACGCAGCATCTCGGCGGAAATGCACTCCGGCTTCACCAACCTGCGCAAGGCAATGCCGATGAATTTGAAATTCAAACTCAAGGGCAAGCCGGCCGACGCGGCAGTCCAGCGCGACATAGACCGCATCATCGAAATCTGGCTCGAGGCCCGCGCCCGGTTCGCCACCCCAAATGGCAAACCAGGCGGCCCCTGGCTGTTCGGCGCTTTCTCCGTGGCCGATGGCATGTATGCACCAGTTGTTTGCAGATTCCATACCTACAACGTGCCGTTGCCGCCCGTAGCGGCAGAATACCGGGATACCCTGCTGGCCCACCCGGCCATGCAGGAATGGTACAAAGCAGCACTAAAGGAAACCGAAGCGCACGCGCATTACGACGATCTGGCGAAGGAATATGGTGGGGCTAGGTAATATAAATGATGCGTGTTACTAGCCAGCATTGCTTCTCCATTGGAAATTATTGCGATGCTGAGCTACCACGTATAATTGTAGAAAATAATCCGTGCCTGAACTACCCCTTTAATTCTTCTCATTTAATTGTTTTGATTCTGTTCACGCGGTAAGAAGCATGAAAAATGAAATAGAAAAATTACTTCGTGAATCTCCCAGTATGAAGGCTAAAGATATTGCCAAAAAGCTCCAATTAGATAAGTCAACAGTTAACTCCTTCTTGCATGCACACCCGGAACATTTTAAACAAGATGAGAATTTCTGCTGGTCACTAAATTACTCTGAATTGCGTATTGTATTTCCAGCCGATTGCTGGGTTGATTGCACCTTGTTCGAAAGAATCCTTTCAGAAACTGGTTCACCAATATCATCTCATGCCAATTCAATTATTTTCGTAATATCAGATGGATGTGCATTGATGCTTGAAGCCATTGCCCGGTTAATGGCTTTATCAAATCAATTAGCTTATTACGGCAAACAAGTAACGATAGATTTCACACACAGCACATCCACTCTCACCTATTTAGACCGTCTAGGTTTTTTTGATCATCTTATTCAGCAGGTAAATGTATTGCCGAACCGCCCCGAGATATCTGCCGCGACAACCTATAGGGGGAATAGCGAAAATCTTGTTGAGATCGGTGCTATTGATCCAGCCTCCCCTGATGAATCGATACCCAAGCAATTAAAGGAAAGCTTTGTTTCCCATGCTGGCAATAAGTATTCTATTCCCGCATTTACCGTTCTCTCTGAACTTTTTGGTAATGTTCTTGATCATTCTGAGTCACCTATTCCCGGATTTGTTGCGCTACAGTTTTACAAAAAGCATGGCAAACATCCCGCGCACATTCAAACGGTGATTTCAGATAGTGGTAAAGGCATTATCGGAACACTTGAACCAGTTCTTGCCAAGAAATATCCTGAGCTTTTTAAGGAAATCACTGAATCTGAATCACCCGCTGAAAAAATGCTATTACAAAAAGTTTTTACGCAGGGTGAAATTAGTCAAACAGGTGATAAGGGACGTGGCTTAGGCTTGAAACGTAGCTTCGATGAAGCATCAAAATTTTGCGCGAACATCATAGTTAGACAAGAAAATTGTGAGGCTAGAATTTTATATCGTAATGGAAAACTCAAGGATTTCAGATATGAAGAAAAAATGCCTCGCATTTTGGGGACGCATATCTGCTTCGATTTTTTTCTGTAAGAGCAAAGTTGTAATGTCCCCTTCTGGCAAAGTAGAAATGTCCCCTTTTGATTTTCGTGAGATGGGACATGGAAGAAGGGGTCATTGCGATGAGCAAGAAAGAGCTGACACGGCTTGAGGTTGTACAGCGAGTGACGGGCAAGCAGATGGGCCATTCCGAGGCGGCGCGCCAGTTGTCTCTGTCGGAACGTCAGGTAAAGCGGTTGGTGGGCGCCTTTCGCAAGGAAGGCGCTGCCGGGCTGGTGAGCAAACGGCGCGGCCAGCCCTCGAACAACCGGATAGCCTCAGCCATCAAGGCCCAGGTTATCGAGCGGTTTCGCGATCGCTATGCTGGCTTTGGCCCGACGCTGGCGGCGGAGTACCTGCAAGACGAAGGCGTCCGGCTTTCGAAGGAGACGCTACGCAACTGGATGATCGAGGCTGGATTATGGCGGGCCGGGAAGAAGCGCGCTGGTGTGCATCCGCCGCGGGAACGCCGCCCACGGCTGGGAGAGCTGGTGCAGATAGACGGCAGCCCGCATGATTGGTTTGAGGGGCGCGGGCCGCGCTGCACCCTGATTGCCTTCATAGACGATGCGACCAGCCGGGTGATGGCCGCCTGCTTCACCCCCGCCGAAACGACACAGGCCTACCTGGATGGGTTGCATGCCTATGTCCTGGCCTACGGCTGCCCGGCAGCACTCTACAGCGACCGGCACGGCATATTCACCAAGCACGACCCGGAGGATGGGGAACCGACGCAATTCCAGCGCGCAACAGCGGAGCTAGGCATCGCCACCATTCAGGCGTTGACGCCGCAGGCGAAGGGGCGTGTAGAGCGGTTATTCCAGACCTTGCAGGACAGGCTGGTCAAGGCCATGCGGCTGGCCGGCATTTCGAACATGGAAGCCGCCAACGCCTTTCTGCCAACCTATCTGCCCGAGCACAATGCGCGCTTTGCCGTGCCACCGGCAGACACCGAAGACGCCCACGTTTCCCGCACTTTGGATGAGACGTTGCTGGCTCGCGTCTGCACGACCCAGCAACGGCGCAAGCTGGACAAGAATCTGGTACTCAGTTTCAAACGACAGCGCTACATCATCCAGACCGGCGATACACCACGCTACACCTTGCGCTGGCAAACCGTGACGGTGGTGGAATACCTGGATGGTCGTATCGAGTTATTGCACAACGCGGAAATCCTGCCGTTCAAGGTGTTCGACAGGACGCAGCCCACCATCGCAGCGGTGGACGACAAGACGCTGAACATGCGAGTGGACGAGCTGCTGAAACAACAACGCCTCCCTGTACACGTCAAGCCGCATCCAAAACATCCTTGGCGCAAACCCTACAACCCCAATCTCATTCAGGCAGCGTGCCTCAGA
>JACRAQ010000080.1 GCA_016213335.1 Nitrosomonadales bacterium
GCCCAAACAGCGGCAGAACCTGCTGTTCTCCGCCACCTTCCCCGATGAAATCAAAATGCTGGCAGATGGGATGCTCACCAAGCCGGCGCTGGTCGAGGTGGCGCGCCAGAACGCCACCGCCGAGCTGATTACGCAGCGTGTGTATCCGGTGGACCGCGAGAGGAAGCGCGAGCTGCTCACCCACCTCATCAAGGAACACAACTGGCACCAGGTGCTGGTGTTCACGCGTACCAAGCATGGCGCCAACCGGCTGGCCGAACAGCTCGGCAAGGACGGCATCCCGGCACTGGCCATCCACGGCAACAAGAGCCAGGGGGCCCGCACCCGCGCGCTGTCGGAATTCAAGAGCGGCGAGCTGCAAGTGCTGGTGGCGACCGACATCGCCGCGCGCGGCATAGACATCATCGAGCTGCCGCACGTGGTCAACTACGAGCTGCCCAACGTGCCGGAAGATTACGTGCACCGCATCGGCCGCACCGGCCGCGCAGGCAGCGAAGGCGAGGCCAGCTCGCTGGTGTGCGTTGATGAGCGCAAGCTGCTGAACGACATCGAACGCCTGACCAAACTTGAAATCCCGGTCGTGCAGGTGCCCGGCTTCGAACCGGATCCGCGCATCAAGGCCGAGCCTATTTTGAACGGAATGAATCGCGGCCAACAAAATCGCGGCGGCGGGCAGCGGGCACGCAGCCAGGCACCGGCACGATCCGGCACACAGCCGCGCAGCCGGTCAGGCGCACAGACGTCACCTCCCAAAGCGCCGGGCGGCGGCAAGCCTGCTGTGCACCGCTTCGGCGGGCGGGGCCGATAGAAAATGGCCGCCTGAAAAAAGCTGTCATTCCGGCGGAAGCCGGAATCCAGTTCTTTAATCGGCTGGACACCGGCCTTCACCAAAGGTAGGCAATCCACTATCCGCTAAAGCGGAGGTGGAATTGTCACCGCCGGTGTGACGAAATCGAATTTTATGCGCGAACGCACACCGCAAAACTTTGCTTCGCTTTTTTTCGCGGGTATGAGGTGCCACTTCGTTTGCATCAACGTATGATGCAAAAAACCTTTCAACCATGACTACAAAAGGAAACGTCGAATAGGTCGTCACACCGGCAAAAGCCGGTGTCCAGCCAATTGAAATTACTGGATTCCGGCTTCCGCCGGAATGACAATGTGAGACTCGTTTAGCGCTTTCCAAACCGCACACAAATCACCATTCCCATTCAATAGCGCCTGACTCGGAGCCATCATGGACATTGCCCACCTCGCCCTTTCCCGCCATACCTGCAAGGCCTACGATCCGGCCCGAAAGATTCCGGCAGAGCAGATCGAACAGATCAAGACCCTGCTCCGATATGCGCCCTCCTCGGTCAATTCACAGCCTTGGCATTTCATCATCGCTTCCAGTGAAGAAGGCAAGGCGCGCATCGCCAAAGCGGCGCAGCAGGGCGTTTACGCATCGAATGGGCCGAAGATATTAAACGCCTCCCATGTGGCCGTGTTCTGCGCCCGCACCACCATGGATGACGCCCACCTCGCCACGCTGCTCGCGCAGGAAGAGGCGGACGGCAGGTTCCCGACCCCGGAGGGCAAGGCGATGCAACACAAGGGGCGCAACTACTACACCAACCTGCATCGCTTCGACGCCAAAGACACGCAGCACTGGATGGAGAAGCAGATATATCTCGCCCTCGGTACCCTATTGTTGGGCGCGGCGGCGCTGGAAATAGACGCGACGCCGATCGAGGGTTTCGATGCGCGAGTATTAAACGAAGAACTCGGCCTGCGCGAGCAGGGCATGACCAGCGTGGTGCTCGCTGCCCTTGGCTATCGCAGTCCGGATGACTTTAATGCAAAGCTGCCGAAGTCCAGGTTGCCGGTAGAGAGGGTGATTTCGGAATTGTGAGGGGGCTAACCCCGGAGGAATTGTGGGGGGACTGAGGGCACGAACTTCCTCTCTTTGCTTTGGCCGGTTTTGAGACCTGGTAGATGTTCGGCCAAGGCAGCCATTGGAGGCTGTTCAATCAAACTTCCGCTTCCGACACAGAGCGGTCGTTCAGCTTACTCCAAAGCAACCAGCCAACGTGAAGGTAAGGGGCTGCGCTTTAGCGCAGTCCCAGCGTAGCGAAGCGGAACGAACTTGACCGTAAGGTTAGGTTGCATTCCAGCCCACCTTCTTCAAGAAAGCCTCCATTCCACACGATAGCGGGTGTTGCACTCCGAACTTCTCATACCGTCGAAGAAACACAGGCCAAGCACGCTCCAAGTTGCCGCGTGCGCGGAAATATGGGTGAAACCAGACCCAATCGAGACACCACTCGTGTGGTGCATTTGACCACTCACGCCATCGAAAGCAGCAAGCTCCGAAGAACCGACTTTTTATGGGGCCTTCACCTTCCCATAGATCGTCGGCAGTAGCGTGAAAGAGATATGCCTCCCACGGAATGAAATAGTGTTTGTCTTTTGTCTCAGATGCTTCGAACTGAGGAAAGTCGTAGTGGAGTTCCCGCTTAAAGTGGAGCGCAAAACGTTCGACGTGATTTCGAAGACGAACAGGGGATTCGGGCTGCACAAGCAAGGGGCTCGGTTCCCTCTCAGGAAGTACCATAAGGGGCAAAGAAAGAGAGTAGTAATCAGCCACGTGAGCAACCTAACTATTAATTACGCCACGATGAGTTTGTGATATTCACCAATTTGCCGAACAGCAACCTGAAAGTTATCGATCCACAAATCACCTCCAACATCCTCAGCGTATTCTTTGATTTCATCATTATCTTCATGCCCTGGAACAATGCCGATATAAGCGATACGCCGCAATGAAATTGCTTTGATGTGGCTCATGTCTGCGGTAATGAACTTCCGCATATCTTCTGTCATTTGACAAAGACAACGCCGAAAATCTTTGCTTTGCTTAAGTTCAAGTAGAAACCACTCGTTGTGGGCGTGCTCCTTAAACTGTAAAGCGACGTCGAAAGATATGTGCTTTTTGATCGCATCAAGCGTGGGGTCGGGTGGAGCCTGATGCTCAAGCTTCCATCCATCAATAAGGCGAGAGCGGGAAAGATACATTGCAAATTCAATCTGCCACCATTTTTCCCACCCGGAAACATTAGACTCGGAAAGGAGCTTAAGTGATTGACGCGATCGCTTGGTTCGAAAGAAATTAACCAACAAGGCAATCAGCTTCTGCCGTTCTTCGAGTAAGTGGGGCATAGTGAATGCGACCTAACAGTTATTATGCGAACGCGTGCGTCCGTATAATAATAACGAGGTTATTGATAAATTCATGTTATTTTTCTTTTTAGATTCTGGAGGATAGATCACCCCCTGTCCGCATAATAATAAATAGCAACTACGGACGCAATTAGTCCTTCTGCTGGAGCATCCCTGCAGCGTCCAACTTCCGCTATTGGCGCATTCCAGACCAACTCGGATCGCAGGCGCAAGGTTTGCTATGGCCGAAAAATCGCTATGCCATCTGCAAACTTGATGGCGCCATGCAAACGGCATTTCACGCACAACACCCTGCGAACCGCAGCAAACCGATTGGCCTGTGATCAGCGTCTGTAATGCAGCAGGCGTCCGTGATAGGGGGTGCCATCATGCAGCGGCGCGTCTATCTTCGTTTCGGTCAGCGCAAACCCGGATTGCGCCATGCAGCGGTTGAACGCGCTGCGGTTTCCGCGGTTCGGGTCTATGATCAAAATCTGGGCAGCTGGGGCTGCATGCAACAAAATGAATTGCGCCAGTTGTTCGGGGTGGCTGCGCTCATATAAAACGTCACTGCCAATAATCAGGTCGTATTCGCCCAGCGTGGGGTTCCTGCATCCCCAGTTTCCGATGCAATATTTCAACTCGGGCAGTTGATTGAGCAGCAGGTTTTCCTGCAGGAATGGCTGGATCAGCGGGTGACGGTCGCTGGCGGTGATATTGCCTAGCCGCCGGTGGATGACCATGCTTGCCAAACCCAGCCCGCAACCGATTTCCAGTATGCGCTGTGTTCCCAGTTCCCAGCCTTGCATCAGGTCCGCCAGTTTCTGGGCAGAGGGCCAGACCTGGCCGAACAGCGGCCAGCAGGATGGAAAGATTCCAGCTGCCTCGGCTTCTCCATGCGGATCGTAATATTGCTGGCGATCCAGCAACGAGCGCACTTGCAGGGGCGGGCCGCCGGCGACGGCGACCGTTTGATGTTTTATCGCGTAGCCGGGTGTGCCGTTCAATATCTTCGCCTTTGCTGGGCAGGCGCCGGACCGCGTTGCTCGAGGTGCCGGAACATGATGCGCCCTTTGCTCAGATCGTAGGGAGAAAGCTCCAGCGAAACCTTGTCTCCAGCAATGATGCGGATATGATTTTTGCGCATCCTGCCGGCGCTGTATGCGACCAGTTTGTGTCCGTTTTCCAGCGTCACGCGGAAGCGCGAATCCGGCATGACTTCATCCACCACACCATTCATTTCGAGCAGCTCTTCTTTTGCCACAATGCACCTCCAGAAACGGAAAGAAAAAGCCCGGCAAGGAGCCGGGCTTTTCCGGTAAGGCCGCCTTGACCGAGGTATGGGGCGGCGCTGGGGAATACCGTGCGCTTATTCGGCGGCGCGGATGTTGGACGCCTGCTGGCCTTTGGGGCCAGAGGTGATGTCGAAGCTGACGCGCTGTCCTTCGGACAGGGTTTTGAAACCCGAGCTCTGGATTGCGGAAAAATGGGCGAATAGATCATTGCCACCACTTTCCTGGGTAATGAAGCCAAAACCCTTGGAATCGTTAAACCACTTTACAGTACCTGTTGCCATATCTTGAATCTCCTAAAAACATAAAAATGAGGGGTAAGGCCCCCGCAGGGCGAAGGTCAAGACGGCAAAACGATGAAGGGAAGAATACCGCGAGTGGCGGGTACAGAACCGAACAACCATGACTAACTTGAAAATCGCTGGCGCGCACTGTGCGCCATGTTGGTAACAATAGCAACACATATTTTGCCGCCCCTGCAAAATTCGCTTCCGGATCACGCTCACCCCAGTTTATCCGCCGAGGCAGGAGTACTACCTGTAACAAAAATTCCTGCGCCCTGAATCCATGTGTGGCCATGTGGGACATAATCAGAGGTTCCCTGACGGTTTCCGTCCTGAGGGAATAACGGTATGCTTGCCCCATGATTCCAGCCTCTTCTTTTTCCTCGCTTACTCCAGACTGCGTGCTGAACGCGCTGGAGAGCGTGGGCTTCCGCAGCGATGGCCGCCTGCTGGCGCTCAACAGCTATGAAAACCGCGTCTACCAGATCGGCATGGAAGAGGGCGCGCCTCTCGTGGCGAAATTCTATCGCCCGGCACGCTGGGCTGATGCGGCCATACTCGAAGAGCACGCCTTCGTGCAGGAGCTGGGCGAACGCGAAATCCCCGTGGTGCCGGCGCTGGTGCTGGAGGGGAATACGCTGCACCGCTTCGAGGGATTCCGCTTCGCCGTTTTTCCCAGGCATGGCGGCCGCGCGCCGGAGCTGGAAGACCGCCACACACTGGAATGGATGGGGCGCTTCCTCGGGCGCATCCATGCCATCGGCGCGCTCCAGCCGTTCCGGCACCGCCCCGAATTGAACATTGCATCATTTGGTATCGCGCCGCGCGATTATCTGCTGGCGCATGACTTCATCCCTGCCGATTTGATTGCGGCCTACAGCAGCGTGGCGGAGCAGGCGCTGGATGGCGTGCGCCACTGCTTTGATCGCGCGGGTGATGTGCAAACGCTGCGCCTGCACGGCGACTGTCACGCGGGCAACGTGCTGTGGACGGACGACGGCCCGCACTTCGTGGATTTCGACGACAGCCGCATGGGGCCGGCGGTGCAGGACTTGTGGATGCTGCTTTCGGGCGAGCGCGCAGACATGGTGCGGCAGTTGGCCGACGTGCTGGCCGGGTACGAAGACTTCTACGACTTCGATGAGCGCGAACTGCATCTGGTTGAAGCGTTGCGCACCCTGCGCCTGATTCATTACGCGGCATGGCTCGCGCAGCGCTGGGACGACCCCGCCTTCCAGCGGGCGTTCCCGTGGTTCAACACACAGCGCTATTGGCAGGATCGCATCCTCGAGTTGCGCGAGCAGATCGCGCTGATGCAAGAGCCGCCGCTGTGGATGGCATAGGGTGGGTTGGTGTGATGCAAGCTGAAAAAGTAGAATCAGCATTTCTGTAAAACGATAATTTGCGTAGGATGGGTGGAGCGTAGCGATACCCATCAATACCATCCCTATGACCAACTATCGCCGGAACCACATAGCAGGCGCAACCTATTTCTTCACTGTCAATCTGGCGGAACGACCGCGAGGCTTGCTGGTGGAATATATCGAGCCGTTGCGCCACGCCCATCGCGCAGTTCAATCACAGCATCCTTTTGCCATCGAGGCGATGGTGGTGTTGCCTGGCCATCTCCATGCCATCTGGACGTTGCCAGCCGGAGACGCAGACTATGCGTTGCGCTGGCGGTTGATAAAAACAGCTTTTTCGCGCAGTGTGCCTACGGGTGAGCGGCTCTCTCTCAGCCGCCAAGAGAAGGGAGAACGGGGAATTTGGCAAAGACGGTATTGGGAGCATACGATACGCGACGAGTCGGATTACCAGAGGCATGTTGATTACATACATTTCAATCCGGTCAAACACGGATTGGTGGCGGAAGTTCGGGATTGGCCGTATTCTTCTTTTCATCGCTATGTGAAGCAGGGGTTGTTGCTTGAAGATTGGGCGGGGATACCGAGGGCTATAGAAGAAGGGGATTTTGGGGAGATGTGAGTTGATTGATGGGTAGCTATGCATAGCCAACTGACTAAGCTGGCAAACAACGCCAGCAAGTCATTGGTTATCGCTACGCTCCACCCATCCTACGTTTTTGAAGGAGAACCACGATGAACGACCCAACCCACTGGGAAAAGGTATATCAGACGAAATCGCCCGATGCGGTGAGCTGGTACCGGCCACACCTCGAACGGTCACTCGATTTCATCAGGCGTGCCGCACCCGACCGGTCTGCAGCCATCATAGATGTGGGCGGCGGGGAATCCACGCTGGTGGATGACTTGCTTGTCGATGGATTTACCGACGTCACCGTTCTGGACATTTCCAGCGTGGCGATCGAAGTCGCAAAAAAAAGGCTGGGCGCAGCTGCCAACAAGGTGGCCTGGCTGGTTGCCGACATTACCGAAGCAACGTTGCCACGGCAGCATTATGATGTGTGGCACGACCGGGCGGTATTCCACTTCCTGACCGATCCGCAGCACCGCGCCGCTTATGTCCGGCAGGTTGCCCGCGCCCTGAAACCGGGCGGGCACGTCATCGTTGCCACCTTTGGCCCGGAAGGCCCGCTCCAGTGCAGCGGGCTCGATGTTGTCCGCTATGATGCCGATGCATTGCACGATGAATTCGGGGCAAGCTTCCAGCTGGTGAAGAGCGACATCGAGCTGCATAAAACGCCAGCGGAAAAAAACCAGCAATTCCTGTACTGCTTCTGCAAGATGGTCTGGACGCCTGCGTAATAAAAACATGGCAAAAGCAAAAACAATCTATAGCTGCACCGAATGCGGCGGGCAGACGCAGAAGTGGCAGGGGCAGTGCCCGCACTGCGAGGCGTGGAACACGCTGGTGGAAAGCGTGGCAGAGGCGGCAGCAGGCGGAAAAAACCGCTTCAGCGCGCTGTCGGCATCGGGCAAGTTGCAGCAGCTCGCCGAGGTGGAAGCGAAAGAGGTGTCGCGCACGCCGACCGGCATCGCGGAATTCGATCGCGTGCTGGGCGGCGGGCTGGTCGAAGGCGGAGTGGTGCTGATCGGCGGTGATCCCGGTATTGGCAAATCTACCTTGCTGTTGCAGGCTCTGGCGCATCTCTCAACGACAAAAAAAGTCCTCTACGTCAGCGGCGAAGAATCGGCGCAGCAGATCGCGCTACGCGCGAAGCGGCTCGCCCTCGATGCACGCGAAGTGCACCTGCTGCCGGAAATCCAGCTCGAAAAAATCCAGACCACCATCTCCCGCGAAAAACCGGACGTGGTAGTGATAGATTCCATCCAGACCGTGTATTCCGAGCAGCTCACTTCCGCGCCCGGCTCGGTGGCGCAGGTGCGCGAGTGCGCGGCACAGCTCACGCGCGTAGCCAAGAGCAGCGGCGTGACCATCATCCTGGTCGGCCACGTAACCAAGGAAGGCGCGCTGGCAGGGCCGCGCGTGCTGGAGCACATCGTGGACACGGTGCTGTATTTCGAGGGCGACACCCATTCCAGCTTTCGCCTGATCCGCGCATTCAAGAACCGCTTCGGCGCGGTGAACGAACTCGGCGTATTCGCCATGACCGACAAAGGCCTGCGCGAAGTGAGCAATCCTTCCGCCCTGTTCCTGTCACAGCACGGCGCTCAGGTGGCGGGCTCATGCGTGATGGTCACGCAGGAAGGCACCCGCCCGTTATTGGTGGAAATCCAGGCGCTGCTCGACGAGGCGCATTCACCCAACCCGCGCCGCCTGTCACTGGGACTGGAACAGAACCGTCTCGCTATGCTGCTGGCCGTGCTGCACCGCCATGCGGGCATCGCCTGCTTCGATCAGGACGTGTTCATCAACGCCGTGGGCGGCGTGAAAATCACCGAGCCGGGCGCCGATCTCGCGGTGCTGCTCGCCATCGTCTCCAGCCTGCGCAACAAGCCGCTGCCGGAAAAACTGGTGGTGTTCGGCGAAGTGGGCCTGGCAGGAGAAGTGCGCCCGGTGCAGCGCGGCCAGGAAAGGCTGAAGGAAGCCGCCAAGCTCGGCTTCACCCAAGCCATCATCCCCAAAGCCAACGCGCCAAAACAAAAGATTGCGGGCATGGAGATCATCGCGGTGGAGAGGGTGGAAGAAGCGGTGGCGAAGATGCGCTGAGAGGATGCCGGCCTTTAGGCTGATGTACCTGTACCAAAGTACAATAGACAGCGTTGCAAGACCTTGTTAGCGTGCAAACCATGTCATATTGGCTCAACAATAATAAGGAGAGAAGCATGACCAAAAAACGATATATTGCAGTTGCACTATGCACCTCATGCGCGATGTGGGCGGGGATAGCCAGCGCGTCCCTCGTGGGCGATACCGTGACAGTAGGGCATTATCAGAATGCGAGTCCGCTGCCCGGCGCAACGCCGCCATCCTCCTTCACCGTAGAAGCCGGTAACGCGGATAGCTACACTTTTTATAATTCGTACCCATTCGGATATAAAGTTAACGTTGAGGCGGCCAGTATCCTCGTTGACTTTAATTACCTCTTTGGTGCAGCGGGCACTTGGGCGGCTGATTATCAATCGTGTTGGTTCAACCCGCCGGCTGATTTTGGGTGCAATGCAGTCCCATTAAGTTTTAACGGACTTGGCGTGTCAGACCTGAACGACAGTTCTGGCAATCCCCTTCAAAACGTCGTAGTGGATACCAACATGGCCGGGTGGGATTCGTCCAGGCTCTCTTTTGGAGGCGATTTCGTGCAGTTCGACTGGAAGGGATTGTCTTTTGACAACACAACTTACCTTAACGCAACGCTGAGTTTTGGACAGGCTACTCCAGCCGTGCCTGAGCCTGAAACCTACGCCATGCTGCTGGCTGGTTTGGGCCTGCTGGGTTTTACGGCTCGTCGCAAAAAGAACCGTTCCGCGTAAGCCTGGTTTATGTTCCATTCAGAACAGGAGCTTCGGCTCCCGTTTTGCATTGCAGAGGAATGCAAAACCGGGTAGCAGCCATGCCTTTGCAGCAATCACGGCAAAATCGAGATTGATGCAGGAAATGAATTTTCATTGACATGGCCCGCACGGAACCGTATTGTATATCCGTAGATATACACCAGGAAGGAAAAGCGATGAAACTGCAAGTGGCAAAATGGGGTAACAGCCTGGCGGTGCGCTTGCCAGTCGAGTGTACTCGCGCTGCGGGGTTGAAAGAAGGGGACAGTGTCGAAGCCAGCATCACTGCTGCAGGCGCAATCACTCTGGCGCCCGAGAAGCCATTCGACAAGCCCGCGTTTCTGGCGCGCATCGCCAGGCTGCAAGCATCCATGCCGATGACCGCTCCCGTTGTCGAAGCCATGCGCCAGGAAGCGCGCTACTGATGATTTACGCCGACACCAGCGTAATCGTGCCGCTGCTGACCCTCGAGCCGAAAACGCAGGCCGTTACCGCCTGGTTTGCCGGACTACCCGATGCGCCAGCCTGCTCTGACTGGTTGTTGGCAGAGTTCTACAGCGCCTTGTCCATCAAGCTGCGCACCGGCCAGATCAGCGAAGCCAACGCGAAACGGGTGCGCAAGGAATTCGAGGCGCTGGCGGACGGGGGCTTGCGGATTGTTCCGGTCAGCCGCAGCGCATTCAGGCAGGCAGCGAAAATGGTTCAGCAACACGCACATGGCTTGCGCGCCGGAGATGCGCTGCATCTTGCAGTTGCTCTGGAATTGGGGGCAAGCCACATGGCTACGTTGGATAGCACACTGGTAGCAAACGCAAAGCGCAACAGGATAAAGTTGATCGAGTTTTGACGCACCGCCCACCATGCGGATTACGCTGCGCAACAAGCTGCTGCAGGAAGAGTTGCCATGTTCGTTCCCCATGCAGCACGTTCAGCACCAGGCAGAAGAAGATATGCTAACCAGGTAAATATTAGAGGGGAAATATTCATGAAATGGCAGACATTGGCGAAGGCTTGGATGTTGGCGCTGGCATTAGTTGCCACAAGCGCATGGGCAGACCCGAAGCTGGTGGGGCAATGGGCCTTGAACGGACAGCCCTATCTGGTTCTCAACAAGGATGGCACGGGCACACTGGAAGGCGATTCCTTCACTTGGCAGGCGCGGGGTAATGCGCTGGTGCTGAGCGCGAGCGGGCAAAGCAATACTTTGCCTTACCAGATCAGCGGTTCGGTGCTTACCTTGCAGCTCGGCTTTATTCCAATCAGCTTGCAGCGCATGGGTGGCAGCGCGGGCGGCTCAGGTCGGCCCAAAGCGGCAGGCGAGCCTGTTGACACTGCAAAGGGCGCCCCAGACCAGTTGTCGCAACTGCTGCTTTCGTCCGCATGGTGCTCTTTCAAATACAACCAATACACCGGCACATCCAACACCACCCGCTACCAGTTTTTCAGCAACGGCACCTACAGCAATTCCGGGCGCGGCGAAACCTACAACAGCGGACGCTACGGCACGGTGGCCGGACAGCATGACAGCGGCGGCAGCGGCCGGTGGGCGGTGCGCAATGGTTTGCTCTATGTCTCCAGCCCGCCGGAGCAGCCCGACCTGCAGCCTGCCCGGGTCACGGTTACGCGCAACTCCAGCGGCTATCCGATCATCAACGCCGACGGCGTGGAATATTCGATGTGCCAGTAACCGCAACATGCCGGAGGGCAGCTACGCCTACCTGAGCTTGATCTCCGTCCATATGCGCGACAGCACCCGGCGCTGGTGACGATCCAGGTCGCGCAGCATTTCCAGACGGGCCAGTTGCTCCGGGCCGGGCGATACGGCTGGATTCTGCGCGACTTCGGGCTTGATGTATTGCCGCGCGTCGCGGTTGGGGTTGCCCGAACCGATCAGATTGGTCAGCTCGGACGAATTGCGCCCGTCGAGCATGAAGTCCATGAAGCGATGCGCGAGGTCGGGGCGCGGCCCGGACTTGTGCAGCACCATCGAGTCCATGGACAGCACCGCGCCCTCCCTGGGAATGCTGGCGACGACCCGGAAGTTGCGCCCCGCCTTTTGCGCGTCGAGGTCTGCCTGGAAGATGTCGTTGGAATAGCCGTGCACCAGCCAGATGTTGCCGACGGTCAGCTCCTTGATATAGCTCGATGCGTTGAACGCCGCCCAGTACGGCTTGGCGCGTATGATCAGGTCGCGCGCCTGTTTCCAGTGTGACTCGTCCGCGTCGTTGGCCGAATAGCCGAGATATTTCAGTGCCGCCGCGAGTAACTCGCGCTGACTGTCGAGCACGGTGACGCGCCCCTTGAGTTTTTCCAGATAACGCGGCTCGAAGACCACCGCCCAGCTGTCCACCGGCAGGGCAAGATCGCGCAGCTTGGCCGAGTTATAGCCGATCAGCGTCAGCGTATAGGCATACGGCACCGAGTAGCGGTTGCCGGGGTCGAACGCGGTATCCAGGTAGGCCGGGTCAATGTTTATCAGGTTGGGTAGCAAACTCTTGTCTATTGGGCGTAGCGCCTTTTGCCGGATCAGCGACTCCATCGCGTTGCCGGTCGGCACGATCAGGTCGTAGCCGGTCGCACCCGCTGCCAGCTTGGCGAGCATCTCCTCGTTGTCGGAATAATAGTCCTGCACCACGCGGCAATTGCATTGCGCCTCGAAGCGCGCGACGGTTTCCTCGGAGATGTAGTTGTTCCAGTGGTAGAGGTGGAGCATGTCTTCGGCTTGGGCACAGTTAAACTGCATCAAAAGAGCAAAAACCGTGAGTCCACGAAATACACGAAAACCACGAAAGGAGAATCGAAAACCCATGCGTGAAATCACAAGAATGTTTTCGTGACTTTCGTGTCTTTCGTGGACATCATTTTTCATCTGACTCATCGCTATGCCTTCCCTTTCAGAACGTCCGGCGCGAACTTCGAGGCGAGCACGATCATGGTCAGGGTGAGCAGCATCAGCAGCGTGGACACCGCGTTCACTTCCGGCGTTACCGCGATTTTGATCATCGAATAGATATGCAGCGGCAACGTGGATACACCGACTCCGGCGGTGAAGAAGGTGATCACGAAGTCGTCAATGGACAGCGTGAACGCCATCAACCCGCCCGCCACCACGCCGGGCAGGATCAGCGGGAAGGTGATATAGCGGAATGTTTCCCACGGCGATGCGCCCAAGTCGCGCGCCGCCTCGAAAATGCTTTCATCCATGCCGGCCAGCCGCGCGCGCACGATGATGGCGACGAAGCCGATGGAAAACGTGATGTGCGCGAGCACGATGGACAGCATCCCGAGCGTGAGGTTGAGCACCTGGATGAAGAACAGCAGCAGCGATACACCGAGCAGGATTTCCGGCATCGCTACCGGGATCAGCACCATGAAGGTCAGCAGCCTCAGCTTATAACGGTGCATCGCGATACCGGCCATGGTACCGAGCGCAGTGGCGATGAGGCTCGACACCAGCGCGATGAACAGCGAGTTGCCGGCGGCAGTAAGCATCGCCTCGTCGTGCAGCAGCACGTCGTACCAGTGCCAGGTGAAGCCCACCCATTCGGCGTTCAGGCGCGAGTCGTTGAACGAATAGGCAACGACGATCGCAAGCGGCACATACAGGAAGGCATACACTGCCAGTGCTGCCACCCATAACCATGGCCCTCTACGCATAGCTGCCCCGCTTTCCGGCCAGTTTCGCGGCGAGCCAGGCAATCAGCAGCACCGCGACGGTCAGCATGATCGAAAGCGTCGAGCCGAACGGCCAGTCGCGCGTGCCGAGGAACTGCTCCTTGATGAGATTGCCGATCAGCATGTCTCCGGTGCCACCGAGGATGTCGGGGATGGCGAACATGCCGAGCACCGGAATGAACACCAGCGCCGAGCCGGAGAAAATGCCCGGCAACGACAGCGGAAAGGTCACGCGCCAGAAGCGCTGCCAAGCGTTCGCGCCAAGGTCCTGCGCCGCGTCGAGCAGCGCCGGATCGTGTTTTTCCAGGTTGGTGTACAGCGGCAACACCATGAACGGCAGATGCACGTACACCATCGCAATCAATACGGCAAACGGCGAGAACAGCAGGCGCACCGGCTCCATGCCGAGTCCTTGCAGCATGCTGTTGGCCATCAGGCTCAGCGCCGATTGCGGCCCCAGCACGATCATCCAGGCGTAAACGCGGATCAGGAAATTGCTGGCGAACGGCAGGATCACCAGCAGCACCATCAGGTCGCGGCTTTTCTTCGGGCTGCGCGCGATCAGCAGCGCCAGCGGGTAGGCCATCACCAGACAGATCAGCGTGGTGGCGAACGCCATAATGATGGACTTGACGAAGACCCGGCTGTAGATCGGATCGCTGAAGAAAAACCGGTAGGTCTCCAGCGTGACCCCCTGCAATACTGCAGGATCGGAAGCTGTAAGCGGCGCCAGACCGCCGAATTCGCCAGGGTAGCGGAACGAGGCCAGCACCATGATGACGCTGGGCATTACGAAGAACAACAGCAGGAAAACAAAGGGCGGGCCGCTGACCAGCCATCTGGTCAGACGGGCAGGAGATATGAATTTTTCAGCCCTGACAGCCATGGAGAGCCTCCATTAGCGGTATCTATAAATCGACGCAGTTGACCGTAGTTTGATTAGCTCCCACGCTTTGATCGTCTTATACATCGAAAGTAATTTTCAAACTGGTACCCATTGGCCGTGATCTGTTAAATCACGGCCATTACACAACTATCACCAGTTCCGAATAAGCGCCAAGCGCCGCATCGGCGGTTACCAGCCTGCATGGCTCGGAAATCGCCTGTGCAACCAGCAAACGGTCGAATGGGTCGCGATGGTGGAGCGGCAGGCTAGCCGACCTTGCGCCGTGTTCTGCGCGCACGGGCAATTCGGCGAATCCGCTGTTCAATGCCGCCTGGATAATTTCGTCCGGCGACGCCTTGAAATTTGCGCGTCCGATTTGTACCTTGATAGCGATTTCCCAGATGCTCGCTGCGGAGAATAATATTTCGTTGTCCGGCGATTCCAGCGCTACGCGCACTTCCTTGGGCAGGCGCTTCGGTTCGCCCAGCGCCCAGAGCAGGATGTGCGTGTCGAGCAACAGCCTCATCACTTGCCCTCAAACGAGGCCAGTACATCGACCGGCAGGGGTACGTCGAAATCTTCCGGGACGGTGAGTTTCCCGGCAAGCAGGCCGAGCTTTCGTTTCCCTGTGGCAGGAGTGAAGGGAATCAATTTGGCCATGGGCTTGCCCGCCTTGGCGATAATCACCTCCTCGCCGACGGTCACTTCATCCACCAGCCTTGAAAGATGGGTTTTTGCTTCGTGAATATTGATGGTGCGCATGGTCTTCTCCTGACTAAACCAAGTTTAGTTTACTCTGGCGCGAATATTTTGCCAAACCTGGCCGACCTATCTGCATTTCAAGAACTGCTCACTCGTGCAAAAACATCCCCGCATCCTGGCGCCATCCGACCTTGATCGCAGCGCCGGCCCTGAACAGTTCGGCCTTGCCCGATGCCGCATTGGGCAACAGCGCCTCGATCATCGCGCCATTGGCCAGCTCGACCTGGTACACGCTGACTTCGCCGCGATACAGCAGGCTTTTCACCGTGCCGGAAAAATGATTCTTCAACTCGTCCAGTTCGCTGTGCATGCCGATGCGCACCTGCTCCGGGCGTATCGCAAACACACCCTTGTCACCGGCTGCAGCATCATTGGGCAGCGGTGCGGCGATTTCACCCAGCCCGGCGACCATAAGGCGCAGGTGGCTATGCGCAGACATCACCACCTGCGCCTCGAGCTGATTGATATGGCCGATGAAATCGGCAACAAAACGCGTCTTCGGAAAACTGTACAACCGGGGTGGCTCGTCCACCTGCTCCACCCTGCCCTGACTCATCACGGCGATGCGGTGCGACAGCGCCAGTGCCTCCACCTGTGCATGGGTGACGAACACGAAGGTGATGCCGACATCGCGTTGCAGGTTGATCAGGTCCACCTGCATTTCCTCGCGCAGCTTGGCGTCCAGCGCGCCGAGCGGCTCGTCGAGCAGCAGCAGGCGCGGACGGTTGACCAGACCGCGCGCCAGCGCGACGCGCTGTTTCTGTCCGCCGGACAGTTCATGCGGGTAAGCCTCGGCCTTGTCGGTGAGATGCACCTGCTCCAGCGCCTCGCGCATCATCCGGTCGATTTCCGCAGGCGGGCGGCGCGCCATCCGCAGCGGGAAAGCGATATTCTGCGCCACCGTCATGTGCGGAAACAGCGCATAACTCTGGAACACGGTATGCACCGGGCGTTTTTCGGCTGGGGTGTCGGCGAGATCCTTGCCGTCCAGCAATATCTGCCCGGCATCGGGCAAGTCGAAACCGGCAATCATGCGCAGGATGGTAGTTTTGCCGCAGCCGGAAGGGCCAAGCAGGGTGAAGAATTCGCCCGCATCAATATCCAGACTGACGTTGTCCACTGCAACGAAATCCCTGAAGCGGCGCGTAACATTCCGGATTTCGAGTTGGGCCATGGCGGGTTACTTGTAATTGCCTGCGGGAACATTACCCCAAACGATATTTCACCGCAAACAAATCAAATCCGCCCCTGAGCTATGGGTCAGTCATGGCATGCATCCGGCAAGAAGGCACAGGAAAACTTCTGATATGGATTGCGCCCCGCACATGATTCCGCTTTTGTTTTATGATTCCATGCGGCTATATTCATTTTCCCGGCTTATTGAAGGAGCAAATTCCGCATGATCACTTCCCTGATTCTTCTCGGCATCACCGCTGTCGCACTGATCTACATTATCGGCCTGTACAACAACCTGGTAAGCCTCAAGCACGCAGTGGCCAAAGCTTGGGCTAACATAGACGTGCTGCTCAAGCAGCGCCATGACGAACTGCCCAAGCTGGTCGAGGTGTGCAAGCAATACAAGCAGTTCGAGCAGGCCACGCTGCAGAAGGTGATCGAGGCGCGCTCGCAGGTACAGGCCGCGCGCGAACGGCAGGACATCCCCGCGCTGGGTCAAGCCGAAGGCATGCTGCGTGCCGGATTAGGCGGAATTTTTGCAGTCGCGGAGGCCTACCCAGAACTGAAAACCAGTGAGCAGTTCATGCAGCTGCAAACGCGCATCAGCGGCCTTGAAAACGGCATCGCCGACCGCCGCGAGCTGTATAACGATTCGGTGAACATCTACAACGTCGGCATCGAGCAATTCCCCGCCGCGCTGGTCGCCAACGTATTCAACTTCACTCCCAAACCGCTGCTGGAATTCTCCTCTGCCGAAAAAACTGACACGGATATCAAGTCGCTGTTCGGCTAGGCGGAGAAACCAGAGCCAATATTTGCGGCTGTCATTTCGACCGAAGGGAGAAATCCTGTTGTTTTGCATAGCCCTGTAAAAGCACGATTTCTCCCTTCGGTCGAAATGACAATTTCCCACTACCTCATTGGTAGAACCTGGAAAGAATTCCAGTCATGTTTTGTGAACATTTGTTGATAAACGACTAACTTTCCATGCTGACCAGGCTGCGCCGTGAATACGCCAATCTCGTAACGTCCGGCACCCAACTGCTGTTGCTGCTGGTTGGCGCGCACATCGAGTCGCGCACCGGGTGGCTCGCCTGTCTGGGCCTGATGGCGGCCATCAGCCCGTTCGCCTGGCTCTCGGCACTGCGCCGCCTGCGCCTGGTGCGCGACACTCCCACTTCCAGGATCGCTTCCGCCGCGCAGGGCTATGTGGAGCTGTCTGGTCGCGGCCAGCCGCTTCCCGGCGCGCCGCTCATCAGCAAACTCAGGGTGCTGCCTTGCTTGTGGTATCGCTACAAGGTTGAGCGCAAGGATAACGACAACAAGTGGCATACCGAGGACAGCGGCGAAAGCGAGGATTCGTTTCTGCTGGAGGACGGAACCGGCCAGTGCGTGGTTGACCCGACCGGCGCAGAAATCCTCACCATCCACAAGGACACCTGGCATCAGGGCGACTACCGCTATACCGAGTGGAAACTAATCCGGCACGACCCCATCTACGGCATCGGGCAATTCAAAACCGTGGGCGGCAGCAGCGCCACGCTTGACCCGAACGAACAGATCAAGGCGGTGCTGGCGGAATGGAAGCAGGATACCCAATCGCTGCACGCGCGCTTCGATCTCGACAACGATGGCGCGCTCGACATGCGGGAATGGATGCTGGCACGCCAGGCCGCCAGGCGCGAAGCAGAGAAGCGCACCAGTGCCGCGCGCGCCGAACCCGATACCAGCTTCCTGGTGCAGCCGCACGACGGGCGGCTGTTCCTCATCAGCAACCTGAAGCAGGACAAGCTCGCGCGCCGCTACCTGTTCTGGACCTGGGCGCACCTCGCCATGTTTTTCGGCGCGCTGGGCGGCTTGGCCTGGTGGCTGCAGCAAGCTGCGGTTTAACGCTGCACAATATCCAGGTTATTGCGCGCCTTGTAGTACTCCGGGTCAATTCCCAGCGCAACCCGGAATTCTCTTTCCGCCTCGTTCCTGCGGCCCGCCTGCATGTAGGCGTAGCCCAGGTTGTTGTGAACCCTGGCCTTGCCGGGTGATTTCACCACCGTATCCTCCCACAGGGCGACCTCGTCCTGGTATGCCTGGTTACGCATTGCCGTGAGGCCTGCGAATGCCAGCGCCAGGGCTGCCACAGCAAAGGTGAACACTTTCGGTTTCAGCCATATTGCCAACTCCGCCGTGACGGCTAGTGCAAGCGGCCAGCTCACCAGGTACATCTGCCGCTCGTTGGCCACGTCCAGCCGGGGAAGGAACAGATAAAGCGGCACCAACTGGATCAAGACCCAAGCCATGCCGAAACCAATCCATGGGCGCCGCCGCATCGCGAGCAGCATCATGACGAAAACAGCAGCCAGCAGGAACAGCTGCGGAATGTGTCCGGCCAGTCCATGTGCCACTTTCAAGTCCGGATCCATATTCAGCCACAGCGGGAATGCCCATTGCTTCAGGAGGTAGGCAAAGGCTTCGGACTGCGTCGCGAGGTTCCCCTGCAAACTGTTCAGGGCAGCGCTACGCTCCATGTGTTGAACATAACTGCCGCTCCCCAGAAAATATGCCGCCGCCAGCAGCAGCACCGCCCAGGCCGGCCACTGGCGCCTGAGCGCGGCCCTGAGCGGCTCGCCACAGGCCATGCTCCACACCAGCAGCGCCAGCGGAAATGTCACCGCCGTTTCCTTCACGCCAAGCGCGGCAACGAAGCAGAGCGGCGTCAGGAGAAAACCGAGCGCCTTGCTGCCACCTTCCCGCCCGGAAACATAGGCCAGCAGCCCCGCCAGGTAAAACAGCGTCATCAGGGCAATGGAGCGGCCGCTGACATAGGTGACCGCTTCGGTATGGATGGGATGCAGCGCGAACAGCAGCGCCACGAACAACGGGATGGCGGCTTGCTGCTGCGGCAGCCGCGGATGCAGGCGCACAAACCGGCGCGTCAGCGCGAACACCAGCAGGACATTGCACAGGTGTACCGCAATGTTGGTGAGATGAAATCCGGCGACGCCCCAGCCGGAAACCCAGTTGAGGGTGTAGCTCAATTTCAGGAGCGGGCGGATGCCCTGCCCCATATCATCCAGCCATGCCTGCCAGGTGTGGACGACAGGGTTGTCCACGATGACCTTGAAGTCATCGAACTGGAAGCCCGCCCACAGCGCGTTGAGATAGGTCGCGCAGGTTGCAGCCAGGAGCAGCACCAGCAGGGGAAGCCCGGCGGCAGACCGCCGCCGGTTGGGCTCCTCAGCATCCACTGTTTGCGCGCTTATTGCATGAAAAAGCTGTCTGCATTATTCCTTGACAGCTTCGACCGGAATGACAAGCGTCACTTCGTCGCTGACATAGGGGGCATGCTTGCCGGCATTGAATTCAGAGCGCTTGATTTTCGCGGTGGCGTTGGCACCGCAGGCATCCTTCTTGAGCATGGGGTGGGGCATGCAGTGAAAGGATGTGACCGTGAGCGTCACCGGCTTGGTCACGCCCTTGACGGTCAGGTCGCCTTCCACGGCAGCCAGCTTGTCGCCATCGAATTTCAGGCTGCGGGACTTGTAGGTGATGGTGGGAAACATGACCGTATCGAAGAAATCTGCCGCCTGGATATGCTCGTTGAACAACGCGGAGCCGGTATTGACCGATTTGGCGTCTATCGTCACCTCCACCGAGCCCGACTTCGCGGCACGGTCCAGGATGATTTTTCCGCTGGTATTGTCGAACCGGCTGGTCTGGGTGGAATAGCCGAAATGGCTGTACTCGAAGCGCGGCATGGTGTGCTTGCCATCAATGACATAGGTCTCCGGCGCAGCGATGGCAAAGGAAGACAGCGACGCGGCAAACGCAAATGCAAGATGCTTTTTCATGATGGTTCTCCTTCGTGGTTGGGGGTGGGGCTACTTTTTTGCCGGTGATGATGCGGCGACGATATGAAACTTGACCTGCACTTCGTTGGCTACCGTAGCAAGATCGGACCAGATACCTTCGCCGATGGCATAATCCAGGCGCTTCAGGGTAAATGACCCGTCGAACACGGCAACCGCTCCCTCCTGCCGGAACGTGAAGGGGGCCGACACATCCATTGACTTGCCTTTTATGGAGAACTTGCCGAGCGCCTCATATCGGTTACCGCCTAAAACCCTGACACCGTACGAGACGAATTGCGCTGCCGGAAACGCTTTGGCATTGAACCACAGCTTGCCAGCGACTTCATCGTCGGATTCGCTGAAGCCGGTGTCTATGCTGGCGAGATCAACCTCGATCCTGGCCTGGGCGGCGTTGCTCCTCTCCGGATCAAAAGCTATGCGTGCGGAAAACCTGGTGAACTTGCCTTCCATCGGCACATTCATCTGTTTGTACGCAAAAGTTATCGTGCTTTTGCCTGCCTGAACCTCGTTGAATTCAAGCGCGTGCGCGCTGCTGGCCAGCAGCAGGAACCATGGCAGAAAATAAAGGACCGGGCTCATGATCCATCCCGCTTGCCAAAGGGCAACATGCGCAGCAGCGTCGTGTCCTTGTCAAGAAAATGGTGCTTGAGCGCCGCTGCCACATGCATGCCGACCAGCGCCAGCAACCCGAAATTCAGCACTTTGTGAACCTCTTCCAGCATATCGCCCAGCGCCTTATCCTTGCCTACCAGATCGGGCAGTTGCACCAGCCCGAGATAAACGACCGGGACACCCTTGGCGGAACTCATCAGCCAGCCCGATACGGGAATAACCAGAAGCAGCGCGTAAAGTATGTGGTGCAACCCCTGTGCTGCACGCTGCTGCCATACAGGAATACTATCCGGCAGCGGCGGCGGGGCATGGCCGATCCGCCACGTCAAACGCGCAACCGTCAGCAGGAAAATCGTGACGCCCACCCATTTATGGTAGCTGACCAGTTGCAGCTTGAACGGTGAAAGCGCCAGCCCGTGCATGTACACCCCAAGCGGAAAAGTCACGATGACGAGCAGCGCCGTCAGCCAGTGCAGCGCGATAGACGTTCTGGTGTAGCGGACAATTGCAGGAGACACGATTACTCCTCCCCGGCTGCATGTGCCGCAGCAAAAGCCTCGCGCAAGCGGCGCAAGCTCGCCGCAATTCCGGCCAGATCTTCCGGCGGCAGCATATCGAAAGCTCGCTGCATATATGCCAGATGGGCCGGAAAGATACGGGCAAACAGCTTCTCCCCGGCGCGGGTCAACTGGATGATCTGGCTGCGTCCATCGCTGGGAGAAGCAACCCGGCGCACCAGCCCCTTGTCTCCAAGCCTGTCAACCACACCAGTCAGCGTGCCTTTGGTGATGAGGGTTTTTTCGCCCAACTCCTTGGGCGTCATGCCGGCTGTGTTGCCAAGGGTAGCGACAATATCGAATTGCGGCGGCGTCAGGCCCAGCGACCGGATATGGGCAGACGAATAAAACTCGAAGGCCTGGTAAGTGCCGGCCAGCTCGCGCAACAAGGGAAGAAAAACCGAAGGCACCATGACCTACCCACTTAGTTCTACCTAGAACAAGTATAGTTCTAATCAGAACCAAAGGTCAAGCACTACGTCCTGCCTGCCAGCTACCTGCAGTTCGATGTAATAGCTGAAGCCATTATCGAATTTCAGCATCACGGCGCCGGCCCTTCCCGAACCGGAAAGTTATGCCATGCTGCTGGCCGGATTCGGGCTGCCAGGTTTGGCCGCTTGCCAGCCTGAAGCCGACTGGATGGATGAAGGTCTTGTGAAACCAGCCTCAGGGCGTGCAAGCGGGTCGCGAGGGAAGCCTATCCCCGAGGCACACAGAGGATGAGGATAGCGTCTTATACCAGGGATTGCGGAAACTCGATCATCTGCTGGTAAATCAGGCTTTGCAGGATCAATCTGTCGTTGGATTGCAGGCCGCAGAATTCTACGCCATAGCTGACCTGCGAAGCATCTCCCTTTTCGTCTTCATCGGTAAAAACTCTGCGAATGATGCCGCACGCCGTCAGATAGGCATCCATGTTATGCAGGCTTACCCGGAACGCAAGTTTGACCGTTTCTCCCACCTCACCCAGAAATTTCCGCGCAGCAAGCTGCGCCCCGGTCGAGCTTATATTTACTATGGTTCCCGTTTGGGGAACGGCCTCCCCCGCATCCGGCTTGGTGACGGTAGTGATGATTTTGGTCTTGACCCTGGGAGACTTGCGTATAACCGTCCCCTGAACTTCATCGGGAAAAGAAAGGTGGAGATAGCCGAATGGCAGCTTGCAAACCCTCCGGACAGTGCTGCTGAAGCCGAAAGCATTGCGCCGCGAAAAACCGCGGATCACCACGACTTCACCCTCGAGAAGCGGCAGATACGTGCCATTCTCGAACGGCGCGGTAACCAGCAAGCTGGTATTTTCCAAATAACCCAGCAGCTTGACGATACTCCGCTCTGTGCCCAATTGCACGGGTGGTTCAAGCTGCAACCTGTCCCCCACTTTGAGGTTCAAATCCTGAAATCTCAAATGGCTTTCTTCTGGACCGGAAAGCCTGGCCGAAGAATTGCCGCTCGATGCTTCGTTCGAGCCGGGTTTTACATCCGCTAAATCCATATCGAAAACCAGTTCGCGCAGGGGCTTGCAGGCCATGAGCGACTCCATCTGCTTTTCTGTGCTGACGAAAGCGCCCCGCTGCATCAAGGGAATCTGGTTCTGGTCGTAGATCGTCCACGGCAGCGGCTTGCCGACGGACAGCTCCGTCCGTTCAACCAGCACGAGATTCATGCTGCCAGATACGACATATTCAACCCCTTATTTTCTTGCGGTGCCAGAGAAGTGCCGCCCCCCGATTTTCGTGTTGCAAATGCCACGCTTCCCCATCCGGTGGCCAAACACGCAAGTGGAATATTAAACAATAAATGCCGCTATGGGTAGCGCGAGCTGCGCGGGATCTGCCGGATTGCGGCGCCATGCAAACCTTGCGGTAGTGTGGCGCTGCTGCATGGTACGGGAAGGTGGAGGCTGGAACAGATTCCGCTTGTATGCTTGTTAAGCATATGCTAATATACTTACGTGGATGGTGCAAGCTATCCATCCCCGCAATCTCCTCCCTGAGCGCGGGCGTCTTAACCCCTATGTTAAGACATTTACCCCTGAACTTCCCCTTTGGTTCAGGGGTATTTTTTTCACTATAAATCAGGTACTTGCCAAACCACGGCAACCCATTTAAGCGAGAATCGGCAGCAGGTAATCCCAAGCTCACTTCGCCAATGCTGCTGCCTTGATTTCCGCTCTCGCTTATCGTCACCGTGACAAACTTTCAAATCACAATCGGGCAAGTTGCCAGATAACGTCTGGCAAACCTGCAGCCAAATCCATAAATTGTGCCGAATTTAAGGAGCCAAACCCAAATAAGGGGGGATTTGCTTTGCTATTCGACCATATGGAGATTGCGGCGCACGCCTATATTGGTGTCAGGATTTTAAAAAACCCAATTGGTTTGCGTATTGCAAGAAACCCCGATAAAGTAGCAGCTAAAATAATAGGCGTTTAAATTTTAATCCTTGCGGCAGCATGAGCGACTACGACCTTCCCATCCAGTTCTTGAAGATCCTCACTGTATTCGGAGGCATTTGCGCCATCATTTTGTTTTTCTGGTGGAAAAGCTATTCCAGGCTACCCTTGGCTGTCGACAGGCGGCAAATGAATATAAAAGTAGAAGTAGAACGACGAAAAGGTGAGCGCCGGAAACGCCCCAGACGTGTAGCGTATTCGGCATGAATCGCCAAGATGCTGCACCCGCCACACGCTGCGCACCCGCACGCACCCCCCTGAACCGCCTCCACAAAAAGACTTCCCAAGCGCATTCAAACACGAGATGGCAGTGATTTGCGCTACTCAATGAAACCTTGTTCCCGCCCACATAGCTCGCACTCCGGTATTTTCTGAAGGCGAGCAGCGTATCCGCTAACTGGCTGATTTCAGTCCTGCAGTCAGATGAGGCGCGATTACCTGGAGCATTTGCGCAAATATTTTCGGGTTGCCCGCACAGATGTGGCCGCTCTTGAGGTAACGGTCGTTGCCTTGCAAGTCTCCCACCATGCCCCCCGCTTCGGTAATCAGCAGGCACCCGGCGGCCATATCCCACGGCTTGAGGCCGGTTTCAAAAAAACCATCGTAGCGCCCCGCTGCAGTGTAGGCCAGATCCAGCGATGCAGAGCCGGGGCGGCGCAGGCCGGAAGTTTTCTGCATCATGTCGCGCAGGATATTCATGTAGGCGTCAAGTTGCTCGAACCGTGTGTAGGGGAAGCCGGTGCCGATCAGGCAGTCGGCCAGTTCCTTGCGATTGCTCACGCGCAGGCGGCGGTCGTTGAGGTACGCGCCGCGACCGCGCGTGGCAGTGAACAGATCGTTTTTGGTCGGGTCGTAAACCACGGCTTGGGTAAGCACGCCGTTATGCTGCAACGCAATGGATACGGCGTATTGCTGGAAGCCGTGCAGGAAGTTGGTGGTGCCATCGAGCGGGTCAATGATCCAGAGGTATTCCGAGTCGCCTTGGGGGCCGCTCTCTTCTGCTAGAATTGCGTGCTCGGGATACGCATCCAGCAGGATGGTAATGATGGCCTGCTCCGCCGCACGATCCACCTCGCTGACGTAATCGGCATGCGATTTCTTGGTGACCGTGAGGTGATCGAGGTTGTCGGCGGCACGGTGAATCAGGTTTCCGGCGCGGCGCGCGGCTTTCACCGCGATGGTGAGCATGGGATGCATAATGAACCTTTTAATGAGCGGCTGAATCCGGGCGCATTGTAGCGTGAAAGCAGCGAAGATAGGCGGCAGGTTTGGATAATCCGGAGATTTTGCCCAACGTGCGCGTGGTGTTGAGCCACACCACCCATCCGGGCAATATCGGCGCTGCTGCACGGGCAATGAAGACCATGGGGCTGGAATCGCTATACTTGGTCAACCCCGGCAGTTTTCCTGATCCAAAAGCGGACATGATGGCCTGCGGGGCGGAAGACGTGCTGCGCAAGGCAGTAGTGTGTAGCTCGATTGACGAAGCCTTGCGGGACACGGTATTCGTAGCAGCCATGACAGCACGGTTGCGCGACATCTCGCACGAGGTGCTGACGCCACGCGAGGCGATGCCGCTGCTGGTGAAATTTGCCGCGCATAATCCGGTAGCGTTGTTGTTTGGTACCGAGATGGCCGGATTGACCAACGAGGAAATGGGCAAGAGCCATGTCCAGATACGCATTCCGGCCAACCCCGAATACAGTTCGCTTAATCTGGCGGCAGCCGTGCAGGTGGCGTGCTACGAGCTGAGTGTGGCGATGCAGTTCGAAGGCATGAACTTGCCGCAGGCTGAAATTGAGCCGGCCAGACATGAAGAGGTGGAAAGGATGTTTGTCCATCTCGAACAGGCGCTGACGCAAATCGGATTTTTCAGAACCAAGGCCCAGAACAAATTGATGCAGAAGCTGCGCCGCCTGTATGCACGTGCGCGACTGGAGCAGGAGGAAGTCAATATCCTGCGCGGTATTCTGAGCGCAGCGACAAGGTACAATACGCGGCTGGCAAAAAATGATGAATCCGTGGAAAAGCAGGACGAGTGAATAATGTTCAAGGCTATCAGGGAAGACATTGACAGCGTATTTGACCGCGATCCGGCAGCGCGCAACATGTTTGAGGTGGTGACCTGCTATCCGGGCCTGCACGCGCGCATCGTGCATCGCATGGCGCACGGCCTGTGGCATGCCAATCTCAAATGGCTGGCGCGCTTCCTGTCGCATATGGCGCGTTGGTTTACCGGCATCGAAATCCACCCGGGGGCGACCATCGGGCGACGCTTTTTTATAGATCATGGCATGGGCGTGGTGATCGGAGAGACTGCCGAAATCGGCGACGATGTGACGCTTTACCACGGCGTTACGCTGGGCGGCACCTCGTGGAAAGAAGGCAAACGCCACCCCACGCTGGGCAACGGTGTGGTAGTGGGGGCCGGAGCGAAAATTCTCGGGCCGATCCACATTGGTGACAGCGCCAAGATCGGCTCCAATGCCGTAGTGGTAAAGGATGTGCCTGCTGGCTCGACGGCCGCCGGGATCCCGGCACGCATTCTCGATGACGCGAAAAAAGCTGCGGGCTTCAACCCCTACGGCGTCGGCAATGATCAGAACGACCCGGTATCCAAAGCTATCCACGGCCTGCTTGGGCACAGCATGGTGGTGGATCAGCGCATTGAGCTTATCCTCAAGCAGCTAGAAAAAATGGGCGTAAATACTGAAGAAGAACGCGCCACGGCAGACAAGTTCGATCCCAACTACCTGAATAAAATTGTTGACTAAAATAATTGGTTATTCTATAATTTTTTTGTGCGGATATTTTCCGCAAGGGTATACCAGTATATTTGGCCGATGATGAGGGGGTAGTGATGCGACTTACCACTAAAGGACGTTTTGCGGTTACGGCGATGGTTGATCTGGCGGTTTGCGGCGGCAAGGAACCGGTAACGCTGGCGAGTATCAGCGAGCGTCAAAAGATCTCCCTCTCTTATCTCGAACAGCTATTCGGCAAGCTGCGCAGGCACAAAATCGTGGAAAGCGTACGCGGCCCCGGTGGCGGCTATTTTCTTGCCCGCCCCAGCGCAACGATCTCGGTCGCCGACATCATTCTGGCGGTGGACGAACCGGTGGATGCGACAAAATGCGGCGGCAAGGGCGATTGCCTGGATGAACAACAGTGCATCACACACGATTTGTGGATGGGACTAAACAAGGCGCTATACAATTATCTGGCTGCGGTAAACCTGCAACAGCTGGTGGACCAAAGCAAACCCGGCGCCGGAACGGCGCCAGTGGAAATCCATAAGCGCTCCGCCAAGCCCGAGCTGGCTTCAGCCTGAATACGGGCACCAAAGGTTCCGACATGAATTTACATTTCCCCATTTATCTGGATTATTCGGCCACCACGCCGGTGGATCCGCGCGTGGCAGCGGCGATGATCCCCTACCTGACTGAAAAATTCGGTAACCCGGCCAGCCGCTCCCATTCCTACGGATGGGTGGCGGAAGAAGCGGTGGAGCGCGCGCGCGGGCAGGTGGCTGCCTTGGTGAATGCCGATCCCAAGGAAATCGTCTGGACTTCTGGCGCGACCGAATCCAACAACCTGGCGCTGAAGGGTGCGGCGAATTTCTATCAGGGCAAGGGCAAGCATGTTGTCACAGTGATGACCGAGCACAAGGCAGTGCTGGATACTGTGCGCGAACTGGAGCGGCAGGGTTTTTCCGCCACATTCCTGGCGCCGGAAGCGAACGGTTTGCTCGACCTCGAAAAATTCGAAGCTGCCTTGCGCGCTGACACCATCATCGCTTCGGTGATGCTGGTGAACAACGAAATCGGCGTGATCCAGGACATAGCCGCGATTGGCGAAATCTGCCGCAAGCGCGGCGTCCTGTTCCACGTTGATGCGGCGCAGGCGACCGGCAAGGTGACGATAGACCTGCAGCAACTGAAAGTTGACCTGATGTCGTTTTCCGCGCACAAGACTTATGGCCCCAAAGGCATCGGCGCGCTGTACGTGCGACGCAAGCCGCGCGTGCGCATCGAAGCGCAGATGCACGGCGGCGGCCACGAGCGCGGCATGCGCTCCGGCACCCTGCCGACGCACCAGATCGTCGGCATGGGCGAGGCGTTCCGCATCGCGCAAGAGGAAATGGCGGCAGAAAACGAGCGTATCCGCATGCTGCGCGACCGCCTGTGGCGAGGGCTGTCAGACATGGAAGAAGTGCATCTGAACGGCGACCTTGAACAGCGCGTGCCACACAACCTGAACGTCAGCTTCAGCTTCGTGGAAGGCGAATCGCTTATGATGGCAATCAAGGAGATAGCGGTATCCAGCGGCTCCGCCTGCACTTCGGCAAGCCTGGAGCCATCCTACGTGCTGCGCGCGTTGGGCCGTAGCGACGAACTGGCGCACAGCTCGATCCGGTTTACCATCGGCCGTTTCACCACTCCGGAAGAAATTGACTACGCTATAGAATTGCTGAAGAACAAAATCGGCAAGCTGCGCGAGCTGTCTCCGCTGTGGGAAATGTACAAGGATGGGGTTGATCTGAATAGCGTGCAGTGGGCGGCACATTGAAAGCTTGCAGCTCGTAGCGGGTAGCTTGCAGCCAACCCGGTTTTGCTACCATCTACATGCTACCAGCTAAGGAGAAAAAATGTCTTACAGCGAAAAAGTTATTGACCACTACGAACACCCGCGCAACGTCGGCTCATTCCCAAAGGATGATGCAGACGTGGGTACTGGCATGGTGGGGGCTCCGGCCTGTGGTGACGTGATGAAGCTGCAGATCAAAGTCGGCAAGGATGGCATTATCGAGGATGCCAAATTCAAGACCTATGGTTGCGGCTCGGCCATCGCATCGAGCTCCCTGGTGACCGAGTGGGTCAAGGGCAAGACGGTGGATGAGGCATTGCATATCAAGAACAGCCAGATCGCCGAAGAGCTGGCATTGCCGCCGGTCAAGATTCACTGCTCGATCCTGGCGGAAGACGCCATCAAGGCGGCGGTGCAAGATTACAAGAGCAAGCACGGTGCAATGGTAGAAGCTCCGGCTTGCAGGGAAAACTGCAAGGGGTAAGGCAATGGCGATCAGCTTGACTGAAAATGCGGCGCAGCATGTAAGGAATTTCATGACCAAGCGCGGGAAAGGCATAGGGTTGCGCGTAGGGGTGCGCACCAGCGGTTGTTCCGGCATGGCTTACAAGCTGGAATTTGCCGATGAGGCGGCCGACGATGACATACGGTTTGAAAGTTGCGGCGTAACGGTGCTGGTTGATCCGAAGAGCCTGCCCTATATTGATGGCATGGAACTGGACTACGC
>JACRAQ010000078.1 GCA_016213335.1 Nitrosomonadales bacterium
GAGAGGGGGCAAACGAATCGCTACGCGAGTTTCACGTTAAAGGGCGCCTCTAAAAATTCACATTTCGTCATTCCGGCTGAAGCCGGAAAACGAGCGAAGCGAAGTTTCGAGCTTGCGGCCAAACGAGCCCCAGGCGAGTTTCGAGGAACGGCCATCCAGTACTTTGCGAGCATCCGCTTCGCGGATTGCCTGCTTACCCCGCTTCAATGGCCTGGACACCGGCCTTCACCCGCAAGGGGTAGACCGTGGTTGTAAAGCCGCTAAAGCGGCAACAGCCACGCACCGCCGGTGTGACGAATTTTAGCGGTGTCCTAAAACCCGGGCGGCCAGGAGAAAGCGTGAATGGCTCACATGCAATACCTGCAGGATTAACGATGAGCAACATCATAACATCACCTGTTTTATCCTGTTCCGCCTGCGGCTCGGAAGGCTATACCATTCAAGCGAATGTGACGGATCCAGATGGGGAAATTCCAGGCGAATGGAATTTCAGGAAATGCTCCAACAGGAGCTGTGAGCTTGTCTGGCTGGATCCCGCCCCGCTGCAATCGGAACTCTGGAAGGCCTATGCCACATACCACACCCATACGCATGCTTCCTCCAACCTGGCCGTGAGACTAATTCTGAGTTTCACCAACCGGCTTGCCAGAATGGTGTTTTTTCCGATATGGGCCAGCAACGGTTTATGGCGCGAAACCAATTATTTGAGGTATATGATGTTGAAAAACATGCCCGCCGGCAAGCTGCTCGATGTCGGCTGCGGCGGCGGAAGATTCATGAACCGCATGAAGCGGCTGGGGTGGGAAGTGGAGGGCATTGATTTCGATGAAAAGGCTACCAGCAAAATCGCGCGGCGCTATGGCATGAAAACTTACACCGGCGATCTGGCTGCATGCGCCCTTCCCGAATCTTCTTACGATGCCATAACCATGAGCCATACCATCGAGCATTTGTTCGATCCTAAAACTACGCTCAAGGAATGCCTGCGCCTGCTGAAGCCGGGCGGCAAACTGGTTGTGGTAACGCCCAATGCCGAAAGCGCGGGAGCCGAATTGTTTGGCGCATGCTGGCGAGGCTGGGAGCCGCCGAGGCATTTGCGCGTGTATTCTGTAAAATCGCTGACGAACCTTTTGCGGGCGGCCGGTTTTTCACTCCATGAAGTCCGCACTTCCTCTGCGGGTGCCGCCGTGATCTATCGGGTAAGCGCAGCCAATCAGAAGAAAATAACTGGTTCTGTTTCTTTTGTTTTCCGCTTGGGGCTGGTCTTTTGGTCTTACTGGAAAGAGCTGTCGGAATTCAGGGCGCAGCAAACTGGCCGCCGCACCGGGCAGAACCTGCTTGCCTGTGCGGCCAAGCCGCTTAATCAAACCTCATAACCGGTCCGTGACAAGGATGTTCTCCATATTATTACCCACCTGGAACAACCTCGAGCTGCTCAAGCTTTGCGTGCGCAGCATCCGGGAAAATTCCGGCTTCACCCACCAGATTATCGTCCACGTTAATGACGGCAGCGACGGGTCTCTGGAATGGGTGAGGGCGCAGCAGCTGGATCATACCCATTCACCGCAGAACGTCGGCATCTGCCTTGCCGTCAATGAGGCGGCAATGCTGGCAAGGCATGACTACATCCTCTACCTGAACGACGATATGTACTGTTGTCCCGGCTGGGACACCGCTCTGGCCGAAAGGCTGAAAAAGCTGGATACGGACCAGTTCATGCTTTCCGGCACCATGATAGAACCTGTGGACACCGGCAACCCTTGCGTGATCGTGAAAGCATATGGGCGCAACCCCTCTGACTTTGAAGAAGGCCGCCTTTTGTCCGACCTCCCAGACCACCATAAGCCCGACTGGTACGGGGCCACTTGGCCGCCGACGCTGGTGCACAGGAAATGGTGGTTCAGGGTAGGCGGCTACAGCAGCGAATTTTCGCCCGGCATGAGCAGCGACAATGATTTTTCGATGAAGCTGTGGCGTGCCGGTTGCAGGATATTTATCGGGGCAGGCGACTCGCTGGTTTACCACTTCCAGTCCAAGTCAACCGGCAAGGTAAAGAAAAACGATGGCGGGAAACAATTTCTGCACAAGTGGGGAATCAGGCAATCCGTGTTTGACCGCTATTATCTGCGGCGCGGACAGCCTGCCGGGAGTGTCCGCTTGCCGGAACCGGAGGATTCTTTCAGCTATCGCTGGCAAGTGGTGCGAAGCTCGCTAAAGCGCAGGCTGGGCTGACTGCAAGGCCTTCAGTTAGGATGGGGGTGAGCCATGAGGTCATCCGCAACCCTCACAGTTCACCCACCCCCTGCCCCCTCCCGTCAAGGGAGGGGGTTTTGCAGGAGGCTTCCATGCTTGGTTCCGGCTCGTCCGGCTTAAGTTGATTGCAGCGCCTTCAGTTTTTTATACTTCAGATAGGTCGTCCTGGCGTTCATGCGGGCAATACCCAAACCCGCCATCCCGTCCATGAATCCCAGCCTCAGCAAATAGGTTCTGAGAAACGCCCACCCCGCTCGCAAGGGGGCATCGGCGCGCGAGACAGCCTTGCCGCTCCTGTGCATCTGCAGAGCGGCGGCGGCGGCATACTGCTCGATCTTGCGGTGTACGTCCGCCTTGTCCATATAGCTGTAATGCAACAGCGGGCTGGACAATCTTCCTGATGATCCCTGCAGCATTACGCTCTCGTGAACCAGGTCATCCGAGAAGCGCCCTTTTTCCCTCTTGAACAACCTCAGCACATAGTCGGGATACCAGCCCGAATGCCGGATGAAGCGCCCGCAGAACTGTGACAGGCGCGGTAAATAAAACCCGTCCCTGGCAGCGCTCCCCATCGCCTGCTCAATCTGCTGGCGAAGCTCTGGGGTGACCCGCTCGTCGGCGTCCAGTGACAGCACCCAGGCCTTGCTTGCATAGCCCAGCGCGCGATTTTTCTGCGCGCCGAAACCGGGCCAGTCATGCTGATATACCTGCGGGGTAAATTCGCGCGCAACCGCAACCGTGTCGTCCGTGCTGCCGGAATCCACCACGATGATTTCATCCGCCCATGAAACCGACTGAAGACAGGCGCGAATGTTGCGCGCCTCATTCCGGGTAATGACAATGACGGAAAGGCCGGATGAATTCTTCACGATCTGCGCGCAGAATCCGTACCCGCCCGGGCAAGGTGCGATCCGGCGCAATTATTGCCGGCCTTTGTATCCGGCACATATTCCGGCACCCACTGCACCAGGGCGCGCTTCACCTCACTGTCATCCCGGGTGGCACGCGAGCCGACCCATGCCAGCACATTTTCCTGCCAGGCGGCATCCACGCCGCGCGCCCGCGCGATGCGCAGCTTGGGATGCGGTGTGGGCAGGGTATGCTCGCTGTCGGCAAGCAATTCCTCGTACAGCTTCTCGCCCGGGCGCAGACCGGTGAATTCAATTTTGATTTCATCCTCACTCATGCCGGAAAGACGGATCAGGTCTTTTGCCAGATCTGCTATCTTCACCGGCTCGCCCATGTCGAGCACGAAAATCTCCCCTCCCTTGCCCATCAAACCTGCCTGCAGCACCAGTTGCGCCGCTTCCGGGATGGACATGAAATAGCGCGTAATATCCGGGTGGGTCACGGTGACCGGCCCGCCCCTGGCGATTTGTTCGCGGAATTTCGGGATCACGCTGCCGGTGCTGCCCAGCACGTTGCCGAAGCGCACGATGACAAACCGCGTTCCCCCTTCCTTTCCCACCAGCGAGAGGGGAGGCTGGCCTTGCAGCGATTGGCACACCATCTCCGCCAGCCGCTTGCTGGCCCCCATCACGTTGGTCGGGTTCACCGCCTTGTCGGTGGAGACCATCACGAACTTCGCGGCGCCGTGCCGCAGCGCGGCCTGTGCCACGCACCAGGTGCCCAGCACGTTGTTGCGCACCGCCTGCCAGGCGTTGCGCTGCTCCATCAGCGGCACATGTTTGTAGGCGGCCGCATGAAAGACCGCAACGGGGCGATGCCTGCCCATTACCTCGTCCAGCCGCGATTCGTCGCGCACATCGCCGATCAGGAATTCGCAGTTCAGGCCGGGCCAGTTAGCGCGCAGTTCCTGCTCGATGGTATAGAGCGCGAGCTCGCTTTGCTCGTACAGCAACAGCGCGCCAGGACTAAAGCGGGCGATCTGGCGGCACAGCTCGGAGCCGATGGATCCGCCCGCACCGGTTACCAGCACCGCCTTGCCGCCCAGCAATTCTTGCAGCCCGGCATCGTCCAGCGTGACCGGATCGCGCCCCAGCAGGTCGTCCAGCTCCACGGCACGCAGTTGCGAGATGGCGACGCGCCCGCTCAACAGATCGTCGAATGATGGTACGGTCAGCGCCTTGACCATCGCGGCGTTGCACAACTGGATTGCGCGCTTGCGCTGCTGGTGAGAGCTGGATGGCATGGCGATGATCGCTTGCGCCACGCCGAACCGCTTCGACCATTCCGGCAAACTGTCCAGCCCGCCCAGCACCCTGATACCGTTCAAGGTACGCCCGTGGCGCTGCGCGTTGTCGTCGAGAAACCCGGCCAGGCGCCATTCGCTGCTATTGGCGAGGTCGTTGGCCAGGCGCGCTGCCGCATCTCCCGCGCCGAGCACCAGCACCGGCTCGCCGCTCAATTTGATGGAGCCATACAGTCTTTGCTCTTTCAGCATGCGATAGGCAAAGCGGCTGCCGCCCATCATCAGGATCAACAGCAGCGGGTTGATGATGAGCACCGAGCGCGGAATTACCAGGCCGGAACGCAGCATCCAGAACAGCAGGGGAACCGACGCTGCGGAGAACATCACTGCCAGCACGATGCGGCGCAGATCGGCGGTGCTGGCGTAGCGCCAGATGCCCTGGTACAGACCGAACTTCCAGAAAATCGCCATTTGCAGCGGCACTACCCAAACCAGGGTTTGCCGCAGCTCGGCCGCAAAACTTTCCGGCAAATCGAAATTGAAACGCAACAGGTAAGCAAGGCTCCATGCTGCGGCTGCCGCAAACGCGTCGTGCAGCACGACCAGCAGGGTGCGCTTGCTTAGCTTAACCATGAAGCTTCCCGCGCAAAAATGCCTGCCAGCGGATGTCCAGAGCCAGCATCATCAATGTGTAGGCAGCTCCCCATGCAAGAAACAGCAGTGAAACCGCCCCCGGAGGCTGGTGCATGCCCCACAGGGCAGAAGCCCCGGCGGCAAGCATCAGTGCATAGGCGAACCATGCGACGTTGCGGTGCCCCCAGCCGATTTGCACCAGACGCTGGTAATAATGTTCGCGGTGAGCCAGCCAGATTTTTTCTCCCTTCAATGTGCGTTTCAGCAACGTGACGCTGGCATCAGCCACAAACGGCGAAAATACCAGCAACGGAAACCATGCGGGCCAGCATCCTTGCTTCCACCCCCACAACCCCATTGCTGCCGCCAGAAAACCCAGCGGGATGGAGCCTGCATCTCCCATGAATATTCTGGCCGGATAGGCGTTGTAATACAAAAATCCCAGCGCCGCCGCGCCAACCGAGAAATTAAGCATCGCCTGGGTTTCATCACCCTGCATCAGTGCTGCCGCACCATAGACGCCAAATCCGAACAGTGCCATACCGCCTGCCAGCCCGTCCGAGCCATCCATGAAGTTGTAAAGGTTGGTTATCCACACCGTGCATACCACTACTGCCAGGGCAGGTAACATGCCCAGAACCGCCGTGCCGGAGCCGGCTACCAGCACAACCGCCGCGCCAGCATGCGCCAGCAAGCGGTGCCGCACCGGCAGGCCGTGCGCATCATCCAGCAAGGAAACCGCGAATAGCAACAACAAGGGTGCTACCACCCACCACACCAGCGACGCGAACAGAACGGCCCATGCTGCGAGTATGCCCGCTACCAGCCCTGCCCCACCGATGCGTGGAACGGGGACGGCATGCAGCGAGCGCTCATTGGGAACGTCTCTGATCTTGTTGCCGATATTACCGGATAACAAGATGCCGGTAACCAGCAAGGTAGCCAGCGCGGCGATTAGCGGAGAAAAATAAAACGGCATTCAGTATGGGGGCGTGCCGGAGTGAAATCGTAAAGCCAGATCTCCAGCGGATTCTGTCCTGCCGGTTAATAGCGGTCGCATTTTTGCATCGCTGCCTCGATGCGCTGGCACAGCGTCTTCAATATCTTGATGCGCGCAAAATTTTTGTCATTGGCCTCCACCAGCGTCCACGGCGCGATTTCCGTGCTGGTGCGGTCAACCATGTCACAGATCGCCTGTTCGTATTCGCTCCATTTCTTGCGGTTGCGCCAGTCTTCCTCGGTGATCTTGAAACGCTTGAAGCCGATTTTCTTGCGCTCGTTGAAGCGCTTGAGCTGCTCATCCTTGCTGATGGCCAGCCAGTATTTGACCAGCACGATGTTGTGCCTGGCCAACTGCGCCTCGAAGTCATTGATCTCGCCGTAGGCGCGCATCCAGTCGGCATCGCTGCAAAAGCCTTCCACCCGCTCCACCAGCACGCGCCCGTACCAGGAGCGGTCGAAAATCGTCAGGCGGCCCTTGCGCGGGATGTGCCGCCAGAAACGCCACAGGTACGGCTGGGCGCGCTCTTCTTCGGTCGGCGCGGCAACCGGGACAATCTGGTATTGCCGCGCATCAACCGCGCCGGTGATGCGGCGGATGCTGCCGCCTTTTCCTGCCGCGTCGTTGCCTTCGAACACCGCGAGCACGGTGATGTACTTGAATTTCGGGTCGCGCGTCAGCAACGCGAGCTTGCCCTGATATTTCTCCAGCTCTGCCTGGAATTTTTTCTTCTCAAGTTTTTGCCCGAGATCCATGGTTTTCAGAATATGCAGGTTGTCTATCGGGGGCAGCAGGGGGGGCGCATTGACCTTGGGCACCTTTGCGCTGGCCGCGTCGAGGCGCTTGCGGATGGTTTCGAGTATCACCTTGCCCACCGTCAGGCTGCGGTAGCGCGCGTCCGCGCCCTCGACAATGATCCACGGCGCCTCGGCGGTGCTGGTGTGACGGATAACGCTTTCGTGCACCGTTTGAAACTTGTTGTAGAGCTTGTAGTGTTCCCAGTCGCGTTTGGTCACGCGCCAGCGGGTCTTGGGGTCTTTCTCCAGCATTTTGAGCCGGGCTTTCTGTTTTTCTCTGGACAGGTGCAGCCAGAACTTGATGATCAGCGCCCCTTCGTCGGTCAGCATTTTTTCCAGCCTTTGGGCGCGCTCCAGGCTTTGATCCAGATCGGCGACCTTGGTCGTGCCATGCGCGCGGTTGAGGATCGGCCAGGTATACCAGGAGCCCAGGAAAACGCCGATCTTGCCCTTGGGCGGCAGGGCGCGCCAGAAGCGCCACATCATCGGGCGATCCAGTTCCTCATCGGAGGGCTCGCCCATGCCGTGCGTCTGGATATAGCGGGGATCCATCCACTCGTTGAGCAGGTTGACGGTTTCGCCGCGCCCCGCTCCATCCACCCCGCCGATCAGGATAATGACCGGGAATCTGGCGTTTTGCGCCAGATCAAATTGCGCGTCCAGCAAGGCTTCGCGCAGCTTCGGCGCCTCGGCCTCGTAGGTGGCCTTGTCAATTTTATGCCCGAGTTCCGCTGATTCAAACATGATGGCCTCCCAAATGATCCGGCGCAATAACAAGGCGCAGGCTGGTCTGATAATCGCCCTCGGTTGCGCGACAGGTGAACCACCAGGCCGCCCCCTTTTTGATGCTCCAGTAATGCGCTTTCCCGGTCATGAGCAAGGCAGCGGCTTCGCCTAGCGCAGGCTGGTGCCCGACGATCAGCACGCAACCCTCGCCATCGGGCCAGCCCGCCGCCTTCAGGATGGTTTCGGGCGATGAGCCGGGCGCGATGGCGGATTCGGTGATGAAGTGTTTGGCCAGCGCCCGGGCAGTTTGCTGGGCGCGCTTTGCGGGGCTGACCAGGATGCGCGTGCTGTGCGGCAGGCGTGCGCGCAGGAAATCCGCCATGTTGGCGGCCTGCTTTTCACCCTTCGAGGTAAGTTGCCTGGCACTGTCCGGCGCGCCATCCTCGGCTTCAGCATGGCGCCACAATATGAGTTCCACAAGCTTGCTCCCGCACCGTTCTGGCTGTCAGGATATACCGTAGCCGCCGTTTTCGCCATACCCGGTAGCCGTGCAGTAGCCGCAGCGCGCGCGTGTCTTTTGTGCCGCTATCGCAGGCCAGGAAGTGCCGCTTAAGAATTCATTCCGGTCTGGCTTTTCTGTCCCACCGTCCGCCAGCCGATGTCGCGCCGCATCTGGCAACCGTCAAAGTGGATAGCGCCGGCAATTTCGTAAGCTCGCTTCTGCGCCATGATCGCCCGGTCGCCCAACGCGGTGACGCACAGCACGCGCCCGCCGTTGGTGACGACTTTGCCGTCCAGCATGGACGTTCCGGCATGGAATACGTGCGCACCTTCCAGCTTCCTGGGCAGGCCGGTGATGACATCTCCCTTACGCGGAGTATCGGGATAGTTGGCCGCCGCCAGCACCACGCCGAGTGCGGTGCGCCGGTCCCATTCCGCCTCCACTTTATCCAGCGTCCCGGCAATGGCGTGTTCCAGCAGCACCAGCAGGTCGCTTTTCAGACGCAGCATGATGGGCTGGGTTTCCGGATCGCCCATGCGGCAATTGAATTCCAGCACCTTGATATTGTTCTGTGCATCTATCATCAACCCGGCGTACAGGAAGCCGGTATAGGGGACGCCCTCGCTTTCCATGCCGCGCAGCACCGGGTTGATGACTTCGCGCAGCACGCGCGCGTGAAGCTGCGGCGTAACCACCGGGGCAGGCGAATAGGCGCCCATACCGCCGGTGTTGGGTCCGTGGTCGCCATCCAGCAGGCGTTTGTGATCCTGGCTGGTGGCCAGCGGCAAGACATGCTTGCCGTCCGCCATGACGATGAAGCTGGCCTCCTCGCCGGCAAGAAACTCCTCGATCACCACCCGGGCGCCGGCATCGCCCAGCCTGTTATCGGACAGCATCATGTCTATGGCGTCGCATGCTTCCTGCACGGACATGGCCACCACCACGCCCTTGCCTGCGGCCAAGCCGTCGGCCTTGACCACGATGGGCGCGCCATGTTTCTCGACATACGCTTTTGCCGCCGCGATGTCGCTGAAAGTCTCGAAGAACGCGGTGGGGATGTTATGGCGCACCATGAAGCGCTTGGCGAAATCCTTGGAGGATTCCAGCTGCGCCGCCGCCCTGGTAGGGCCAAAGATTTTCAGCCCGGCAGCGCGGAAGGCATCCACGATTCCCGCCGCCAGCGGCGCTTCCGGGCCGACCACGGTGAGATGGACGGCTTCGCGTTGCGCAAATGCGATCAAGTCGGGGATGGCGGTGAGCGCGACATTCTCCACGCCGTCTTCCAGCGCCGTGCCGGCGTTGCCCGGCGCGACATATACCTTCTGCGCGCGCGCACCTTGTGCCAGGCGCCAGGCCAGCGCGTGCTCGCGGCCGCCGGAGCCGATGACCAGAATTTTCATGTTTTCCTTTAGCTGGTAGCCGGTAGCTGGTTGCAGGTAGCAAAAGCGCGCCCGCAACGCGGGCGCACAATTAAGCTACAAGCTACTTGCTACCAGCTACAAGCTTAATGTCTAAAGTGCCGGTAGCCAGTGAACACCATCGCAATCCCATGCTCATCCGCCGCCGCGATCACTTCTTCGTCACGCATCGAGCCGCCGGGTTGCGCCACCGCTTTCGCCCCCGCGTCGGCCAGCACATCTATGCCGTCGCGGAACGGGAAGAACGCATCCGAGGCTACCACCGATCCTGCCAGGCTTAAGCCCGCGTTCTGCGCCTTGATCGCAGCGATGCGTGTGCTATCCACGCGGCTCATTTGCCCGGCACCCACACCCACGGTCTGGCCATTTTTGCAGAATACGATAGCGTTGGACTTCACGTACTTCGCCACCCGCCAGGCGAACAGCAAATCCTGCAATTGCTCCGGCGTCGGCTGTGCCCGGGTCACCACCTTGAGTTGCGCGGCCTGCACGTTGAGCGCATCCGGAGTCTGCACCAGCAGGCCGCCGTTGACGCGCTTCAAGTCGTAGTGGTTGTGCGCGCCGGAGAGCGGCACGGTGAGGACACGCACGTTCTGCTTTGCCGCCGTGACCTTGAGCGCATCTGCGGATACGCCCGGTGCGATGATGACCTCGACAAACTGGTTGGAAGTAATGGCACTCGCGGTATCCTCGTCCAGCTCGCGGTTGAAAGCGATGATGCCGCCGAACGCGGAAACGGTATCGGTGGCATAGGCCAGCCGGTAGGCATTGAGGGGGGAATCCGCGACCGCCACACCACACGGATTGGCGTGTTTGACGATGACGCAGGCGGGTTGCTCGAAGGTCTTGACACATTCCCACGCCGCATCGGCGTCGCCGACGTTGTTGTAGGACAGCTCCTTGCCCTGCACCTGGGTGTAATCGGCAATGCCGCCCGGCACGCGGTTCAGGTCGCGGTAGAACGCGGCGCTCTGGTGCGGGTTTTCGCCGTAGCGCATGTCCTGCACCTTGGCAAAGTTGAAATTGATCTGCGCCGGATATGCGCTCTTCGTTCCGCCTGCAGTGATCGCGGTGAGGTAGTTGCTGATCGCGCTGTCGTAAGCGGCAGTGTGCGAGAAAGCTTTTTTTGCCAAGCTGAAACAGGTGGCGCCGGAAACTGCGCCGTTATTAGCCTGTATCTCGGCCAGCAGCGCGGCGTAATCTGCCGGGTCGGTGACGACGGCGACGTGCGGGTGGTTTTTGGCCGCTGCGCGCACCATGGTCGGCCCGCCGATGTCTATGTTCTCGATGGCATCCTCCAGCGAGCAATCCGGCTTGGCCACGGTGGCGCTGAACGGGTACAGGTTTACCGCCACCAGGTCTATGCCCGGAATGTTGTGTTTGGCCAGTGTGGCAACATGCTCCGGCAGGTCGCGCCGCGCCAGGATACCCGCATGGATTTTGGGTTGCAGCGTTTTCACCCTGCCGTCCAGCATTTCCGGAAAACCGGTGTATTCCGCCACCTCCGTCACCGGGATGCCGTTTGCGGCAAGCAGTTTTGCGGTGCCGCCGGTCGAGAGGATGCTGACGCCGAGCCGGTGCAGACCCTGGGCGAATTCGAGCACCCCGGTCTTGTCCGAAACACTGATCAGCGCTTGTTTGATGGTTGCCATGTTCAATTTCCGTCCGATTAGATTATTTGATGCGGTGCTGCTGGATTTTCTTGCGTAGTGTGTTGCGGTTCAGCCCCAGCAATTCGGCGGCACGCGTCTGGTTGCCGCCCGCATGGTGGAGCACGATTTCGATCAACGGCTTTTCCACGCAGTTCATCACCATGTCATACACCGCGCAGGAGGGGTCTTCACCATCCAGATCCTTGAAATAGTCATTCATTGCCTTGCGCACGTAGCGCGCAACTTCGTTCTCGTCCAGCATGGAATTGCACTCGGTTTTCACGCGGCCCGCTCCTCTGCGTAGTGCAGGCGATCGCCGCGCTGCATCTGGTCTTCAAAAAATTCCATCACAGCTTCCAGTTGTTCTGTGCTGCTATCCATGCGGTTCAGGCGGTGGCGGAACTGCGCCGAACCGGCCAGCCCTTTGGTATACCAGGAGATGTGTCTGCGCGCCACGCGCAAGCCGGTGTGCTCGCCATAGAATTCGTACAGATCGCGCACATGGCCGAGCGTCACCCGCAGAATCTCGCCGGCCTGCGGGACGGGCAGATGCTCGCCGGTGGCGAGGAAATGCGCAATCTCGCGGAACAGCCACGGGCGCCCCTGTGCCGCGCGGCCCACCATGATGGCGTCTGCGCCGGTGTGCCGCAAAACGTGGCGCGCTTTCTCGGGGGTGGTGATATCGCCATTGGCGATAACCGGGATATTCACGCAGGATTTCACCTCCGCGATGGTGTCGTATTCGGCGTCGCCGCTGTAGGCGCAGGCGCGTGTGCGGCCGTGGATAGCGAGCGCCCGGATGCCGCTGGTTTCAGCAATTTTTGCGATGCGGGTTGCGTTGCGGTGGTGCCTGTCCCAGCCGGTGCGGATCTTCAGCGTTACCGGCACAGGCACTGCCTCCACCACCGCCTCCAATATCTGCGCCACTTTGCCTTCATCTTTCAGCAGCGCGGAGCCCGCCATGACATTGCAAATTTTCTTTGCCGGGCAGCCCATATTGATGTCTATGATCTGTGCGCCCGCCTCCACGTTATGCCGGGCGGCTTGCGCCAGCATTCTCGGGTCGGCGCCGACGATCTGCACCGAAATCGGGCCTGCTTCACCTTCGTGATTGGCGCGCCGTATGGTTTTTTCCGAGCCGTACAGCAGCGAGTTGGACGCCACCATCTCGCTGACTGCCATGCCCGCGCCCAGGCGCCTGCACAACATGCGGAAAGGCCGGTCGGTCACGCCTGCCATGGGTGCGAGAATCAGGTTGTTCCTGAGCTGGTGGGGGCCGATGCGCATGGGTCGTTTTCCGTGAGGGGGGAGGATTATAAAGCAACGTGCCATGCAGGGGAAACCAATGCCCGTATGTTATGATTCCCAACGTCTTAACCCTGCGGGGTCTCGTCATGTTCAGATCGTTCCTGTTGCTTTTCGCCACACTTTTCTGCTTCTGCGCTTACGCCAGCGAAGCCAGGGTGAAAGACACACTGCAAAAAAACTACCCGCAGATCGGCAAAATCGAAAAGGTCAACAAGGCCAACGTCCTCGGGCTGTACGAAGTGGTGACGCAGGATCAGCTGTTTTATACCGACGAAAAGGCGCAGTACCTCATAAACGGCAATATTTACGAGCTGAAAACCATGCGCAATCTCACCGAAGAGCGCGCCCGCCAGTTGTTCGCCGTAGATTTCAATGCCCTGCCCTTCGAGCTCGCGATAAAAAGGGTAAAGGGCGATGGCCGCCGCAAGTTGGCCTATTTCACCGACCCGAATTGCGGCTACTGCAAAAAGCTGGAGCACGAGCTGAAAAACCTGGATAACGTCACCCTCTACCTGTTTCTGTACCCCTTATTCCAGGGCTCCGGCGAGAAAGTAAAAGCCGTCTGGTGCAGCAAGGACCCGATCAAGGCATGGGACGACCTGATGCTGAACAATGTGCAGCCACTGGCGGGTACCTGCGACGCGCCCTCGGCCAAGGTGCTGGAACTGGGCAGGAAACTCAACCTGTCCGGCACACCCGCGCTGATCTTTGCCGATGGCGTGCTGGTTCCCGGCTATGTGCCGGCGCCGGACATGGAAAAGGCGATGAACGAGGCGATGGGGCGCTAACAGTGCCGGATAACACTGCGGAGTGATGATGCTGCGCTGGAGGCCGTTTCAAAATGCTCGCTTGCCAAAGGCAGCCTCCGCTTTTTTCGGGTTGGGCGGCAAGGGCGGGCCGCACCTTCCCGCCCAACCCGCTTCGCCGGTTTCCGCCTTGCCTGAGCACCTCCCGCCGCAGTTTTCCACACCCTGCTAACTATCTGGCCCGCAACCGTGGAAAGTGCTCCCCCGCCCGCCGAAATATACAAGCTGTTCACCAACAGCAACCCGGACGAAGTCTGGAACAAGGCGGCAGGTATTGTCCGGCGCATCAACCCGGCATACGACTTTTCCCTCGCGTTGACCGCTTTTGGCGATGTTGTGCGGCTGTTTCGGGGCGAGTATCCCGGATATTGCCCGATAGGAACGCTCTATCACGACCTGCGGCATACGCTGGATGTTTTTCTGTGCGCGGTCAGGCTGATGCACGGCGTACATATTTCCGGTAACCGGCTGGCCGACCGCGAGCTAACGCTGATTATGATGGCCGCCCTGATGCACGACATCGGCTACGCGCAGCGGCGCGGGGAGGGAGCGGGCACCGGCGCACAGTACACCCAGAACCATGTTGAGCGCGGCATCGTTTTTTTGCGGGGCTATCTTGCCGAGCGGCATTTTCCGCCGGATTTCATGGCCCCTCTGGAACCCATGATGCTCAGCACCAACCCGTCGCTCAATTTTTCCGATATCGGTTTCCCTGATGCGCGCAGCCGTCTGCTCGCGCAGATTGTCGCTACTGCCGACATGGTCGGGCAGATGGCCGATCGCTCCTACCTGGAAAAACTGCTGTTCCTGTGCCAGGAATTCAAGGAAGCGAATTTCGGAAATTACCAAAGCCTGCACGACTTGCTGTGCCAGACCAGGAGCTTTTACGAGCTTACCCGGGAAAAAAGGCTGGATGGGGCGTACGAGGGCATTTACGAAAAGCTGGTTTACCATTTCAGGGATTATCTGGGCGTCGAAAGCAACTATTATCTGGAATCCATCGAGAAAAACATCGCCTACCTGGAAAAAGTAATCTCGCTGGACGAAGCGGAATATCTTTCCATGCTCAAGCGCAGTTGCGCTAACGAAGCATGACAGTGCGTCACGTTCGGGAAAATTTGCGGGACAAAATCATGGTGCAGGAACTCAAAATCGGGCTGGTATCCATCAGCGACCGGGCCAGCAGCGGAGTCTACCGGGATGCCGGCCTGCCCGCGTTGCAGGACTGGTTTGCCGGCTCCTTGGCCAGCCCGTGGCAATGCCTCGAGCGCTTGATCCCGGACGAGCAGCCGCTGATCGAATCCACACTGATCGAGCTGGTTGACCGCGAGGGCTGCCACCTGATCCTGACCACCGGCGGAACCGGCCCTGCGGTGCGGGATGTGACGCCGGAAGCCACGCTGGCCGTGGCGCACAAGGTGCTACCCGGATTTGGCGAACAAATGCGGGCAGTCAGCCTGCGCTACGTGCCGACCGCCATCCTGTCGCGCCAGGTTGGCGTGGTGCGCGGGCGATGCCTGATCCTGAATTTGCCGGGCCAGCCGAAAGCCATCAAGGAAACGCTGGATGGAGTGTTTGCCGCCGTGCCTTATTGCATAGATCTGATCGGCGGCCCCTACATCGAAACCAGGCCGGAAATCATTGCCGCATTCCGCCCCAAATCGGCGCAGCGCCCCCCCGAGATTAACCGGTGAGCGTGGCGCGCACGCTGGCGCGTGCGCCGACGCGGGCACACCACGCCGCCAGATCCGGGTGAAGCCCGCGCCAGTCGCGCTCGGGCTGCCGCAAATCCAGATAGATCAGGGCGCTCGCCAGCGCCAGATCGGCCAGCGTGATCGCCTTCTCCTCGCACCATTCGCGCTGGCCGAGCTGGCTGGCCGCGTAAGCGAGCGCGCGCGTGATGGCGTGATTGTGGCGGCTGACAGTGTCGGCATCCCGCCTTTCGGGCGGACGGGTGTTTTCGGCACGCACCGCCACCGCCGAATCCATAATGCCATCTGCCAGCGCCTCCCAGCGCTTGACCCGCATCCGCGCCACGGTACTGTAGCGCGGGATCAGGATCGGAGAGTCGTTCAGGGTGTCGGCGTATTCTGCGATCACTGGCGAATCGAACACGCAGGTCTCATCATCGAGAATCAGCGCGGGAATTCGCCCGAGCGGGTTTGCGCGCGCCACCTGGCTGTCCGGTTCGCGCGGCGGATCAACCAGATAGTCGTGGGAGATATTTTTTTCCAGCAGGACAAGACGCACCTTGCGCACATAGGGGCTGGTATCGGTGCCGAGCAGTTTCATAGGGCTACTCCAGTAAATGCGCTACCGGCAAATGGCCGGTAGAACGAATGTCAGCCTGAATATGGAAGGATCCAACAGGCCAAGATAAGATTTTTGCTTATTGACTTGCCATGGCAAGCGGCATAATTCTCCACCTGTCCAGATTTCTAGCAGTCAAACTCCATATTTTCCTGGTAATTGTTGCTGGCCTGCGATCAACTGCATGAAAGTACATCACAAATGGCCAGTATTCATTATCAGGTAAATTAGATGCGGGCAGACGAATACCTGTACTACAGTACAATACCAATTGTTACCAAAACGGGATAGAGTACGCATCAGGCTAAAGAGGGTTTATGTAAGAGGTTGGTCGCGCAAGAGCAAAGTGCTGCTTCACGCAATTGTTTGTTTAGCGCCTCCTTAAAGAGTAAGAAGAGAAGGGAATTACCATGAAAAACATTTTTTCGCGCACACGGGCCGTTGCCTTGACCGCATGCCTCGGCTTTGCAGCCGGAACAGCAAATGCTGTCCCGGTGTTGCAGCTCGGCATTGCCGGCGGAACTTATAATTGGTCGACGCAAACCGTTGTTGCAACCAGTTCAAGCTTCTCGTTGTTTGCATTCCTGGAACCGAACAGCAGCAATACGCTCTCCGACACTTATTATTTGTCCATGGCCATAACGCCGCAAATTTCCACGCCGGCGGATCTGGGGTCATTCACTTTTAACGGCACAACCGTCAACGTAACCTCAGACATGACCTACGGCACGCCGCCGATAGATGAGTTTTCCGCCAGCGCTGATGCGGGCGACCTCCCTTCGCATGGCATGTTCCCGACTTATTTTAAAGAAGTCGGGTTCTCTTTTAGCAGCAGCAACCAGTCCGGTGTATTCAACACGCAGGACCACCCCGGCTGGGGGCCTCAAGCGGGGTCTGGGATGTATTACGCCAGTTTCGACATTGACACGTCGAATCTTGTTACCGGTTATGCAATTCACTTCGATTTGTACAACACCACTCTATGCACAAAAAGTAAGGCTAATTGCGCTGGCAACACCGATACCGACTTAACCAAGTTCGCGCCGTTCTCGCACGATGCCCAAAGCATGAGCAGCGTGCCTCCCCCCCCCTCCTGCCGTGCCGGAACCCGAGACCTACGCCCTGCTTTTGGCGGGACTGGGATTGCTGGGATTTACCGCACTCCGCAAAAAACTGGGCTAACGGCCTCTTAGCTGGATGCAGCCTCGACAAACCCCGCCCCTGTGGCGGGGTTTGCTTTGGTTAGCTGCTCCGCGCCCTTCTTCGCCATGCATGCTCGACCCCAGCCTTTCCACCACTGCGGTGCGCACAGAATTTGAATCAGTGAAATAATGATCGAGGCTCCATCGTCATAGAGCGAAAATCCCTTGAGCGCGATCCATTCTTCACAATTGACCTTTTTTGCCGCACACGCTCCGTTTGACCGCATGGAGCCAGGGCACCTGCTGTGGATGCTGGATAAAATGAGCGTGGCGTATTACGCCGAAGGCGAAGTGATCCTTTCGCCGGAGCAAGGCGTGGCAGGGCGGCTCATGGTCATCAAGCAGGGTAGGGTGCATGGCGAACAGAGCGTTGCGCAAGCCAGTGGCGCGGACGCCTGGCTGGAACTGGTGGAAGGCGAGTGTTTTCCGCTCGGCGCACTGCTGGCAAACCGCCCTGTTACCAGCATCTATCGCGCGGGTAGCGACACCTTCTGCTACGAGCTGGCGGCGACAGATTTCAATACCTTGCTCGGGATGAGCCCGGTTTTCCGCGATTTCTGCACACGCCGCATCGCCAACCTGCTCGAGCACTCCAAGCACCTGATCCAGGCTCAATACTCCCAGTCGAGCGTGGAGCAGCAATCGCTGACCAGCCCGCTGTCGGCTATCATCCGCCGCGCGCCGGTTACCTGCACCCCCGGCACCAGCGTGCGCGAGGCGCTCGCGCTCATGCGCGAGCACGGCATCGGCTCCATGGTCGCGGTGGACGAACGGCAGAGCCCGCTGGGCATCCTCACACTGCACGACGTGCTGGAGCGCATCGCGCTGCCCCAGGCTGACCTCGACCAGCCGGTGATTGGCATCATGACCACACAACTGAGCACACTGCCGCCACAGGCGCTGGCACACGAGGCAGCACTGGCCATGGCAAGGCATGGCTTTCGCCACGTGCTGGTGGTCGAAAATGGACGGCTGGCCGGGCTGGTGTCGGAAAAAGACCTGTTTGCCTTGCAGCGCGTGGGCTTGCGCCAGATTGGCGCGTCCATACGCAATGCCGGCAGCATAGAGGTATTGCGGCTTGCCGCCGCCGACATCCGCCGCGTGGCGCACAACATGATGGCACAGGGCGTGGCGCCGGAACAGCTGACGCAGTTCATCTCCACTTTCAACGATTTGCTCACCGTGCGCGTGATCGAGCTGGAGTGCGCCGCGAGCGGCCTGCCTGATACAGCCGGGTTATGCTGGCTGGCGCTGGGTTCGGAAGGGCGTTACGAGCAAACGCTTAACACCGACCAGGATAACGCATTGCTGTTTTCTGTCCCTGCAGGCATGACGGCCGGGCAGATTCGCCACCAATTGCTGCCGGTGGCGGAAAGGGTCAATGCGGCGCTTGCTTCGTGCGGATTTCCGCTATGCAAAGGCCAGATGATGGCGTCCAACCCGCAATGGTGCCTGTCGCTGGAAGAATGGAAGCAAATGTTCTCCGGCTGGATCACGCATGGGACGCCGGAGGCTTTGTTGCATGCCTCGATTTTTTTCGACTTTCGCGCGCTATACGGCGCACAACATCTGGCCGATGATTTGCGCGCGTGGTTGTCGCATGCCGCCGCCGCCAATCCGCGCTTCCTGCACCAGATGGCACAGAACGCCTTGCGCAACCGCCCTCCACTGGGCGTGGTGCGCGACTTCGTGGTGGGCAGGGAACACACGCTGGATCTCAAGATAAACGGCATCACGCCGTTTGTGGATGCTGCGCGTATCTTCAGCCTTGCCGCCGGTATCACGCATACCAGCACCATCCAGCGGCTGCGCCTGAGCGCGCCGAAATTAAATATCGGCGATGCCGAGGTAGCCGCGTGGATAGATGCGCTGCTATTTATTCAGGTGCTGCGGTTGCGCCATCACCACGAAGCGGGCAGGAGTGAATCCTGCTCCACTGCGCTGGATAATCTGGTTGATCCGGAGCGCTTGAGCGAGCTGGACCGGCGCATCCTGAAGGAAGCGTTTCGCCAGGCGCGCAAGCTACAGGCGCGCTTGGCCATGGAGTATCGTTTGTGACCGGTCTGCCGGCCTGGCTGGCTCGATGGTTTGACTCGCGCATCGAGCTTTCTCCGGAACAGAGACAGCGTCTCGACGCCTGGCGCGCGTTGCCGCAAGCCGACTTGGCCAAACCGCTGGCCGGCTCGCGCTGCGTCGTGGTGGATGTGGAGACCAGCGGCCTGAACCTGCAGAAAGACACGCTGATCTCTATCGGCGCGGTGGCGGTAGCTAATGGGCGGATTGCGCTGGGAGACAGTTTCTCCGTGGTGCTGCAACAGGAGAAAGTGAGCCAGCGGGACAATATCTTGCTGCACGGCATCGGCGGCAACGCCCAGGCTGAAGGCGTACCCCCGGCGGAAGCGCTGCTGGGCTTTCTCGCGTTTCTTGGCAAGGACCCACTGGTGGCGTTTCACGCCGCTTTTGACAACACCATGATCCGGCGCGCGATACAGCGCTATATCGGCTTTCATTTCAAGCACCCCTGGCTGGATCTGGCTTACGTGATGCCCGGGTTGAACCCCCTGTTTGCGCGGCGCCTGCGCTCACTGGATGACTGGGCCACCCATTTCGGTATCCCGAACGATGCCCGCCACAATGCGCTGGCCGACGCGCTCTCCACCGCACAGCTCTATCTGGTCGCTACCGCGCAGGCCAGCCAAAAAAACATAAAAACCTACAACGCCATGCAACACTTGGAAAAAATGCAGCATTGGGCAGGCGGAAGCTAAACAGAAACCGCCCCCGAGTGTAGAATCAACTACGCCGAGCTTGCCCTGAAGAAAGCTGCCTGAAAATCCGCTACCCGCACATTTAAGTTTGCCGCATCCGGCGCCAAGCTCCAGAAAATGCCCATCGCCCGCGTCGCCCTCGATGTTCCCCTGCCCACCCTGTTCGATTACGCGGCGGCAGATGGCATTGCCAGCGGCCAGCGCGTGCTGGTGCCATTCGGGCGCAAGCAGATGGTGGGAGTCGTGATGGAATGTGCGGCGGATTCAGCCTTGACCGCAGAACGCATCAAGCCGATCGCACAGGTGCTGGACGAAACTCCCTTGCTGTCTGCCGGGCTGCTGGCTCTGCTGCGTTTTTGCAGCGACTACTACCATCACCCAATCGGCGCCACTGTGCTCTCCGCCTTGCCGGCGCGCCTGCGCAGCGGCAAGCGCGCCGGACTTGAAGAGGTGCCGCAATATGCGCTCAGCGCCAGCGGTCGGGCACTTGGCCTGAGCGAATTCCCGAAACGCAAGGTGGTGCAGCGGCGCATCTTGGCGATGCTGTCGGGGCAGCCATGCAATCTGGCGCAGATCATGGCCTTGTCGGCGACTGCGGGAAAGCAGTTGAAGGTGTTGATGGCAGAGGGGTGGGTTGAGCATTACGTTCCCGTTCCTTCCCAATCCCCGGAAGATGGAAGGAACGCTGTTCGGCACACTTTCAATAACGCGCACACCCTGACTGCCGAGCAGCAGCAGGCGGTGGATGCGGTCGCGCAGACAAGCGGCTACACCTGTTTCCTGCTGCACGGCGTCACCGGCAGCGGCAAGACCGAAGTGTACGTGCACCTCATGCACCGCGCGTTGCAGCGCGGCGGGCAGGTGCTGCTGCTGGTACCGGAGATCAATCTCACGCCGCAACTGGAAAACTATTTCCGCAGCCGCTTGCCGGACGCGGAACTGGTCAGCCTGCACAGCGGCCTGGGCGAAGGCGCGCGCGCTCGCAACTGGCTGAGCGCGCAATCCGGACGCGCGCGCGTCGTGCTGGGCACACGGCTGGCGGTGTTCGCGCCGCTGCCGCAACTGGCACTGCTGATCGTGGATGAAGAGCATGACGCCTCGTTCAAGCAGCAGGACGGCTTGCGCTATTCGGCGCGCGATGTGGCGATATTCCGCGCCAGCCAGTGCGGCGCACCCATAGTGCTGGGCTCCGCCACGCCCTCACTGGAGAGTTATTACAACGCGCAAAGCGGGCGCTACACTTTGCTGCAGCTTACCGGGCGCGCGCTGGCTGCCGCCAGGCTGCCGGCGGTGCGCTGCATCAACATCAACCAGACCGTGATGCATCACGGAATCAGCGAAAACCTGCTGCGCGAGATCGGCCAGCGCATCGAGCGCCGCGAGCAAAGCCTGCTGTTCATCAACCGGCGCGGCTATGCGCCGGTGCTGATGTGCTCCGCCTGCGGCTGGCTATCGGGTTGTCCGAATTGTGCCGGCAAGCTGGTATTGCATCTGCTGGACAGGCGCCTGCGTTGCCACCACTGCGGGTACCAGATACGCGTGCCAAACGCCTGCCCGTCCTGCGGCGACGCCGACTTGAAGCCGGTCGGAGCCGGCACGCAACGCGTGGAAAGCATCCTGCTGGAGCGCTTTCCACAGGCGCGCATCCTGCGCGTGGACCGCGACAGCACGCGCCACAAGGGTGCGTGGAATGTCATGCGCCAGCAGATTCACGACGAGGCGGTAGACATCCTGGTGGGAACGCAGATGCTGGCGAAAGGCCACGACTTTCCCAACCTGACCCTGGTGGGCGTGCTCAACCCGGACAGCGCGCTGTACAGCAGCGACTTTCGCGCCTCGGAAAAATTATTTGCCCAGCTCGCGCAGGTGGCTGGGCGCGCCGGGCGCGCCGGCAAGCCGGGTGAAGTGCTGGTTCAGACCGCATTCCCGGACCATCCGCTGTTTCGCGCCCTGCGCCACCACGATTACGCCGCCTGGGCGAAAACGCTACTGGGCGAGCGCAAGTCAGCCGGGTTCCCGCCGTTCGTGCATCAGGCCATGCTGCGGGCGGAAGGTAAACAGGAGCCTGCGGTGTATGCGTTTTTGCAGATGGCGCGCGAAGCCGCCATCGCACTCGCGCTACCGGTCGAAGTATACGGCGTGGTGCCGGCAGCCATGCCGCGCCGCGCCAGCCATATCCGCGCCCAGTTGCTGGTACAGTGCGAAACACGCAAACCCCTGCAGCAATTTCTGCGCGCGTGGCGGCCCTTGCTGGATGCGCTGCCCGCGAACAAGCTGCGATGGTCATTGGACATTGATCCGCTGGAGTTTTAAACTTGAATTGAGCAAAATGAAAATATTATTCCAATGCGCGCAAACCATTCCCGGGGGAGGGTCAGGGTGGGGGTGAGCTCTGAAATACTTACGCAATCCTCACAGTTCACCCACCCCCTGCCCCCTCCCGTCAAGGGAGGGGGGAGAGTTTACTCAAGACTTCCTGTTTGGTTCCGGCTTCGCCGGATGAGGCTAAATTTCTGATGTCGCCCGATCTGATACATGCCCTTTACGCCATCGTCGGCACAGAAAACGTGCTTGCTGGCGCAGCTACCGCACCGCATTGCAACGACAAGCGCGGGCGTTATTCTGGCAACGCGCTGGCGGTGGTGCTGCCCGCCGACACGGCGCAAGTCAGCGCGGTGGTCGCGCTATGTGCGGCGCAGGGCATCGCCATTGTGCCGCAGGGCGGCAACACCAGCCTGTGCGGGGCATCGGTGCCGCTCGCCGAAGGCGGGCAAATCGTGCTCAACCTGTCGCGCATGAACCGCATCCGCGAACTGGATGCCACCAACTACACCATCACCGTGGAAGCGGGCTGCATACTGGCCGATGTGCGCGAAGCGGCGGAGCAGGGCAACCGCCTGTTCCCGCTCTGCCTGCCCGCCGAGCGTCATTGCGAGATCGGCGGCAACCTGTCCACCAACGCCGGTGGCATCAACGTACTGCGCTACGGCAACATGCGCGACCTGGTGCTCGGGCTGGAAGTGGTACTGCCGGACGGACGCGTCTGGAACGGCCTGCGCGCCCTGCGCAAGGACAACTCCGGCTACGACCTCAAGCACTTGTTCATCGGCGCGGAAGGCACGCTGGGCGTCATCACCGCCGCCACGCTCAAGCTGTTTCCACGCCCGCAGGCGATGGCGTCCGCCTGCGTGGGCCTGCGCGACCCGGCGGCGGCAGTGGCGCTGTTCGCGCATTTGCGCGCCGCCTGCGGCGACCGCATCAGCGCCTTTGAATTCCTTGGGCGCACTTGCCTTGACCTGGTGCTGCGCCACATCCCGGATGCCCGTGAGCCTTTTTCCAGCAAGCATGAGTGGCTGGCTGTCATTGATCTGTCTGATGTGCTGGATGTACCGCTGGACAAAGCGTTGCGTGCCGCGCTGGAAAGCTTTCCCGGCGGTATCGAAGACTTTGCGGTATCTGCCGAAAAGGCGCAGGCCGAAAGCTGGTGGAAGCTGCGTTACGGTATCAGCGATGCGCAGAAAATGGATGGCATCAGCATCAAGCACGACATCTCGGTGCCGGTGAGCCGCGTGGCAGAATTCCTCGCCCAGGCCGATGCCGCGCTGCATGACGCATTCCCCGGCGTGCGCATCGCCGCTTTCGGCCATATCGGCGACGGCAACATTCACTACAATGCTTCCATGCCTGATCCTGTGCGCAACAAGGAATTCATCAAGCAGCATGAGCATGATGTCAATCGCATCGTCTATGAGGTGGTGGCAAAGTTCGGCGGCAGCATCAGCGCCGAGCACGGCGTAGGGCAGCTCAAACGCGAAGAAATCACCCGCTACAAGAGCGCGCTGGAGCTGGAAATGATGCGCAGCATCAAGCAAGTGTTCGATCCGCGCGGGCTGATGAACCCGGGGAAAGTCATTTGAGCAAATTGGTTATGGGGTAAGCGGCTGGCGCGCAGCCTGGACAAGATAAGGAAAACAGGAGGGACACATGGCAGGTCAACCGGAAATCACCAACATGGCATTGTTCTGCGATTTCGAGAACAATGCGCTGGGCGTGCGCGACGCCAAATACGCGCAATTCGACATCAAGAAAGTGCTGGAACGCCTGCTGCTCAAGGGCAGCATCGTGGTCAAGAAAGCCTATTGCGACTGGGATCGCTACAAGGAATTCAAGGCGACGATGCATGAAGCGGCCTTCGAGCTGATCGAAATTCCGCATGTGCGCCAGTCGGGCAAGAACTCCGCCGACATCCGCATGGTCGTGGACGCGCTCGATCTCTGCTATACCAAAGCCCATGTGGACACCTTCGTCATCATCAGTGGCGACTCGGATTTCTCGCCGCTGGTTTCCAAGCTGCGCGAGAACAACAAATATGTGATCGGCATCGGCGTGAAGGATTCGACCTCTGATCTGTTGAGCGCCAATTGCGACGAGTTCATTTTTTACGACGATCTGGTGCGCGTGCAGGAAGCGAAGAAGAGACAGGCCGCCAAGAAGGCGCCAGCCAAAGCGAAAGTTGAAACTGCGAAGCCGGCCGCAGCCAAGAGCGAGGAAGACAAGAAACAAGAGGCGATGGATTTTCTGGTCGAGACCGTCGAAGGCCTCATCTCCGAGCGCGGCTCAGATGAAAAGCTCTGGGGCTCGATGGTCAAGACCACCATGCAGCGGCGCAGACCCGGTTTCAACGAATCCTTCTACGGTTACCGCTCGTTCAGGGAGTTGATGGAAGACGCGCAGAAGCACAAGCTAGTCGTGTTGGTGAAGGATGAGAAATCGGGGCAATACACCATTCGGCTGCCGGTGGCAGATTAGCTAACACGGAAATAGCTGATTGCCAGACATAACCTATTAGGTTATATTGCACATGGAAAAGAAAAAACCGCATTACGCGCTTGTAAAGATTCAGCAGGTTGTCACGCAACGCAAAGTAAGCGCCTTTACAGCTACGGCGTTGATGGGGGCGGCTGAGTTGGGCCTGTCGCCAGATGAAGCGGTGAGTGTGGTGCTGGCTTTAAGGCAAGGCGATTTCTACAAAAGCATGACGACGCATGCGGATCATCAGATTTGGCAGGATGTGTATCACGCCAAATTGAAATCCAGAATGTCGGTCTACATCAAGGTCACATTGCGTGAAAACGGGATCGTCGTCATCCAGTTCAAGGAGAAATGACATGGCACATCCATGCCTGAATTGCGAACAAGCAAACATGGTTCGCCGTAAGAAAGATGCAGTGATCACATATCGGGGCCATCAAGCAACCGTGCGTGCAGTTGATGGTTGGCATTGTCCCTCGTGCGGCGAGATCGAATTTGCGGGCAAAGAAGGCGAGCGCTATGCCCAAGTGCTGGAGAAGCTGCGTTTGAAAGTAGACGCGCAAGAAGCGGCAGAGCTGGCGCGTATCCGTAAAAAACTAGGCCTATCACAACGCCGCGCCGCCGAGATCGCCGGGGGCGGCGTCAATGCCTTTTCACGCTACGAGAATGGCAAAGCAAAACCGGTCTCTGCCGTGGTCAACCTGTTTCGCTTGCTGGATAAACATCCTGAGCTGATGGATGAGATTGTGGCGTGAGTGTGCTCGAAAATATTTCGAACACGCTCTATTTAGCGATGAGCTCGTAGAAGGTGTTGTAATTTATGATTGTTGCAGGGTTTGATCCTGGGGGTAGGGATAACTTTGGATGGTGCGTGTTACGCACTAATCCATTTGATTTTGCTTTAAGTGCGCAGGATGTTGCGGTAGGCACAACTGAGCATGCTATTTCTGCAAGAGATGCCATTATTGAAGAGTTAGATGGCAAAACTTTTCTTGAAGGGGCTGGAATTGATGCTCCCTTGTTCTGGCAACCTTCTGGGCGAGAGATAGACCGAGAATTACATGCGCTTCACCTTAATTCCCTGCGAGGTGGATGTTTGGTGCAAGGTCTATTAGTTGGTCGGGCATTGAAAGCTACGTTTCCCAAAATCCGCCTTACTGAGGCTTACCCAGCAAGGCTGACTAATTATCTGGAAAACTTCCAAATGGCTTGGGGTAACGAGCATGAGCGCGATGCTTGCCTAGCTGCTATTGCTGCTTGGGCAATGATTGAGAGGCGAGAAGACTGGCGAAATCGCATCCCAGTTGAGAACAACGCGATTTGGATGCCGATAGGTGAAGTGGAATATTGGCTTCCCAATAATTTGGATTAAACCAAAATGCTATAATCCGCGCCTCTCAAAAGGTGCTGCTTCATGTCCGCTGTCCTGAATTTCAAATCCCATTTGACCGATTTGTTTGCGCAAGCTTTGCGCGAGGTTGCGCCTGAAATTGCAAACAATGGCGCGACGCGAACCGAGATACTCATCGAGCGTCCCAAGCTGGCTGCACACGGCGATTACGCCTGCAACCTGGCGATGCAGTTGGCCAAGCCGCTACGCAAGCCGCCGCGCGAAATTGCCAAGGCACTGATCGCGGCGCTGCCGCAATCCGATGCCGTCGAGAAAGTGGAAATCGCGGGCGCGGGTTTCATCAATGTGTTCATCACCACTGCCGCGAAACAGGAGGTGGTGCATGGCGTGTTGCAGGCGGGTGCGGGGTATGGCCACGCCCATCTTGGCGGCGGGCGCAAGGTGCAGGTTGAGTTCGTCTCGGCCAACCCCACCGGGCCGTTGCATGTCGGCCACGGGCGTGGCGCGGCAGTGGGCGATTGTCTGTGCCGGGTGCTGCACGCGGCGGGCTGGAACGTGACGCGCGAGTTCTATTACAACGACGCGGGGCAGCAGATTGATAATCTTGCGCGCTCGGTGCAACTGCGCTGCAAGGGCGTCACGCCGGACGATGCCGCATGGCCGGAGGACGGCTATCGCGGCGATTACATCGTGGATGTGGCGAACGCCTACATGGCGAAGGAGGCGGTAGAGGCGGACGATCAACACCTTACCGGAAAGGGTGACGCGGACGATGCCGAGGCCATCCGCCATTTCGCCGTGGCCTATCTGCGCCGCGAGCAGGATCTGGATTTGCGCGCGTTCGAGGTGGAGTTCGATGTGTTTTCGCTGGAATCCGCGCTGTATACCGATGGCAGGGTGGACGAAACGGTCAACAAACTGATTGCCAGCGGCCACACGTACGAGCAGGACGATGCGCTGTGGTTGCGCACCACGGCCTTCGGCGACGACAAGGATCGCGTGATGCGCAAGTCCGATGGCGGCTACACCTATTTCGTGCCGGACGTGGCCTATCACCTGGACAAATGGCGGCGCGGCTTCGAGCGTGTCATCAACGAGCAGGGCGCGGACCATCACAGCACCATCACCCGCGTGCGCGCCGGTTTGCAGGCGCTGGATGCCGGCATTCCGCAAGGCTGGCCGGAATATGTGCTGCACCAGATGGTGACGGTACTGAGGCATGGCGAGGAAGTGAAGATTTCCAAGCGCGCGGGCAGCTACGTCACGTTGCGCGACCTGATAGACGAAGTAGGCTGCGACGCGACGCGCTATTTCCTCGCCGCGCGCCACCCGGATTCGCAACTGGTATTCGACATAGATCTGGCGAAATCGCAGAGCAACGACAATCCGGTGTATTACATCCAGTACGCCCATGCCCGCATCCACGCGGTGCTGGCCCAATGGGGCGGCGATCGCCTGAGCTTGCATCATGCCGCCGTTGACGCGCTGGAAAGCGAATACGAAACCGCACTGCTGCAACGCATGATTGATTTCCCGCAGGTGATCGAAACCGCCGCA